>JAFEDL010000045.1:0-12218 GCA_018241645.1 Pseudomonadota bacterium
CTACCTGGCGGTCATCGGCGGCGCGGCCGCGCTGGAAACCACCTGGGTCGAGGCGATCGAGGACGTGGACATGGACGACCTCAATCCCGAGTCGCTGTGGAAATTCCGCGTGAAAGGCTTCGGCCCGCTGCTGGTGGCGATGGACAGCCATGGCGGCAACCTCTACACCGCCGTGAAGAAGATCGGCCGCGACCGGCGCGCCGCGGCCCTCGCGAGCCTCGGCATCAAGTAATCGCCGGCCGGACCCCTTACTTGCCGCTCTTCAGCCGCGCCGCGCTCACGTAAGTCGCGTGGAACCCGTTCGGCACGCGTTGCGGCAGCAGCACGCGCGCGACGGGCCCGCGCCCGAACTCCGTGCCGCGGCAATTGAAAACCTGGATTTCCGAGCGCACCTCGCGCGGATTCCAGACGAAGCACACGAGGTACCCGTCGTCCTCAGACTTCGGGTTGTCGGCCGGGGCAAATCCCGGCTCGTTGTAGTAGAAGTCCGGGCCTTCGCTCCAGGCCTGGTAGCCGCCGGTCTCGAGGTCGTATTTCACCAGGCCGGTGAAGCGCGGATCCTCGTTGCCGCCTTGCGGGAAGATGATGTTGTAGGTCCAGCGGTTCTTCCGGCCCTGGTAGGCCGTGTTGATGACCGGGAACTCGGTGTTCAATACATCGTCGATCACGCGCTCGGTCGTCCCGCCGGTTTCGAGGTTGAAGCGCCATTCCTTCAGCAGGTAGTCGCGGCGCCGGTGGCGGATGGTCTTGATGAGCCGCGCCACGTCCGGCTTGCCGTCGTCGCCTTCGTGGATGCGATACGGGGTGCCGACCATCACGATCTCGCGACCCTCTTCCCATGCGTTGACGGCGTGCAGCATGTAGCCGGGGCTCGCCTCGAACCAGCGCAGTTCGGAAGCCTTGCCGTAGCGCGGCACGATCCCGAAGCGCGAGGGGATTTCGGGGTGGAACACCAGCTTGTGGCGCCCGGCCCTGAGCGCCTCGGGGTCGGGGTGGAGCGGGAAGTCGTGCAGGATCGTGTAGTGCTCGGTCACCGCCATGTCGTGGGGCAGCCGCGGGCCGGGCAGGTCGATGTCGATCTTGTGCTTCAGCCTGCCGGCGGCGTCGATCACGCCGTAGGTCATGTACGGCGGCTGCTTGTCGTAGTCGAAGAACAGCAGCTCGCCCGTATTCTCGTCCGGGCGCGAATGGGCCGAGATCTTCTCGAACGCGCCGTCGTACGTGGTCGGCCCGATCGTCTCGAGCGTGTTGATGTCGAGCTGGTAGGGCTTGCCGGTCAGGTAGAACATGGTGAGGAGCCTGCCGGCGTGGAACTTCACGTCGGTGTTCGAGTTGTTCTTCTGCGGCTCGTCGGGGCGGTCGCGCCGCGGCGGCTCCTTGAGCCCCTTCCACAAGGTGCGGCCCGCGGCGATTTCCTCGGCGAGGCTGGTGGTGCGGATCCAGCGGTTGCGGTAGCTGACCCTGCCGTTGTCGAAGTAGGCCGCGTGCAGCATGCCGTCGCCGTCGTACACGTGGTAGCGCCAGTCGGGCGGAAACCACGGGTTCGGCCCGTTCCTCACGTGGATGCCGTTGAGGTCCTTCGGCATCTCGCCGATCACCTCGAGCTCGGTCGCGGCGATTTCCTTGTCGATCGGCGCGTTCGGGCCGTTCAGGCCCGGGATGTCGTGTACCGGCAGGTCAGAGAGCTTCATGACGGTCTCCTCTTCAGGGGAACATAGTTCAGTCGGCGCGGAATCCCGAGGCCTTCACGGCATCGCGCCAGCGTTCGGTGTCGGCTTTCATCATCGCGGCGAATTCCTCGGGGGAATTCGGGATCGGCTCCAGGTCGATCGCGCGCAGCCGGGCCTGGGCCTCGGGCTGCTTCAGCGCCGCGGTGAATTCCCGGTTCAGCCTCTGGACGATGGCGGCGGGCGTGCCGGCCGGCGCGAGGAACCCGGTCCAGGCGTAGATTTCCATCTTGGGGTAGCCGAGCTCCTTGAAGGTCGGCACGCCCGGCAGCAGCGGCGAGCGCTCGCCGGTCAGCGCGTAGGCCTTGAGCTTGCCGGACTCCACATGGCCCTTGACGGAAGTGATCGGCACGAAGGCCGTCATCACCTGGCCCCCGAGCAGGTCCTGCACGGCGGGCGGGGTGCCCTTGTAGGCCACGTGCAGCATGTCGATGCCGGCGAGCTGGTTCAGGATCACGCCCGCGAAATGGGAAGGGTTGCCGGCCGTGAAGGAGGCGAAGTTCGTCTTTCCCGGATTCGCCTTGGCGAAGGCGATGAACTCCGCGAGGTTGTTGGCAGCCACCGACGCGTGGGCCGCAAACACGAGCTGCGTGCGGATGGCCGCGGTCACCGGCGAGAAATCGCGCACCGGGTCGTAGGGCAGCTTGGCGAACGCATGGGGGTTGATCGAGGTCATGCCCGAGGTGGACAGCAGGATCGTGTATCCGTCCGGCGGCGAGGCCATCAGGGTCTGCGCCGCGATGACGCCCGCGCCGCCCGCCTTGTATTCGTAGACGAAGGGCTGGCCGGTGACTTCCTTGAACTTGTCGCCGACGATGCGCATCACGATCTCGTTGACGTTCCCGGCGGGGAACGGCGAGATCATCCGGATCGGCTTGTTCGGGAAATCCTGCGCAAAGGCGGGTGCGCAGGCGACCGCGCAAGCGAGCAGCGCGATGCGCGCGGCAGTTCGTGCAAACGCGCGGGGGGCGCCTTTCAATTTCATGGTCTTCCTCCTATGGGTGTCTCGATTGCATCTTCTAGTTATTGGGTCATCCACTTCGTGAGCGCCCCGGCGAGCGGCAGCGGCGCTTCCAGCGGAACCAGGTGGCCGCAGCGCTCGAACACCACGAGGTCCGCGGCCGGGATGCGGCGGGCCATCTCCTCGTGCTGCGCCAGCGGCGTGATGCGATCCTCGCGGCCGACCGCCACCAGCGTGGGCACGCGGATCGAGGCGAGCGCCGCGTCGCGCGCCGGGCGCGCCATGCAGGCCCTTTGGTGGGCCACGTAGCGCTCCACGCCGTAGGCCTGCGACATGCGGGCGCGCTTTGCGGCAATCGCGGCGTCCTCCTGGCGGTCCCGGTGCAGCAGGAAGCGCGTGAGTTTCCCGTCGATCGACGAGTAGCCGCCCGAATTCGCGAGTTCGATGAACTTGCCGCGGTTGGCCGCGGCCTCCGCACTGTCGGCATTGGCGCCTGTGGAGAGCAGCGCGAGCCGCTCGATGCGGTCCCCGGCCCGGGCCGCGATCGCCAGGGCCACGTACCCGCCGAAGGAGAATCCGGCGAGCGCAAACCGCGGCGGCGCGATCGCGAGCAGCGCATCGGCGATGGCGTCCATGTCGTCGAGCGGCGGGTTCTCCAGCGCCGTGCAAGCGATGCCGGCAGGCAGCGCCGCGCGCACTTCGTCCCACAGTTCGGGCGTGCCGGACAGGCCGGGCAGGAGGAGCAGGGGCGCCATGCGGATCAGGCGCCCGGAGCCGGGGCGCACGCGAGGTACTGGGCGCGCAGCTCGCCGATCAGGTCGGCTGCGCTCTTCACCCGGTCGACCATGCCGATGCCCTGTCCCGCCGAGCGGATGTCCTTCCAGGGCTTGTTCTCGCTGTTCTGGCCGCGGAACTCCATGTCCTTGCGCGGCGGCAGCGTGTCCGGGTCGAGGCCCGCGGCGATGATGGTGGGGCGCAGCATGCTGGCGTTGGCGCCGGTGAATGCCTTGGTGACGACCAGGTCCTCGGGGCCGTAGTCCACGAGCAGCTTCTTGTAATCCGCGTCCGCCATGCTTTCCTCCGTGGCGATGAAGAGCGTGCCCGCGTAGGCCAGGTCGGCGCCGAGGACCTGGGCGGCCCGGATGCCGTTGCCGTTGCAGATCCCGCCTGCGTAAACGATGTAGCCGTCCCACCACTGGCGCACCGCCGGCACGAACGAAAAGCCCGCCATCTCGCCGGTGTGGCCGCCGGCCCCCGACGACACGAGCACGAGGCCGTCGACGCCGCACGCGGCGGCCTTCCTGGCGAGCTTCACGCTGTTCACGTCCGCGAACACGAGTCCTCCATAGGCATGCACCCGATCCACCACGCGCGCGGGGCTGCCCAGTGCGGTGATCACGATGGGTGCGCGGTATTTCACGCACAGCTCGAAATCGGCCTCGAAGCGGTCGTTCGTCCGGTGCGTGACGATGGTGGCCGCCCAGGGGCCGATGGTGCGGCCCGGATGTTCCCGCCTGAGGGCTTCCACGCCGGAGGTGATCTGCTGCAGCCAGTCCTCGAGCGCCTCCGAGGTCCGGCAGTTCGGGGTCGGGAACGCGCCGATGACCCCTTCGCGGCACGCAGCGAGCACAAGCTCGGGTCCGGAGATCAGGAACATCGGCGCCGTGATCAGCGGCAGCGCGAGCGGATACGGGAACGCTTTGCGCAAGTCGACTAGTCCCGCGCGACGACGAGGCTGACCACGGTGGTGCAACTGCCGCCGATGTTGAGCGTCTGGAAGGTTTTGGCGCCCTCCACCTGGCAATCGCCGGCGGTACCGCTGACCTGCCTGGCCGCGTCGAGCAGCATGCGCGCGCCGGTCGCGCCGACGGGATGGCCCGTGCCGATCAGTCCGCCGCTGGGATTGACCGGCAGCCTGCCGCCGGGCGCGATGTCCCCGGCCTCGATTGCCTTCCAGGACTCGCCCGGTGCGGTGAGCCCGAAATGGTCGATCGCCATGTATTCGGTGGTGGTGAAGCAGTCGTGCGTCTCGATGCCGTCGAGCGACTCGTGCCCGGAAATCCCGGCCCGCTGCCACGCGGCGGTGATCGCCTCGCGCACATGCGGCAGCACGTAGGGCTGGCCGCGGCTGCGCTCGAGCTTCTCGCTCATGAGCAGGCTCGCGGTGCGGTGGCCCCAGCCGGAAATGTAGGGCAGCTGGTCGAGCGTCCCGCCGCGGCGCTTCGCATAGGCCGCCGCGAATTCGGGCGAAGCGAGGATCACTGCCGCGCCCCCGTCGGTGATCTGCCCGCAATCCTGGCGGCGGATACGCCCCTCGATCACCGGGTTGGCTTCATCGTCCTCGCGAAAGCTCGCTTCGGTGAACTGCCAGGAACGGGTCTGCGAATTCGGGTTGCGCTTGGCATTGCCGAGGTTGATCTCGGCGATCCGGCCGAGGTGCTCGTATTTGAGGCCGAAGCGCCGGTCGTATTCGTCCCCGAGGGTGCTGAACATGTGCGGCCACATGAACTTCGCGTTCTCGCCTTCGTGGCCCACCCATGCGGCGGCCGCCTGGTTCTTGGCCGCCTGGTCGCCGTGCACGTTGCGCTCCTCTTCCGCGCCGAGCACCAGGGCGCAGCCGTAGCGGCCGGCCTCGATCTCGGCCATCGCGGCGAGCACGGCGATGCTGGAGGAGGCGCAGGCCGCCTCGTGCCGCGAGGCGGGCGTGCCGTAGAAGTCCGGGATGGTGGACGCGACCATGGCGCCCAGGTGGGCCTGGTTGCGGTGCAGCTCGCCGAACGCGTTGCCCACGTGGATCGTGTCGATTTCGCCGGGCTGCATGTCGCAGGCGGTCAGTGCGCCCAGCGCCGTGTCGCGCACGATGGCCGAAATGTCCTCGCCGCCGCGCGACCAGTTCTTTGCGAAATCGGTCTGGTAGCCCCCGAGCACGTATACGCGTCGCGCCGCCATGGCAGTCTCCCCTGTGGTGCGCCCGACCGGGACCCCGGACCGGAACCGGCCAGACCTTACGACCGATCGTGCTATTTTGCAAGCCCGAGTTCGCGCCGCAGGTCGCGCTTCAACACCTTGCCCACCGGATTCCTGGGAAGCGCGTCGAGCAGCAGGAGCTTCTCCGGGAGCTTGTACGAGGCCACCCTCTTTTCGGTGCGCAGGAAGGCGACCAGGTCGGCAAGCTCAACGGACGCGCCGGCCTGCGGCACCACCACCGCGCAGACGCGTTCCCCCAGGTTGTCGTCCGGGTAGCCGACGATGGCGGCCTCGCGCACCTTGGGATGCGCCAGCAGCAGGGCCTCGAGTTCCTCGGAAGAGATATTGAACCCGCCGCGCACGATGATGTCCTTCAGCCGGCCGACGAAGCGATACAGCTCGTTGCGCTCGCCCGCGATCTCGAACAGGTCGCCCGTGCAGTAATAGCCCTGCGCGTCGAACGCGCGCGCAGTCATGTCCGGCGCGCGGAAGTACCCGGTGAATATCGCCGGGCCCTTTACGCGCAGTTCGCCGGGCCGTCCAGGCCCGTCGACGTCGCCGCCCGTCTCGGGGTCGACCAGCCGGGTGCGCACCCGCTTTGCCACCGGCAGCTTCCATTCGTAACCGGCCACGCCGAATCGCGGGAAATAGGTTGCGCGCAGCGCGGGGTCGGGCAGGTCGAGGGCGCTTGCGGTGAGCGAGGCGCCTTCGTTGGTGCCGAAGTAGTTGATCACGTCGATCCCGTAGCGCTCGGTGAAGACGCGCACGGTCCATTCGGCCAGCGGACCGCCGCCGGACCCGATCGCGCGCAGGCGGGAGCCCCTGAGGCCGGCCATCAGCTCCGGGTTCTGCGCGAGCGTGGCGAGGATCGCGGGCGCGGCCACCGTGTAGTCGATGGCTTCGTCCTTCACCTGCGCGAGGAACACGGGCAGGCTGAACGGGTGGTGCATGACGAGCTTTGCGCCGGTCATCAGCCACGGCAGGAACTGCCCCGCGACGCCGGCCATGTTGACCAGCGGGAATGCGTTCAGGAGGTGGCAACCGGGCGTGAGCCCGCCCGAGAGGATGATGTTCTCGGGGATGGCGAGCCATTCGTTGTGGCTGCGCGGCACACCCTTGGGCACGCCCTCGGTGCCGGAGGTCCAGCAGATCGTGAAGATGTCGTCTGCGCGCACCCGGCATTCGCGCTCGTGCCGCGCGATGCGCTCGCGGTCGGCCTGCCAACGCGGCAGTTCGTCAATGGCCAGCACGCTGCGCACGCTGGGGTGCTGCGCCGCCAGCGGGCGCATCATCGCAGCGTGCCCGTGGTGGAGGATGCGCGCCGCCGTGACGATGGCCCGGGGCTGGGTGACTCCCAGGATGTGCTCGAGTTCGTGCTCGCGGTACTGCACCGGCACCGGCGTCACGACGATGCCGAGCCTGAGGCAGGCCAGGTAGATGGCCGGCAGCTCGACGCAATTGGGCAACTGCACGCAGAGGATGTCGTCGCCTGCTAGGCCCATCTCGAGGAAGGCGGTCGCGAACATGTCCGCTTCGGCCGCCAGCGCCCGCCAGGTCAGGCGGCGGGGGGCGCCGTCTATGAATTCCGCGCGGTTCGGCGCGTCCACCAGCGCTTCGGCATCGGGGCGCGCACGCAGCGCCTCGTCGAACCAGTCGTGGATGCGTCGCGTTCCCCACCAGCCGCGGGCGGTGTACTCGTCGATGCGCTCCTGCGGACTGAGTATCACCGCGTATAAGTCTCGAGCAGGCGGTCGAACGCGGCGCGGGCGCGGCGCGCATGCTGGTCGGTGCGCAGCAGGCGCCGGGCGTGATGGTGCGCGTGAACGATGCCGAGGAACTCGAATGCGAACTGGGCCGGGTCGGTCTTCTTCCTGAACTGCCCGGCCTCCACGGCCTGGCGCGCCAGGCGCTCGATGGTGCCCTGCATCTTGCCGTGGCCTTCGACCACCGCCGCGCGCATCGGCCCGTCGGGGGCATCGTCGAATTCGAATGCCGCCGAAGTCAGGATGTCGCCGCGCGGCACTGCGCCCGACTGGATCCACTCCATCCAGCCGTCGAACAGGCGCCGGATGCGCGGCGTGCCGCGCGCCTCCTTTACCGCGGGGCGCAGGACCCGGTCGACGAACATCTCTTCCGCAAGATGCAGCGTCTGGATCTGCAGGTCCTCCTTTGACTCGAAGTGGGCAAACAGCCCGCTCTTGGAGATCCCGGCCTGCTCCGCGAGCGTGCCGAAAGTGAGCCCCGCAAACCCGACGCTGCCGGCCAGGGAAAGCGCTTCGCGCAGCACCCGCGCCTTCGTGCGCTCGGATTTCGGGATCGTGGCCATGGAGGCCGCGATGCTACGACCGATCGTGCTTTTCTTCAACCGCCGCGCCGGGCGGGTCAGGTTTTCTGGCGGATCGCGAGCACTGCCTGGTTGCGCAGGGTCTTCAGCAGGCTGAGCTCCTCTGGCCGGAAGCTGAGGGTCTCGGCGCGGTCGGCGTCGGCGTAGATGAGGCCCACGGTCTTCTTGTTGATGATGACCGGCAGCAGCACCATGCCCTTCGCGCCGATCGCCTTGCGATACCAGGCCGGCACATAGGCGCTGACCTTGGGCGAGTCGAGGTTGTCGAGGCACAGGTCGGCGCCCTGCCCGACCGCGGCGAAGAAGATGTCGCGCGGGCCCGAAGTCGGCAGCGAGAGGCCCTGCTGCACGAACGCGTCGACGTCGGTGCCGAAGCCGAAACGGCAGCGAAGTGCCTGCCGGGCCGGGTCCGCCACGAAGAGCAGCACCCGCGTGAATCCCATCGCGCGGTACATCGTTTCCAGGATGATGCGCAGCACGTCGTTCAGCTGGTAGTCGCCCACCAGCGTGTTGGTGATGTCCTGCACGCCCGCGGCCAGCGCCGCCTGGCGGTTGGCTTTCGGGCCTGCCTCCCCGGGGGAGGCGGCAAACTGGGCCGGGTCGGCCGTGTGCAGGATCGTGTCGGAGACGATCCCGTCGATGGTGGCGTCCTCGCCGCGGGGCGCGGCCGCCGCCACGCCCCAGCTTTTTGCGTTGGCCACTACCGGGCAGGTCGTGGCGCTGTAGCCCAGCACGTCCGCATCCCGCGTCAGCCGCTCGAGGGACTCCTGCACCGCGCCGGTAAGCCTCTTCGCCGATACGCCGGTGGCCGCGCCGAACCGCTCGACGATGCCCGCGAGCCGTGCCTCGCGATCCCGGTCGTTCGAGGTGCGGACCACCTGGGCAAGGCTGTTGGACAGGTCCGAGACCACGCGCAGCTTGTCGTCCTCGAGTACCGGGCGCGCCGCTATCTTGCCTTCGGCGCTGCGCATGGAGCCGAGGATCGTCTCGGGCAGGTTCCAGGCCTTGCCCACGCCCACCGCAAGTTCCTCGTACGAGATGCCGAGGACCGTGCGCGATGCACGCCCCTCGTCAAAGCCGCGTGTCTGCATGAGCCGGGTGATTTCCTGGGCCTCCTCGCGCAGGTAGAACGAGGTCAGCAGCTTGCCGAGCCGGTGGTACATGGCGCAGATGAAGGCCTGCTCCGGGTCGCGGACGCCGACCAGGTCGCCGAGTTCGCGCGCGAGGATCGCGGCAAAATAGGAGGACACCACGTCGTCCTTCAGTTCGGCCGCCTGGGGCTTGTCGTGCAGGTGCTCGAACAGCACGAGGGAGAGGGCGATCGAACGCACCTGGTCGAAACCGAGGATCGCCACCGCCCGCGACACCGTGCTGATCGTGCCCCCGAACTGGGCGAAGCTGACCGCGTTGACGATGCGCAGCAGCTTGTTGGTGATGGAGAAGTCCTTCAGGATGCTGTTGCACAGCACGCTCGCGTGCTCGCGGTCGGCGGCCACCCGGGTTACCGCGGAAAGGGCGCCGGACAGGGCCGGGAAGTCGCTCTTGCGGCGCATGCGCCGCAGCAGGAACTCGAGCGTCCCCTGCCTGGCCGGTTCGGCCGCATCGGGCGCCTCGGGCTCGGGTGCGAGCCAGCCGGACAAGGCCGCTGCCATCGCCGCGGCGTTTTCGTAGCGTTCCGCCGGGTCCTTGGCGAGCGCCTTCATGACGATGAGGTCGAGCTCGGGCGCTATATCAGTATTGGCGCGCGAGGGGGGCTCGTAAGCCTCGTACACGATCCTGTGCATCGTCTGGTACGGGTCGCGCGAGCGCACCGGCGGGGACGCGGTGAGCATTTCGTAGAGCACCACGCCGAGGGAGAACAGGTCGCACGAGGCCTGGTACTTGTGCGTGCTGATGTATTCCGGCGCCATGTAGGTCGGCGTGCCGCAGAATTCGGCCTCCTCGTCCGTGCTCCCGTGGATCGCGATGCCGAAGTCCATCAGCCGCGGCACCCCGTCTGGCGTGAGCATGATGTTGGCCGGCTTGAGGTCGCGGTGCATCACCTGCCGGGCATGCGCGTAGCCGATGCCGTCGAGCAGGGCGAGCGCGATGCGCACGGCCTCGGCCACAGGCAGCCGGCCCCCCGTGCGGATCCGCTGCTGCAGGCTGCTGCCTTCCACGTACTCGAAGACGAGGTAGGGCGCGCCGCGCTCCTCGCCCGCGTCGAACAGCGTGACGATGTTCGGATGCTGCAGCCGGCTGACGATCCGCGCCTCGGCCAGCAGCATCTCGAGTTCCGCGGCGGCGTCCTCGCCGCTGAGCAGCAGGGTCTTCAGCGCGACCTGGCGGCCGAGCTTGGTGTCGGTGGCGAGGTGCACCGCCCCTTGGGCGCCGCGGCCGAGTTCGCGCAGGAGTTCGAACCGCCCGATGCGCGCGGGCGCGGGTCCCCTGGGCGGGGATGTCATTACCGATGCCATGCGGTTCCTGGGCCGGAAAGCGTGAGGGATGCCGCCACGTTAACGGCCGGCAAGGGTGTCCGATGCCCCGAACAGGCCCGGTTTTGGCCTTCAAATCCCGGTTGTGGAGGGGTATTCCGGTAGAATTCAGGCCACGCGCCGGACACAGTCACGCCCAGGGTCCAAGAACAATCCAGGCCGCGGCCAAACCTATAGGAGGGTTGAATGAAATCACGTATCGCATTGCTTGCCGCCTCGATCGGCCTGTCGGCGGGAATCGCCTTTTCGGGCGCCTCGTTTGCGCAGAACCTGTCCATCGCCACCGGCGGCACGGGCGGCGTGTATTACCCGCTTGGCGGCGGGGTGGCCGCGGCCCTGTCCAAGTTCGTGCCGGGCATGCAGGCCACGGCCGAGGTTACCGGCGGGTCGGTCGACAACCTGAAGCTGATCGGCAGCGGCAAGCCGTACATCGCGTTTTCGATGGCCGATGCCGCGCAGGACGCCCTGCGCGGCGAGGACAAGTTCAAGGGCCACCCGGTGGCGCTGAAGACGCTGATGGTGCTCTACCCGAACCGCATGCACGTCGTTTCGATCGAAGGCCGCGGCGTCAACAAGATGTCCGACCTTAAGGGCAAGCACGTGTCGACGGGTTCGCCGGGGAGCGCGACCGAGGTGATGGCCTTCCGCATCATCGAGGCGGCGGGCCTCGACAAGGACAAGGACATGAAGCGCGAGCGCCTCGGCGTGGCCGAGTCGGTGAACGCGATGAAGGACGGCAAGATCGACGCCTTCTTCTGGGTGGGCGGCCTGCCCACGGCCTCGGTCACCGACCTGGCCAACACGCCGGGGACCAAGATCAAGATGATCGACCACGCCGAGACCGTGGCGGCGATGAACAAGAAATACGGCAACCTGTACGTCGAGGACGTGATTCCCAAGACCATGTACAAGGGGATGGACGCCGACAACAAGCAGGCCACGGTGATGAACATCCTCGTCGCCAACGCCAGCATGGATGACAAGACCGCCTACACCATCGTCAAGACGATATTCGACAAGCGGGCGGACCTGATCGCGGTGCACAAGGAAGCCGAGAACTTCAAGCTCGAGAACCAGAAGGCGTCGGCCACGCCGATCCCGTACCACCCGGGCGCGGCGAAGTACTTCGCCGAAAAAGGCATCAAGGTCAATTGAGGCCGGCGCCGCATGAGTGACCAGGCACGGCGGGACCCGAGCGAAGCACCAACCGTCATCCCGGTCGCCGGCGGGGCGATCAGCGACGAGGCACTCAGGAAGGCGGAAGCATACGTAGAGGAAGAAGAGGGCGCCGCCAACAAGCTGGGCGGCTTCCTCGGCTGGTTCGTCACCTTCGCCGCCGTGGCGATGACGGTGTTCCACCTCTACACGGCCTACGGCATCGTCGCCACGCAGACGCTGCGCCCGGTGCACGTCGCGTTCGTCCTGGCGCTGTCGTTCCTGGTGTTCCCGGTGGCGGCGCGCTTTCGCCACCGCATCATGTGGTGGGACTGGGTCGCCGCGCTGCTGTCGATCGCGATCGCGTTGTACCTGATCCAGGGCGGGGACGACTTCACCGACCGCAATACCTCGCCCGAGCCCTGGGACATCTTCTTCGGCATCGCCCTGATCGTCCTGGTGATGGAAGTCATGCGCCGCACCAACGGGTGGATCATGCCGGCGATCACGTCCGCATTCATCGCCTATGCGCTGTTCGGGGCATACCTCCCGCATCCCTGGACGCACAAGGGCTATGAAGTCGGGCGCCT
>JAFEDL010000045.1:12273-26707 GCA_018241645.1 Pseudomonadota bacterium
CTGATCATCCTGTTCACGATCTTCGGCGCGTTCCTGCAGTACTCGGGCGCGGGCAAGTTCTACATCGACTTCTCGTTCGCGGCCATGGGCGGCAAGCCCACGGGCGCCGGGCGCACGGTGGTGCTGGCCTCGTTCCTGCTGGGCGGGCCCTCCGGGTCCGGGGTGGCGACCACGGTGACCCTCGGCGCAGTCGCCTACCCGATGCTGGCCAAGGCCGGCTACGAGAAGAACGCGGCCGGCGGGCTGCTGTCGGCCGGCGGCCTCGGCGCGATCATCTCGCCGCCCGTGCTGGGCGCCGCGGCGTTCCTGATCGCCGAGTTCCTCAAGATCTCCTACCTCGACGTGCTGCTGATGGCGGTGATCCCGACCATCCTGTTCTACCTCGCGCTGTTCCTGATGGTCGAAATCGACGCGCGCAAGTACAACATGGGCAACATGGTGATCGAGAAGCCGGACACCGTGTGGAACCTGGCGCGCCACTACTGGTACCACTTCCTGTCGCTGGTCTCGATCGTCGCGTTCATGATGTGGGGGTTCTCGCCGGTGCTCTCGGTGTTCTGGGCCACGGTGGTCTCGTTCGTCACCAGCTTCCTGCGCCGGGACACCGCGCTGATCCCCTACGATTTCTTCACGGGGAGGCGGTCGATCGTCGACGGCCTGCTGCGTTCGCCCCTGGTGAAGGCGATGGAGGGCGGTTCGATCGGCGTCCTCAACGTCGCGGCCACCTGCGCGGGTGCCGGGATCATCGTCGGCGTCGTGACCCTCACGGGCCTGGGCCTCAAGTTCAGCTCCATCGTGATCGACTACGCCGGCGGGTCGCTGCTGCTCACCGCGATCTACACCTCGCTCGTGGTCTGGATCGTCGGGCTCGCGGTGCCGGTCACGGCCTCGTACATAATCAGCGCGGTGATCGCGGCGCCGGCGCTGATCAAGCTGGGCGTCCCCGATTTTGCGGCGCACATGTTCATCTTCTACTACGCCGTGCTGTCCGAAGTCTCGCCGCCCACGGCGCTCTCGCCCTTCGCGGCGGCGGCGATCACGGGCGGCGATCCCTACAAGACCACGCTGCAATGCTGGAAGTACACCGTGCCCGCATTCCTCGTGCCGTTCATGTTCGTGCTCGACCCGAGCGGCCTGGGCCTCCTGCTGATGGGGTCGACCAAGGCGCTGGCCGCCGCCAACTGGTGGTCGATCGCGGAAGTCACGATCACCGCCGCGGTCGGCATCGCCGCGCTGGCCGCCGGGTTCCAGGGCTGGGCGCTGATCAAGACCAACCTGGCCGAGCGCGTGATGTTCATCGTGGCCGGGTTCGCGCTGGTCTATCCCACGACGACTGCCGACGTAATCGGATTCGGCGGCGTGGTGCTGGCGCTGGTGCTGCAGTTCCTGCGGCGCAAGGCCGTGCCGGCCGCGGCCGCCTGAGGACTCCCAACCATGCGTGAAATCTCCACCGACATCCTGATCCTGGGCTCGGGCGGGGCGGGCCTCTTCGCCGCCCTGCACGCGCACCAGGCGAACCCGGCGCTCTCGATCACCGTTGCGGTGAAGGGATTGCTGGGGAAGTGCGGCTGCACGCGCATGGTCCAGGGCGGCTACAACGTGGCCCTGGCGGCGGGCGACTCGGTGGAGCGCCATTTCATGGACACCATCGAGGGCGGCAAGTGGCTGCCGGACCAGGAGCTCGCGTGGAAGCTGGTGACGCTTGCCGTGGAGCGCATCCATGAGCTCGAGAACGAGCTGGGCTGCTTCTTCGACCGCAATCCGGACGGCACGGTCCACCAGAAGGCCTTCGCCGGGCAGACGTTCGACCGCACCGTTCACAAGGGCGACCTGACCGGGATCGAGATCATCAACCGCCTGGCCGAGCAGGTGTGGGCAAGGAAGATATCCCGGCTCGAGGAACATCGCGCGGTCGAACTGGTCAGGACACCCTCCGGCGACGCGCTTGCCGGCGTGCTGATGATCGACATGCGCACGGGCGAATTCGTATTCGTGAAGGCCAAGGCCGTGCTGCTCGCCACCGGCGGCGGGCCGACCATGTACAAGTACCACACGCCCTCCGGCGACAAGAGCTGCGACGGCCTCGGCATGGCGCTGCGCGCGGGCCTCGCCCTGCGCGACATGGAGATGGTGCAGTTCCATCCCACCGGGCTGCTCGCGGGTGCGCACACGCGCATGACCGGGACGGTGATCGAGGAGGGCCTGCGCGGCTCGGGCGGGTACCTGCTCGACGGCAACCGCGAGCGCTTCATGCACAAGTACGACGCCAAGCTCGAGCGCGCCACGCGCGACATCGTCTCGCGCGCCATGTACAGCGAGATGCGCGCGGGCCGCACCACCCCGCACGGCGGGCTCTACATTTCGATGGCGCACCTCGGGCCCGCCAACGTCACGAAGATGTTCAAGGGCATGGTGGAGCGCTGCGCCGATTCCGGCTTCGACCTCGCCGGCGGCCTGGTGGAAGTCGTGCCCACAGCCCATTACATGATGGGCGGCGTGGAGTTCAACCTGGATTGCACGACCGCGCTGCCGGGCCTGTTCACGGCCGGCGAGGATTCGGGCGGCGTGCACGGCGCCAACCGCCTCGGCGGCAACGGCGTGGCCAATTCCACCGTGTTCGGTGGCGTGGCCGGCGAATCAATGGCAGCGTGGCTGAAGGAGGAGCGCGGCTTCCGGGCGCCTGACAAGGCCGCGATCGACGCGGCGGTCGCGCGCTGCGAACGGCCGCTGCGCACCAAGGGCGCTTCGCACGGGAGCCTCGAGCCCCTGCGCGAAGGGCTCTTCGACCTGATGTGGGACAAGGTGGGCATCATCCGCGACGAACTCCCCATGACAGAGGCGCTGTCGGCCCTGGACGGCATCGAGGCCGAACTGGATGCCTACACGCTCTCCGACCACCAGCGGGGGTACAACCTGTCGTGGCACGACTGGATGAACCTGAAGAGCCTGGTGGACGCGAGCCGCGTGATCACGCGGGCCGCGCTCGCGCGCGAGGACTCGCGCGGCGCGCACTTCCGCGCCGACTTCCCTGAAGCCGGGCCGCTCGAGACCTCGGCCTACACCAGCGTGACGATGGATGCGTCCGGCAAGCTCGGGATCGCAATGAAGCCCGTGGCGTTTACGCGGGTGAAGCCGGGCCAGACGCTGCTGCGCGACGCGGCCTGACCGCCGTCTTCACGGCCACAACGGCAGACCCGACAGGCCCGCCGTCTCCGCCTGGCCGGTCATGAGGTTGGCGTTCTGCACGGCCTGCCCGGCCGCACCCTTGCCGAGGTTGTCGATCGCGGCCACCGCGACGACCAGGCCGGTGTCAGCGTTCACGGCGTAGGAAATGAAGATCAGGTTCGAACCGCTGGCCCACTTGGTATGCGGCCCGCGACCCTTTTCCGTGGCGACGATTTTCACGAACGGCTCCCCGGCGTACATGGCCTCGGCTGCGGCGTACAGCTTCGCCGTGTCGAACTTCCCGCGCGGCCGGGCATAGCAGGTCGCCAGGATGCCCCGGGTCATGGGCACGAGGTGCGGGGTGAACGCCACGGAGGCCTTGCTTCCGCCCAGATCGGCGAGCGTGCGATTGATCTCCGGCACATGCGGATGCCCGCCCAGGCCATAGGCGAACAGGTCCTCGTTGGTCTCGGCATACCCGAAATCGCTTGCCCCGCCGCGGCCGGTGCCGGTGACGCCGCTCTTGGCGTCGATCGCAATGCCCTCGGACTCGACCAGCCCTTCCTTGACGAGCGGCGCAAGCGCCAGCAGGGCCGCGGCCGGATAGCAACCGGGATTTGCGAGCCGCGTTGTCGTGGCGATGCGCTCGCGCTGGCCGGGCAACTCGGTCAACCCGTAAACCCAGCCGGGCGCGTATCGATGGTCGCCTCCGACATCGACGATCCTCGTGGAGGCCGGGACCTTCGCGAGGGCCGCAGCAGACTTGCCTGTCGGCAGCGATGCGAACAGCAGGTCGATGCCCGCGAGCCTTTCCGGCACGAACGACTCGATCACGATCTTGCCGGTTGGCTGGCCGGCGAGCGCCGGGAAGCGCTGCGCCAGCGTCTGTCCGACGGTGCTTTCGCCGCTCGCGTAGACCACCTCGAATGACGGATGCCCTATGCACAGGCGCAGCAGTTCGCTGCCGCCGTAGCCGCTGACGCCGACGATTCCGATGCGCGTTTTCATCGCGGGTGTGCCGTCAGCCGACGTGCTTCCTGAAGAACTCGAGCGTGCGGGTGCGCGCGAGCTTCGAAGCCTCGGCATTGAAGGATCCACGCTGGTCGCAGTTGAAACCGTGGCCCGCTGCGTAGAAGTTCGCGACGATCGAGGGGTGTTTGGCCACCGCAGCGCGGGCCTGCTCTGGCGTGGGGGACTGGTCCTGCTCGCCGAAGTTGCACATCATCGGGACCTTGGGGCCTTCGTCGGCGAAGTTCGGGATGCCGCCGCCGTAATAGGGCACCGAGCAGGCGAGCCCCGCCGTGCGCGCAGCCGCGACCCACGCGACGGTGCCGCCCCAGCAATAACCGACGATGCCGACCTTGCCGGCCGCTTTCGCTTCCTTTACTGCCGCGTCCACGTCCATCATGGTCTGCTTCCAGTCCAGCTTTTGCATGATCGCGAGGCCCGCCTGGATCTCGGGCTGGGTGTAGCCGGTGTCGTAGCCGCGCTGCACGCGGTCGTACATGGCCGGCGCGATCGCGAGGTAGCCGTCGGCCGCGTATCCATCGGCCACCGATTTGATATGGCTGTTGACGCCGAAGATCTCCTGGATCACGACGATGGCGCCGCGGGGCTTGCCCGCCGGATCGGCGCGGTAGGCGGCAAGCTTGTGCCCGTCGGCGGCGGTGAGTTCGATCATCTTGCCCATGGTGAATCCTCCTGAGGTAATGGATGCGGTTTGGCGGCGCTTATTCTAGCCGCCGCCGGCGCGGCCGCGGGTAGAATTCCCGCATGATGAAAGTCGTTTCCGTACCGCAGGCGCTGGTGGAATGACCGCGTACGCCGCCGTGGTAGAGTTTCCCGCGATGCATGTCGGCATACGCGTGGCCGGCGATTTTCTGGCGGCAATCGTGTTCTTGCCGCGGTCCACGCCCCTGCGCGCGCCGCGGGGCGCGCTGGCCGAGCGTGCCGCGCGCCAGATCGAGCGCTATCGCGACGACCCGGACGCGCCGTTCGACCTGCCGCTCCAGCGCACCGGCTCGCCCCTGCAGCGCGCGGTGTGGGAGCAGATCAGCGCGATCCCGCGCGGCCGCACGCGCACCTACGGCGAGCTTACCGCGGCGATCGATCCCGCAATCGCAGCCAATCCGCGCACGGTCGGGCAAGCCTGTGGCGACAATCCGTTCCCGATCGTGGTGCCTTGCCATCGCGTGGTGGCGGCTGACGGGTTGGGCGGGTTCGCCCACCATGGCTCTGGTTACCTGATCGAAACCAAGACCTGGTTGCTGCGGCACGAATGCCTGCCGCTCGAAGAGGAGGCCGGGTCGCTGTGGCACGGCAAGGCCTAGGCCCGGAAGGTAGCGACGCGGCGCTGGTCGACGCTTTTTTCGACGCGCTCTGGCTCGAGGACGGGTTGTCGAAGAACACGCTCGAAGCCTATCGCCGCGACCTGAAGCTGTTCGCGCAGTGGCTCGGCAAGGCGAAGTCGCGCACGCTGCTGCAGGCCGAGGACGCGGATCTGTGGGCGTTCTTCACCTCGCGGCACACGTCGGCCGGTCCCGGCCATCGTGCCTCGTCGGATGCCCGCATGATGTCCAGCCTCAAGCGCTTCTACCACTACTGCCTGCGCGAGCGGCAACTCCAGGCCGATCCCACGCTGAAGCTCGATTCGCCCAAGCGCGTCCCGCGTTTCCCGAAGACGCTCACCGAGGCAGACGTGGAGGCGCTCCTCGCGGCGCCGGATGCCACTGTCCCGCTGGGCCTGCGCGACCGCGCAATGCTGGAGGTGCTGTACGCATCGGGACTGCGCGTCTCGGAGCTCGTGGGCATGAAGACGTTCGAAGCCAACCTCGATGCGGGGGTGGTGCGCATCATGGGCAAGGGTTCAAAGGAGCGCCTCGTGCCCCTCGGCGAGGAGGCGGTGGACTGGGTCAAGCGCTACCTCGCCGATGCGCGGCCGCAGCTGCTGAAGAAGGCTGCAAGCGATGCGCTGTTCGTCACGGAGCGCGGTGCCGGCATGACCCGGCAGGCCTTCTGGCACATCATCAAGCGGCACGGCGAGAAGGCGATCCCGGGCAAGGCGCTCTCGCCGCACGTGCTGCGCCATGCGTTCGCCACTCACCTGATCAACCACGGCGCCGACCTGCGCGTCGTGCAGATGCTGCTGGGCCACGCGGATATCTCCACCACGCAGATCTACACCCACGTGGCGAAGGAGCGGCTGAAGAAATTGCATGCGATGCACCACCCGCGCGGATGAACCCCGGATGAAGAAGCCCAGCCACAGCGAGACCCCGGCAACGCAGTTCCTGCGCAAGGCCGGCGTCGCGTTTACCGAGCACTTCTACGAGTACGTTGAGAAGGGCGGCACGGCCGTATCGGCCGAAGCGCTCGGCGTGCCGGAGCACTCGGTGGTCAAGACGCTGATGATGGAAGACGAGGCTCGCGCGCCGCTGGTGGTGCTGATGCACGGCGACCGCAAGGTGTCGACCAAGAACCTCGCGCGGCAGGCGGGCAGGAAACGCGTCGAGCCGTGCCTGCCCGAGGTCGCGCAACGCCACTCGGGTTACCAGGTCGGAGGCACCTCGCCGTTCGGCACGCGCAAGAAATTGCCGGTCTACATGGAGCGGTCGATCCTTGCGCTTGAGAAGATCCTCATCAACGGCGGCCGGCGCGGCTTTCTGGTGGGCCTCCCGCCGGCGGAGATCGTGCGGACCTTGAACCCGGTGCTCGTGGACGTCGCGCTCGAGGACTAGGAGAAGAGGGGCTGCCGCCCCTCCTCAAGACCTCCCCTAGCGCTTTCTTTCGATCTGCACGCCGACCAGCCCCGCGTTCCTGAGGATCCCGAGCTTGGCGGCGCTGACCTTGACCGACGCGGCGCCGAACTCGTCAAGCACGATTCGCGCGATGCGCTCGGCCAGGGTCTCGACCAGGTTGAAGTGCTTGCCTGCCACGAGTTCCCGGATGCGGAGGGTGACCTTCTCGTAGTCGATGCAGTCGGTGACCTTGTCGCTTTCGAACACGGCGGTGTTGGCGATGCCGATTTCAAGGTCGAGGCGCAGCGTCTGCGGGACGATGCGCTCGCGCTTGTGGAACCCGATCAGGGTCTCGATGCGGAAGTCGCGGATGAAGATGTGATCCATGGTTGGGGCATTATAGGTGGAGCCGGGTAAAATGCCGCCACGATGAACGACCTGCTCATGGTTGCCGGGGCCTACCTGCTGGGCTCGATTTCCTTCGCCGTGGTGGTGAGCCGCGCCTTTGCGCTGCCCGATCCCCACACCTACGGTTCGAAGAGTCCGGGCGCGACCAACGTCCTGCGCACAGGGAACAAAGCTGCGGCGGCGCTTACGCTTCTGGGCGACGCGGGCAAGGGCCTGGTCGCGGTGCTGGCCGCCAAGGCGATCTCCGGCGAGGACATCTCGACCAGCCTCGTGGTGCCGCTCGCGGGCCTGGCCGCATTCACCGGGCACCTCTTCCCAGTATTCCACCGGTTCCTCGGCGGCAAGGGTGTGGCCACGGCCGCGGGCGTCCTGCTGGGCTATAGCTGGTGGCTGGGTGCCGGGACGCTGGCGACCTGGCTGATCATCGCAGTGTTCTTTCGGATCTCGTCTTTTGCGGCGCTCGTGGCTGCGGTGTTCGCGCCGTGCTTCGCGTTCATGCTGTTCGGTGCGCAGGCTGTGACCTGGGCGACCATCCCCATGGCGTTGCTGCTCATGCTGCGGCACCGCGCCAACATCGGGCGCCTGCTTGCCGGCACCGAGCCGCGCATCGGCGCAATGAAGAAACCTGCCCCGGAATCCAACCAATGAAGATCCTCGTGCTTGGCGCCGGTGCCGTCGGCGGTTATTTCGGGGGCCGGCTCGTGCAGGCCGGCGCGGACGTCACATTCCTCGCGCGTCCGAAGCGGGCCGAGCTGATGGCGAGGGAAGGCCTGCGCGTCAAGAGCCGCGCGGGCGACATCTCCCAGAAGGTCCGGGTGGTCACCCAGGACCAGCTGAAGCCCGGCTACGACCTGGTGATCCTGACGGCCAAGGCCTACGACCTTGGCAGCGCGATCGATGCGGTCGCGCCGGCGGTGCAGGGCGAGTGCATGGTGCTGCCGCTGCTGAACGGCATGTCGCACCTCGCGACACTGGACGCGCGTTTCGGCGCGGAGCGCGTCCTCGGTGGCGTGGCCTACATCGCATCCACGCTCGGCCCCGACGGCACCATCCTGCACCTGGGCGACGCCCACAAGATCGCGTTCGGGCCGCGCGACGGTTCCGCGCGGGCGGCGGCAGTCTGCCGGTCGCTCGAAAGCCTGTTCGCGAAGACCCAGGTGAGCCATGTGCGCAGCGAAACGATCTTGCAGGTGATGTGGGACAAGTGGGTCTTCCTCGCGAGCATTGCCGGCATGACGGCAATGATGCGAGCGGCGATCGGCGACATTCTCGAGGCCGACGCAGGCGAGCGGCTGCTGCTGGGCATGCTGTCCGAGTGTGTTTCGGTCGCCAAGGCCGAGGGCTATCCCGTCAGCGACGCAATCCTCGCCACCCATCGCAAGACCCTCACCCACAAGGGCTCACCCGCGACCGCCTCGATGATGCGCGATACGGAGAACGGCGGGCCGACCGAAGCCGACCAGATCCTCGGCGCGATGCTTGCGCTGGCGAGGAAGCATTCGCTTGCCGCGCCGATCACCGAAGTCGCCTACACCCATATGCAGGCCTACGCTGCGCGGCGCAAACGGGAAACGGCTGCCGCCTGAAGCGCTCAGCCGGCCAGTGACAGCTCCCAACGCGGCCGCACGCTGAAGGTCGTGTCCGGCTTTGGCAGGCCCCCCTTCCAGCGCAGCGCCGCCGCAAAAGCGATCATGGCCCCGTTGTCGGTGCACAGCTCCAGCTCCGGATAGAACACTTCGAAGCCCTGGCGTGCGGCGGCCGCGTCGAGCCCGGCACGCAATTGCCTGTTCGCGCCGACCCCGCCGGCCACGACCAGCCGTTCCAGCGAAGTCCTCTGCAGCGCGGACATGCACTTGGCTACCAGCACGTCGACGACGGCATCCTGGAAGGCCCGGGCAATGTCGGCGTGCGTGGCCGCGTCGCCAGGCTGGCTGCGCGCCAGGAGCATCACTGCGGTCTTCAGGCCGCTGAAGCTGAATTCGAGGTCGTTCGAGCCGATCATCGGCCGCGGCAGCTTGAACCGGCCGGGCCGGCCGGACTCGGCCAGCTTCGACACCGCCGGTCCACCGGGGTAGTCGAGGCCGAGGAGCTTGGCCGTCTTGTCGAAGGCCTCGCCGGCCGCGTCGTCCTGGGTTTCGCCGAGCAATTCGTAATTGCCGACGCCGGTCACGCGCATCAGCTGCGTGTGACCGCCCGATACGAGCAGGGCGACAAACGGAAATGCCGGAGGGCGCTTGGAAAGGAGCGGCGAAAGGAGATGGCCCTCCAGATGGTGTATTCCGACCGCAGGTACGCCGAGGGCGAAGGCGAGGCTCTTGGCGAATGCCGCCCCCACCAAGAGTGCGCCCGCCAGCCCCGGACCCTCGGTAAAGGCCACCGCATCCAAGGCGTTCAGCTCGCGTCCGGCTTGGGCGAGTACCTCGCGCGCCAGCGGGATGACGCGACGGATATGGTCCCGGGACGCCAGTTCCGGCACGACGCCTCCATACTCCTGGTGCATCGCCACCTGCGAGTGGAGGGCGTGCGCGAGCAGCCCCGCGTCGCTGTCATACAGCGCCAGCCCGGTTTCGTCACACGACGATTCCACCCCGAGAATAAGCATCTTGTTGATTTAAAAGGATTGTGTTCTGAATCTTGGGCCGAAGTGTGCGGCAAGCCGGCAGCGCCTGTCCAGCCGGGGTTCGGCGCGTCGCGCGGAAAGCTGGCGCAAATACCCGTTTTTCCGTTAAAATCCGCGCCTTTCGCCAAGGCCTGACAGTGGGCCGTACAGCGTTCACGCCAGCGTTCAAGAGGGGTTATGCCGACAATTCGCCTTAAGGAAAACGAGCCGTTCGAAGTGGCCATGCGCCGTTTCAAGCGCACGATCGAGAAGACCGGGATGCTGACCGAACTGCGCGCCCGCGAGTTCTACGAGAAGCCCACTGCCGAGAGGAAGCGCAAGCTCGCCGCCGCGGTGAAGCGCAACCACAAGCGCCTGCGCAGCCAGATGCTGCCGAAAAAGATGTACTGAGCGCCAGCGCTCATCAGGCCGCGATCGCGGGACGCAAGTCCGGTCGCGGCTTTTTCATTTCCGGGGCCCGAAATGTCACTGAAAGCACAGATCACCGAAGACATGAAGTCCGCGATGCGCGCGAAGGAGACCGCGCGCCTGTCGGCCATCCGGCTGCTGCTGTCCGCGATGAAGCAGCGCGAGGTGGACGAGCGGATCGAACTCACCGACGCCGACGTCATGGGCATCATCGAGAAGATGATCAAGCAGCGCCGGGAGTCCATCGTCCAGTACGAGAAGGGCGGCCGCGCGGACCTGGCGGACGCGGAGCAGTTCGAGGTGGGCGTATTGTCGGCCTACCTGCCGCAGCAGCTGGCCGAGGCGGAGGTCGCAGCCGAGATCGACGCGGCGCTGGCGGCGACCGGCGCCAAGGCCATGCCGGACATGGGCAAGGTGATGGCCATCCTGAAGCCGAAGCTGGCCGGACGCGCCGACATGGGCAAGGTGTCGGCGCTGGTCAAGTCGAAGCTCAGCGGCTAAATTCCGGGGCGCAGCCCCGATGATCCCAGACTCGTTCAAACAGGACCTCCTCAACCGCGTCGACATCGTCGACGTGGTGTCCCGCTACGTCCAGCTGAAGAAGGGCGGGGCGAACATGATGGGGCTCTGCCCCTTCCATACCGAAAAGTCGCCGTCGTTCACGGTGAGCCCGGCCAAGCAGTTCTATCACTGCTTCGGGTGCGGTGCGCACGGCAACGCCATCGGCTTCATGATGGCCTACGCCAGCATGGGCTACGTCGATGCCGTGAAGGACCTCGCCGCGAGCGCGGGGATGACCGTGCCGGAGGCGCCGCGCACGCCGCAGGAGACGCAGCGCCGCGAGCGCGAAACCGACCTGTACGCGGTGATGGAGAAGGCGATGGAGTTCTATCGCGCCCAGCTGAAGGGTTCGCCAAAGGCGATCGGGTACCTGAAGGGCCGCGGGCTCACCGGCGAGATCGCCGCGCGCTTTCGCATCGGATACGCGCCCGACGACTGGCAGGGGCTGAAGGCGGTGTTCCCCGACTACCAGGACAAGAGCCTGGTGGAGACGGGCCTGGTCATCGACAACGACGAGGGCAAGCGCTACGACCGGTTTCGAGACCGCGTAATGTTTCCGATCCTGAACCAGCGCGGGTCCGTGATCGGCTTCGGCGGCCGGGTCATGGGCGATGGCGAGCCGAAATACCTCAACTCGCCCGAGACCGCGCTGTTCGAGAAGGGGCGCGAGCTGTACGGGCTGACGCAGGCGCGCGACGCGATCCGCACGGCCGGCCGGGTGCTCGTGGTCGAGGGGTACATGGATGTGGTCGCGCTCGCGCAGTATGGCGTGGGCTATGCCGTGGCGACGCTTGGCACCGCCACGACGCCGATGCACATCACCAAGCTCCTGCGGCTGGCCGACGAAGTCGTATTCTGCTTCGACGGAGACAAGGCGGGCCGCAAGGCCGCATGGCGCGCGCTGGAGGTGAGCCTGCCGCTTGCGCTGGACCACAAGCCGATGCGCTTCCTGTTCCTGCCTGCGGAAGACGATCCGGACAGCTTCGTGCGCAAGCACGGGCAGGAAGCCTTCGAACAGCTCGCGCGCGAGGCGCAGACGCTGTCGGGGTTCCTGGTCGGGGAACTGCGGGCGGACGCGGACCTGGGGACTGCGGAGGGGCGCTCGAAATTCCTCACCGAGGCCAAGCCGCACCTGCAGAAGATCACCGCGCCGGGACTGAAGCTGCAGTTGCTGAAACAGGTGGCGGAGCTCGGGCGGGTCTCGCAGGACGAGGCCGAGCGGCTCATGGAATTGCGCAGCCCCGGGGAGCGGACGTACAACCGGCCTGCGCCGGCCCGCGCATCGGCTCCCCTGATCACCTCCCAGGAGCAGAACCTCCTGCGGTGCGTGCTCGCACAGCCGAAGCTGGCAGGCGAGATGAACCATGAGCTGCTGGATGAGCGCCTCCCGGAAACCGCGGCGCTGCGGACGATTGCCGGATGGGTGGAGGAGGAGGGCGTCCTGAGCGAGGCCATGCTGATCGAGCGCATGCAGGGCTCCGAACACGAGACCGTCGTATTCCGCGCACAGGCGTCGATGCTGGAACACGGCCCGAACGAGGCGTCGGCCGAGCCCGAGTTCCGCCAGATCCTCCTCTCGCTGCATATCAAGCGCGTGAACGAGGAAATCGAGGCGCTCAAGCGGGACGGGTCGGGCAGGGCTGACCTGGGGGCGGAATTGGCCCGGCGCACCAAGGAACTCGCCGCGCTCAAGGGCCAGAGGATGTAGGAAAGGCTCTGCTATAATAGAGGGTTACCCTTCCCGATAAGCCGCTTGCCCATGTCCGGGCGGGTCGTGGCCGGGATATCAGCGCGAGGCAGGAATGACTAAAGACAAGCGTAAACCGGCAGCAAAGAAAGCGGCCCCCGCTAAGAAAAAAGTCAAACCAGTCAAGGTGTTGAAGGCCAAAAAGCCGCTCAAGGCCAAGCCGCTCGCGCGCCGTCCGGCCACCAAGAAGAAGTCGGCCGTCTCCAAGCCGGCGGCGAAGAAGATCCACGCCAAGCCGTCCAGGAAGCCGCTGGCCAAGCCCGTGCCCAAGCACGCGGCAAAGAAGCTGCCTGCGCCGGTTGCGTCCAAGGGCGCAAAGGACAAGAAGCCGACCGCCGCCGAGAGGGCGCTTGCAGCCAAGGAACTGCTGAAGGGCGGAAAGAAGGGCCAGCCGGTCGTGGCCGGTAAGCCGGAGCAACCGGTTGTCGCCGGCAAGCCCGGCGCCAAGCCGACCATCAAGAGCGCGAAGGTCGCGCTTGAGCTGCTCGAAGCCAAGGTCAACAGCCTGAAGGCCGGTAAGGGCCGTCCCGGCCGCAAGGGCCGCAAGGAAAGCTTCCTTGCCAATTCTCCGGAGCTGCCGAAGGAGGACGCAGAGACGCGCCGCATGCGCCTGCGTAACCTCATCAAGCTGGGCAAGGAGCGCGGCTTCCTCACGTACGCCGAGGTGAACGACCACCTGCCGGACGACCTCGTCGACGCGGAGCAGATCGAGTCGATCATCACCACGTTCGGCGACATGGGCATCCAGGTCTTCGACCAGGCGCCCGACCAGGAAACGCTGCTGATCAACGAGGCGGCGCCGGTCGCCGCCACCGACGAGGACGTCGAGGAGCAGGCGGAAGCGGCGCTGTCCACGGTCGACTCGGAGTTCGGCCGCACTACCGACCCGGTGCGCATGTACATGCGCGAGATGGGCTCGGTGGAACTCCTCACGCGCGAAGGCGAGATCGAGATCGCCAAGCGCATCGAGGAAGGCCTGAAGCACATGATCCAGGCGATCTCCGCCTGCCCGACCACGGTCCAGGACATCCTCGACCTGGCGGAGAAGGTCGAGAAGGAGGAGATGCGGATCGACGAGGTCGTCGACGGCCTGATCGACCCGAACGCCAAGGACGATTTCGACCCGAAGAAGGTCGAGGCCGCGGTCGAGGAGGAGGACAAGGACGTCAGCGAAGAGGAATCGGACGCGGACGACGACGGCGCGATCGCGGCGGCCAACCTGCTCCAGCTGAAGACCGACGCGCTGGAGAAGTTCGCGCGCATCCGCCGCCTCTACGAAAAGATGAAGAAGGCGCTGGAGGCCAAGGGGTCCAAGGACAAGGACTACCTCAATGCCCGCGACAAGATCTCCAACGAGCTGATGGCGATCCGCTTCACCGCGCGCACGGTGGAAAGGCTGTGCGACAGCCTGCGCAGGCTGGTCGAGCAGATCCGATCCCACGAGCGCGAAATCCTGGACATCTGCACGCGCAAGGCCGGCATGCCGCGGCAGCATTTCATCAAGGTGTTTCCGGGCAACGAAGGGTCGCGCCGCTGGCTGACCGCCGAGATCAACGGCAACCACGCCTGGAGCAGCGGGCTGATCCGCCTGGAGCCGTCCGTGCTGGAACTGCTCGGCAAGATGGTGGCCGTGCAGCAAAAGATCGGCATCTCGCTGAAGGAACTCAAGGAGATCAACAAGCAGATGTCCACCGGCGAGGCGAAGGCCCGCCGCGCCAAGCGCGAGATGACCGAGGCCAACCTGCGCCTGGTGATCTCGATCGCGAAGAAGTACACCAACCGCGGCCT
>JAFEDL010000045.1:26846-53168 GCA_018241645.1 Pseudomonadota bacterium
CACATGATCGAGACGATCAACAAGATGAACCGGATCAGCCGCCAGATCCTGCAGGAAACCGGCTCGGAGCCCGATCCCGCGACGCTCGCCACGCGCATGGAAATGCCCGAGGAGAAGATCCGCAAGATCCTGAAGATCTCCAAGGAGCCGATCTCCATGGAAACGCCGATCGGCGACGACGACGACTCGCACCTTGGCGATTTCATCGAAGACCAGTCGACGATGGCCCCTTCGGACGCGGCCACGTACTCGAGCCTGCGCGATGCGACCAAGGAGGTGCTGGACACGCTTACGCCGCGCGAGGCCAAGGTGCTGCGCATGCGCTTCGGCATCGAAATGTCCACCGACCATACGCTTGAAGAGGTGGGCAAGCAGTTCGACGTGACGCGCGAGCGCATCCGGCAGATCGAGGCCAAGGCCCTCAGGAAGCTGCGCCATCCTTCACGGTCCGAACGGCTGAAGAGCTTCCTCGACCAGGAAGGCTGATAGCAGGCTGGATGCAGGCAAGACGGGCCGCCTCGTTGCACTCCGGGCGGCCCGATCCTTTTCAGGAGCTTGGATGAAAGTCGTCGACTACTATTTTTCCCCGGTCTCCCCGTGGACCTACCTCGGGCATGCCCGGTTTGCGGCGATGGCGGAGCAATACGGCGCCGGGATCAACGCGAAGCCGGTGGACTATGGCGTGATCTTCCCCGTGTCGGGCGGGCTGCCGCTCGGCAAGCGCGCGCCGCAGCGCCAGGCCTATCGACTGATGGAACTCGCCCGCTGGCGGCAGCACCTCGGTCTGCCCCTCACCATCCAGCCCAGATTCTTTCCGGTCGACGGTACGCAGGCGGCACACCTGATCTGCGGCGTACCGGATGCGAAGCGCATGGCAGTCGCTGGCGACCTGCTGGCTGCAGTCTGGGCGCGCGAGGAGAATATTGCGGAAGCGGGAACGTTGGCCGCGGTTGCCGCGCGCCACGGCGTCGCGGATCTCGCAGCGGCGCTTGAAAAGGGCCGGACGGTGTATTCCGAGAATACCCAGGAAGCGCTGGGGCGAAACGTCTTCGGCGCGCCGACCTACGTATTCAAGGACGAACTGTTCTGGGGTCAGGACCGGCTCGACTTCCTCGAGCGCGCTTTGGCGCGGGCCTAGCCCGGCACCGGGATCCGGAAAAGGCAGATGACTACCGCAGGGCGCACCTACAGGCTGACCGAGAGCGGCCGCGCAGCCAGTTCCGGCGACGACCTGTCGGTTCCCGGCGACTACCGGCGCATCCTCGCACTGGTCTCTGCCGACACCCACTTCGATGTGATCCGCGGCGCCTTGCGGCGGTATCCCGACAAGCTCATTGCAGAGTGGGTCGAGGAGCTGGAGGAGATCGGTTACATCGAGGCGGTCCCTACCGAGGCGGACTTCGACCTGGATTTCACCAAGTTCTTCGCGAAACCGGCGGCGCAGGCCAAGGTGACGGGCGAGGATGCCAAGCGCATTCAGGCCGAGGCAGTGTCCGCCGAGGCGGTGCTTGCCCGTGCGGGCGCCTGGATCGCCGAGGACCGCCTGAAGAATCGGCCGGTCGCGTCCAAGCCTGCTGCGGAAACGACCGTCCTGATCGTGGAGGACGATCCCGACCAGCTCGCGCTCGCCGACCTGCGCATCTCCATGGCTGGCTATCGGGTGCGTACTGCGGGCAACGCAAGGCAGCTGCTCGACGATCTTCGCGCCCAGCCGCTGCCCGACATCCTGCTGCTCGACGTGATGCTGCCCGACGGCGATGGCTTCGACATCCTCGCCAAGCTGCGCAAGCACCCGAAATTCGCCTTGCTGCTGGTGGCGATGCTGACGGCCAAGGACGAGCCGCACGAGATTGCCAAGGGCCTCGCCCTCGGCGCGGACGCGTACGTCACCAAACCGTACAGCAAGAGCGTCCTGGCGGACACCATCGGCCGCATCCTGAAGGTGAGGTAGGGCCGCCAGTCTGCAATAATCCTCTTCCGGGGCCGTTAGCTCAGCCGGTTAGAGCAGAGGACTCATAATCCTTTGGTCGTTGGTTCGAACCCAACACGGCCCACCATTCATTCCGGTCTTGGCAGCATGCAAATGCCCGGACTCACCGCCGTTGCCACCGGGCTTGCCGTGATGTCCGTATCGATAGTAATCGTGCTTTTGTCCGCGGCATTCCTGCATTCGGCATGGCACGCGATGATCAAGGTAAGCGGGGACCGGATTATCGGCCTGGCGGGCATGAATGTAGTAAGTGCGCTGTGTTCGCTGATGGTGCTGCCACTGGTGGGGCTTCCCGATCCGGCGGTATGGCCGGTGCTTGCGGTTTCGGTCGTGCTTCACAATGGCTACAAGATCGGACTTGCCCGTGTCTATGCGCACGGAGACCTCGGCCATGCGTATCCGATCGCGCGGGGATTCAGCCCTTTGTTTGCCACCCTCATCGCAGTACTCGTGCTGGGCGAGTTCCCGGGAACGTGGAGTCTGGCCGGGATACTGCTGATTTCGGGCGGCATCCTGACCATGAGTCTCGACCACGGGGATCGAAAGCCGGGCGCGAAACTGCTGATGGCGGCAGCGGCGACCGGGTTGGCGGTCGCCAGCTATTCAGTTGTTGATGCGTACGGCTCGCGATTGAGCGGAGACTGGCTGTGCTTTTCCGTCTGGCTGATGATCCTGGACGGCGCCGCTTTCGTTGCCGTTGCCAACGTTGCGCGTGGGCGCCAGCTTTGGGTGACGATTGCCCGGGAATGGCGGCGCACGCTCATTTCGGGGCTGCTCGGAACCGCCGCTTTCGGCGCGTTTCTGTGGGCGCTGAGCCAGGGCCCGATTGGCGGTGTGGCCGCCCTGCGGGAAACCAGCGTGCTGTTCGCAAGCCTGATCGGGTGGATCGTCCTCAAGGAGCGTTGGTCGATTCGCCGCATGCAAGGGGTGGTGCTAATCGCGGCAGGTATTGCGGTATTTGCAGTGCGCGCCTGACGAGGCGCACGCACAAGATAAAACGGGCTTCTCGCGAAGCCCGTTTGGAAGAGAATCCCTGTGCCTAGATCTGGCGGCAGAGGATGTAGATGTTGGTGCCGGTCTCGGCGTAGGAACCGCTTGAGTTTCCGACCACGGGGTTGGGCGCGGACTGGAGTTCGCCACGTACGCCACCGCTCGTCATGATCCCGTCGTCCATCGAGGTGTCGATCGCGATCGCGACCTTGTCCGGGATGTTGGCCGAGCAGATCATGAGGCTGGAAATTCCGCCAAGGACGGACGCGCCCGCGCCGTTGCCGGTCTGGACCCCGAGCATGCCGGTGAAGGCGTTGGTCGGCTGTTGCGTTCCGTTGCCGGCGACGAACCCTGAGCGGCGCAGATGGTCCCACCACAGGCGGGACTCGTCGGTGGCGGTCGTGCTGTTGTACAGGCCCTGGACGACGCCGTTGCCGGCTTCGCCTGCCGTGGCGGAGATCGAGGCCCCGGCCCACCGCGTTGCCGCGTTGGCATCGTCACCGGGGATGGCGCGATACCGGTCCTGGTAGCCGTGATAGGCCGCTGAGATCCCCGAGAAGTCCGCCATCGCGTTCTTTATCTTCGCTTGGACGATCATCTCCTGGCCCTTCAGGATGCCGCCCAGCAGCAACCCGATGATGACGAGTACGATCGCAATTTCAACGAGCGTAAATCCGCCTTGCTTGGTTTTCATCACGCGTGCTGCTCCCTTTGTTGTCCGATTGCGCAAAAATAGTATCGCTGTTTCAATCTCTTAGCAAGTGAAATTAGAGGTGATTTCGCATCCGGCGGGGCGGCGGCATTGCGGGCCGGGCGGGAGGGGTTCGGGCTCAGTCGTCGGCATCTTTCCTGCCGGGGGGGCTCGTCTGCGATCTGGCGCGTGCTTCCTCCTGACGGGCGGCCTGGCTGCGTCCCTCTTGGCGCTTGTCCAGCGGCCACGCCGTGTCGTCCACGACCTTGCCGTTGCGCAATACCTGGACCCGGGGTCCCCGCGGACGCTCGGATTCGCTGTACCACGGCGGGGGAGAGTTCTTGATCGTGACGTTGCCCTGGGCGTCCTTCCACGAGTACAGCTGTGCATGCGCAATCGCCGGGAACAGCGCGAATGCCAGCGCGAGCAGCGCGGGTGCGGATGAGGGGGCGGGGCGCTTCGCGGTGCGTTCGGGCATTGGGCTTTGGTCGGGCCTGATGGCGGGAGGATACCGGAATTCGCCCAGGACCCGGAATGCCCCATGACCTAATGGAAGTCGCGGCTCGCCGTCGCCAGATCGCCGAGCAGCCGTGTGTCGTCCGCAAGCCGGCGCGCGATCAGGTGTGCGACGTCCCCGTCCCGCTCCAGCGCACCGTGCACCGTCAACAGTTTCGCGCCGAGCAGCTCGCGGCGCTGCTTTTCGACCAGCGCCGGCCAGACGATCACGTTGACCCAGCCGGTTTCGTCCTCGAGCGTTACGAACACGGTTCCCGAGGCGGTCCCCGGACGCTGCCGGCCGGTGACGATCCCGGTCACCTTGGCGCTGCTGCCGTGCGGCAGGCGCATCAGGGATTCGGCCGTGATTGAACGGCCGCGCGCGAGCCGGGAGCGCAGCAGCGCGAGAGGATGCCGGCCGAGCGTGAGTCCCGTGCTTGCGTAGTCGGCGACGATGTCTTCGCCTTCGGTCGGCGAGCGCAATTGCGGGCCTTCCTCGCTGGCAGCCGTGCCGCGCAGGAGCGGGGTCTGCGCCTCGATGCCGGTCACCTGCCAGAGGGCGTCGTGCCGGTTGCCCGCGATCCGCTGCAGCGCGCCGGCTTTCGCCAGCGCGGAGAGGTCGCGGCGCTCCAGCGCGGCGCGGGTGGCGAGATCCGCAACCGATGCGAAGCCGGACGCCCCGCGTGCAGCCATGATCCGTTCGGCCGCCGGCTGCCCGAGCCCGTTCGCCATGCGCAGGCCGAGCCTGACCGCACGGTCGCCGTGGAAGGCGCGCTCCAGCGTGCAATCCCAACTGCTTTCCAGGACGTCCACGGCAAGCACTTCGACGCCGCGCCTCTCGCCCTTCGCTTTCTGCGCGTCCTGCACCAGCTGCGAGGGCGAATAAAACCCCATCGGCTGGCTGTTGAGGAGCGCGCAGAGGAACTCCGCCGGGTGGTAGAGCTTGAGCCACGCCGAGGCGTAGGCGAGCAGCGCGAAGCTCGCCGAGTGGGATTCCGGGAATCCGTATTCGCCGAATCCGAGGATCTGCTTGAAGAGGTGTTCGGCGAACTCGCGGGTATGGCCGCTCTGGCGCAGCCCGGTGATGAGCTTTTCCTGGAACGGGCCGAGGCCGCCCTTGCGCTTCCATGCGGCCATCGCGCGCCGCAGCTGGTCGGCTTCACCGGGGGTGAAGTCCGCGGCGGTCACGGCGATTTCCATGACCTGCTCCTGGAAAAGCGGCACCCCGAGCGTGCGCTCGAGCACGCCTCTCACTTTTTCGCTCGGATACTCGACCGGCTCCAGCCCGCGCTTGCGGCGCAGGTACGGGTGCACCATGTCGCCCTGGATGGGGCCCGGGCGCACGATCGCGATTTCGATGACGAGGTCGTAGAAGTTTTCGGGCCTGAGCCGGGGCAGCATCGACATCTGCGCGCGCGACTCGATCTGGAACACCCCGACGGTGTCGGCCTGCTGCATCATCCTGTAGACCGCAGGATCCTCGGCGGGGATGTCCTGCATCCTGAGCGGCGCACCGCGGGCGTCGCCAACGAGTTGGAGCGTGCGCCGGATGGCCGAGAGCATGCCGAGCGCAAGGACGTCGACCTTGAGCAGGCCGACTGCGTCTAGGTCGTCCTTGTCCCACTGGATGATCGAGCGATCGGGCATCGCCGCATTCTCGATCGGCACCAGCCGCGAAACCTTGCCGCGCCCGATCACGAAGCCGCCCACGTGCTGCGAGAGGTGCCTCGGAAAACCGCGCAACGCGCCGGTCATCTCGATCAGTTGCCGCACGGCACGGGCTTCCGGATCGAACCCGGACTCCCGCAGCCGCGCCGGCAGCGCGTCCGCCTCGTCCCACCAGGCGAGCAGCTTGGAGAGGCGCTCCAGTTGTTCCAGGGAAAAGCCGAGCGCCTTGCCCAGGTCCCGCAGCGCGCTTTTTGACCGGTAGCTGATGACGGTCGCGGCGATGGCGGCGCGCTCGCGGCCATACTTCGCGTAGATGTACTGGATCACTTCCTCGCGCCGGTCGTGCTCGAAGTCGACATCGATGTCGGGCGGCTCGTTGCGCTCCTGCGAGATGAAGCGTTCGAACAGCAGGCGGGAGCGCGCGGGGTCGATCTCCGTGATGTGCAGGCAATAGCACACGGCCGAGTTGGCCGCGGAGCCGCGCCCCTGGCAGAGGATGCCTTCGCCGCGGGCGAACCGCACGATGTCGTGGACCGTGAGGAAATAGTATTCGTAGCCGAGCGTCGCGATGAGCGCGAGCTCGTGCCGGAGTTGCGTGACGACCTTCGGCGGCACGCCCGGTGGATAGCGCTTTGCCGCGCCCTCGTCGACGAGCTTCGCCAGCCAGCTGGCCGGCGTTTCGCCTTCCGGCACGACCTCCTGCGGGTATTCGTACTTCAGCTCGTCGAGCGAAAACGTGCAGCGCCCGGCGATCGCCAGCGCTTCGGCGAGCATCGCCCCGGGGTACAGCTGCGCCAGCCGCACCCTCGGGCGCAGGTGGTGCTCGGCATTCGGGAACAGCGCGTGCCCGGCCTGCGCGACCGGCACGCCCAGGCGGATCGCGGTGAGCGTGTCCTGCAGCGGACGGCGCGAACGGGAGTGCATGTGCACGTCGCCGGCCGCGACGAGCGGCAGTCCGCAGGCCTCGCCGAGGGCACGCAACCCGGCGAGGCGCGCCTTGTCGCGCGGGCCGTGGTGGAGTTCCACCGCGATCCATGCGCGGCCCGCAAACCTTTGCGCGAGCCAGTGCGCATGCCCTTCGTCGATGCGCTTGCCGGGAACGAGAAGCGCCAGGCACCCGGGCAGGCCCGCATCCAGGTCCGCGCGTGAAAGGCTGTAGGTCCCTTTTTTCGCACGCCGCCGGCCGGCGGTGATGAGTTCGCACAGGTTGCCGTAGCCGTCGCGGTCCGTGGCCAGCAGCACGAGCCGTGGCCCGTCCCCCAGGGCGATCTCGCTGCCGACGATCAGCTTGAGGCCGTGCGCCTTGGCTGCGACGTGGGCCCGCACGATGCCGGCGAGCGAGCATTCGTCGGTGATGGCGAGCGCCGCATAGCCGAGGGCATGTGCCCGCTCGACGAGTTCGGCCGGGTGCGAAGCGCCGCGCAGGAAGCTGAAATTCGAAGCGCAGTGCAACTCCGCATAGGCGGGCAGGAGGTCCATGCCGTTTCAGCCGAAGATGCCATGCAGGTACCAGTGTCCCCGCTCCACGCCGCGCTCGCGATAGACCCAGAGCAGGGATTCGGTCGGTGCGCGGGCGACGAAGTAGTCGCGCGCCGCGTCGTGGCCGTCCCACCAGCCCGATTCGATGCGCTCCGGCCCCGCCAGCAGCGCGAGCGGCCCTTCGCAGTGCGGCGCGGAGCCGACTTCTTGCAGCCGTTTGGGCTTTTGCAGCAGCCACAGCGGCCGCGTGCCGAATTCGAGCGCCGGGCTGCGTGCGCCGGGCTCCGCCGCGCGCCACGCCGCTTCGGGCCGGTGCTCCGCGTATGTCGCCAGCCCGCTGACCGCGCGGTCGCCGAGCCGCGCGCGCAGGCGTTCGATCAGGCCGTGCCAATCGCCCGGGCGCTTAAGCGCATCGTCGAGCAGGTCGAGGCTTTCGTGCGCGATCGCGAGGACCTCGTCCGCCGCCAGCGCGATCCTGCGCACGGGCTCCCGCAGCGCGAGCGAGGAGAGTTTTTCGCGCGCAAGCAGGGCGAAATGGCCGGCGTCGCGCCCCGGGCGCACGAGGCCGATTTCCACATCGGTGCGCGCCTCCTTGTGAAAGAGCTCGATGCGAAAGCGCTGTATGCCGCCGTCGCGGGCCGCGAGGAAGCCCCCGAGCTGGGTAATCAATCGCTGGACGGCGAAGACGAGCGCACCGGCTTCGCGCACCTCGGCCGGGAGTTCGAGCCCGGCGTAGAAAAGTTCCGGTGGCGAGAAGAACGTGCGCGGGTCGGGCCGCGTCCCGAGCGCGCGGTCGAGTTCGTCGGTCAGCGCTGCGCCGAACCGGCGCGCGAGCCCGGCGCGCGGCAGCGCGAGCACTTCGCCAAGCGTGCGCACGCCCACCGACTCCAGCGTGGCGAGGGTGCGCGCGTCGCAATCGAGTACCTCGACCGGCAGCGGCTGCAGGCGGCGGGGCAGGTCGGCCAGCGCCAGGCAGGGCGAGGAAGCGCCGGCGCGCGCGAGCAGCCAGGCGCCCTGCGCGGTCGGCGCGGAAGCGATGCCGGCGGTGAACCCCATTTCGTGGGCCCCCCGCACGAGACCGGTGGTGATGGCGGGCAGGCCGCCGAAGAGTTTCAGGCTGCCGGAGACTTCGAGCAGCACCCCCGACGGGCCGGCGGCGCGAGCCACGAGGGCGACGTTCGGCGTGTAGCAGCCCGCCCATCCGGCGACGCCTTCGAGCGCCGCGCGCTCGGCCTCTGCGTCGCGCTCGCAAAAACGCAGGCCGGGCACGAGCGCCGCCGCGGCCGCGCGCGCCATGCGCGGCCGTACGCCCAGCGCGAAAGCCGCGGCATTGCAGTCGAGGACGTGGCGGTTCTCCGCCATCGCCCAGGGGTCAGCCGTGGACGAGGCGCGCAGGAAGGATTCGAGGGGCAGGCGCGGCAGGTAAAGCGCGGTCCATTGCATGGTCGGTCACGGGAACGGGGTGCCGCAGCGGTTCAACCACCGGTGCCGGCGTGAGCAGGATCGGCCGCGCCAGAGGCCCGCCGCGGCGCTTGAGGATCCTGACGGCGAGCTCGCCCTTGAGGCTCTGCAGGTGCAGGCGGAGCGCCGCCGGGGAGGATTCGCGCGCGGCGAGCGGCGAGCGGAACAGGAAGGCCAGCGCCGGGCTGCCCTCGGCGGCGATCTGCAGGCGCCTCAGTTGCGCGAAGGAGGCTTTCTCCGGCCAGCCGAGCACCGCGCCGCAGGCACTCGACTGCAGCGCCTGCTCGATCGCCCACAGGGCATCCTGCGGCGAACGGGTGCGTACGACCATCACGCGGGCAAGGTCGATGCCTGCCGCTTCAAGCGCCGGGGCGTACGGCAGGTAAGGCGGCGCGATCCACGCGAGCCAGCGGCCCTCGTTGGACAGCCGCGCGAGCGCCGGGCCGAGCGCGCGGACTTCGCCTATGCCCGCGTGCTCCGGCAGGAGCTCGGTCAGCGCGCCGGTCGGCCAGCCGCCGCCGGGCAGTTCCGCATCGAGCGCGGCAAACCCGCTGGGGACGCCCGGCAACTCGGCGCGGGACGCTTCGCCGGCGCGCCAGACGAGGCCGTGGCGCAGGATATCGCTGAGCGCGGAAAACGCGGGGAGGGAGTGCATGCGGTGGCCGGGCGCGAACGCCCGCTCATATACTGTACATTTATACAGTAAACGACTTCCCGCCAAAAGGCAACGCTGCGCAGGTCGGTTCCCCGCCTTACCCCGTCCCCTTGGCGAGTTGCGCGCGCTCGAGCCTCGCCACGTAGCCGCGCACCTGCTCGCGCGACAGCGCCGGGAGGTCGACGAAACGGCATCCGGCCTGCCGCTCCTTGCTGCCGGGTTGCGCTTCCTTCACGTACACGATGCCCAGCGCGCAGCGCATCAGGCCCACGCCCGGCAGTTCGAGGCTGCAGTCGTGGTGGGTTTTCCCGGGCGCAATGGCCGCGTCCGCTGCCGGCAGGTGGAGGCCGAGGCCGCCGGTGGAAACGTCGGTGACCCGCAGCCGCAGCTCTCCGCCGTTCCCGCTACGGGAATCGGCGTTTGTCCGCAGCACGCAGGACGGGGGCTTGTCCTGCGGCGTCGCGACGCGCACCGACTCCCTGCGCTGCATGCGGGCCAGTACGTCCGGGATTCGCGCGCGCAAGGCGTCCTGTCCCCGGAAGCGCGTGATTTCGGCGTGGCTTGAGATGAAGAGTATCCGGACCGAATCGAGCGCAGTCTCCACCCCGAAAGATCCCGCCGCCAGCAATCGCTCCAGGGTCGCGCGGTCGCTTCCCGGCGAGAAAAGGAGTTCCTCGTAAGCGGGATTGACCCCCAGCAATTCGGTCGGCAGGAGATCGTCGGTCCCGCCGAAATAAAGGCCCACCGGCGTTTGGCGGGCCGCCAGGGCGCGCAGCAGCGCGAGCATGTCCACGCCTTTGCGCACCAGATAGCGTTCGTTCTCCGGGGCGGTCAGGGCGAGGGAAAAACGGTTGATCGACATGGCTTTTGGGCCCGGCTAAGGGTGTTCCTGTTTGACCGGAAAGCCGGCCACTGCGGATTATGGCGCGACCTCCCGCAGCCGGGCAGCGAGGGTGCGCATCATATTAGTGCGGCGATGCATGTGGCGCACCAAATCGGGCCGGCGGCTGTTTGCAGCGGTTGCATTTGCGCTGTCTTTCGCTCCCGTCAGTTTCCTGCATTCCATTGTTTGCTAAAGCATAAATGTCCTCTTCTGAGCCTGCACCGCGACATGGCACAGGCCGTGCAAAGAGCGGGGGGGACGTGCGGTTTCGTCGCAGCCGGGACTGGTGCAACGGGTCGCATGGAATTCGATCAGTGCTCATCAATCCGGGAGAAAGCAAACATGCAACGCAGAGGGTTTCTGAAAAAACTGGCGGTCGGCGCCGCAGTCGCCGCCGCTTACAGCTACGGGCCGTACGCGCTGGCCGCCGACACCATCAAGGTCGGCATCCTGCATTCGCTGTCGGGCACCATGGCGATCAGCGAGACGGTGCTGAAGGACGTGGCGCTGATGACCATCGAGGAAATCAACGCCAAGGGCGGCGTGATGGGCAAGAAGCTCGAGCCCGTGGTCGTCGACCCGGCCTCCAACTGGCCGCTCTTCGCCGAGAAGGCCAAGCAGCTCATCGGCCAGGACAAGGTCTCGGTGGTGTTCGGCTGCTGGACCTCGGTGTCGCGCAAGTCCGTGCTGCCGGTATTCAAGGAACTCAACGGCCTGCTCTTCTACCCGGTGCAGTACGAAGGCGAGGAACTCGAGAAGAACGTGTTCTACACGGGCGCGGCGCCCAACCAGCAGGCGATTCCCGCGACAGAGTACCTGATGAGCAAGGCGGGCGGCGGGGCCAAGCGCTTCGTCCTCCTCGGGACCGACTACGTCTATCCGCGCACGACCAACAAGATCCTGCGCGCTTTCCTGAAGTCCAAGGGCGTCGCCGAGAAGGATATCGACGAGAAGTACACGCCGTTCGGCCACAGCGACTACCAGACCATCGTCGCGGACATCAAGAAGTTCGCCGCCGGCGGCAAGACCGCGGTGATCTCGACGATCAACGGCGATTCGAACGTGCCGTTCTACAAGGAACTGGGCAACCAGGGCCTCAAGGCGACGGACGTGCCGGTCGTGGCGTTCTCGGTGGGTGAAGAAGAGCTTCGCGGAGTGGACACCAAGCCCCTCGTCGGCCACCTCGCCGCGTGGAACTACTTCATGTCCCTCAAGAACCCCGCCAACGACGACTTCAAGAAGAAGTGGGCCGCCTACGCCAAGAAGATGAAGCTTCCCGGCGCCGACAAGCCCCTCACCAACGATCCGATGGAAGCGACGTACATCGGCATCAACATGTGGAAGCAGGCGGTGGAGAAGGCCAAGACCACCGATGTGGACAAGGTGATCGCCGCGGTCGGCGGCCAGACCTTCAAGGCCCCGTCCGGCTTTACGGCCAAGATGGACGAGAAGAACCACCACCTGCACAAGCCGGTGTTCATCGGCGAAGTCCAGGCCGACGGCCAGTTCAAGGTGGTCTGGAAGACGCCCGGCCCGGTGAAGGCCGCCCCGTGGAGCCCGTTCATTGCGGGCAACGACAAGAAGAAGGGTGAGCCGGAGTAATCCAGTACAGCATCATTCCCGCGGCAGTCCCGGCCAGTCCGCCGGCCGGGCCCGCGGGCCCCATTGCAGCGTGACGGGCCGCTTTGCACGCGTCGCCCGGCATTTCAAAGACTGATCATGATTCTCGTGCGCTTGATCCGATGCGTTCTGGTGGTGTTCGCCCTGGTTGCGGCGATGCCCGCTGCCGCGCTCAGCCCAGAGCAGATCGGCAAGCTGGTTTCGGAAGACCCCGACGTCCGCATCGAAGCCCTCAACGCGGTCGCCGCCGGTGACGACGAATCCGCGATCGGCTTCCTGCAGGCGCTGGCGGAGGGGAACGTGCAGACCTCCGTGTCGACCAAGAAGATTGTCATTGTCGTGGACGGGAAGGGCACCGACGCGACGACCGGAAAGCCGGTCGATGCGCTCCCCGGGGACCTCGACGAGGTCGTCGCCAACAACGTGTTCCGGCGGGAGCTTGCCGCGGCAATTGCAACCCTGCAGCTCAGCTCCAAGGACCGTGCGGTGCGCCTTGCGGCAGCCAAGACCCTGCAGGACGAGACCGAGTCCGACCGGCTGCCGATCGTCGAGCGCGCCATCGGCAAGGAATCCGACGCGGAGATCAAGGGACTGCTCGAGCGGGTGCGCGCCAACCTGCAGCTGAACAGCAAGGACAAGCCCGTCCGGCTCGCGGCAATCGTGTCGCTGGGTTCGAGCGTCAATCCAAACACCAAGACGATCCTGCTCGAGATCCTGGCGAAGAAGGGCGGGGAATTCGCGGAACCGGATGCGGACATCCGCTTTGCCGCGCAGAAATCGCTCGCCGAAGTCGAGGGGCGCCTGGCCACCGGCGAGCGGATCGCACAGGTGTTCAGCGGCGCGTCGCTCGGCTCGATCCTGCTGCTCGCGGCCCTTGGCCTCGCCATCACCTACGGGCTGATGGGCGTGATCAACATGGCCCACGGCGAGCTGATCATGATCGGCGCCTACACCACTTACGTCGTGCAGAACCTCGTCCGGGCGAACGCGCCGGACCTCTTCAACTGGTACCTGCTGGCCGCGGTGCCCGCGTCGTTCATGGTGGCCGCGGCGGTCGGCATGGTCCTCGAGCGGGGCGTGATCCGCTTCCTGTACGGCCGGCCGCTGGAAACGCTCCTGGCCACCTGGGGGATCAGCCTGATCCTGATCCAGGCGGTGCGCACGATCTTCGGCGCGCAGAACGTGCAGGTGGAGAACCCGGTGTGGATGTCGGGCGGCGTTGAATTGCTGTCCAACGTCGTCCTGCCCTGGAGCCGGATCGTGATCATCGGCTTTTCCGCCGTCGTGCTGCTGCTGGTCTGGCTGGCGCTGACGCGCACCCGGCTCGGCTTGTTCGTGCGCGGCGTAACGCAGAACCGGGCGATGGCCTCCTGCCTGGGCGTGCACACGGGGCGCATCGACACCTGGTGCTTCGGGCTGGGGTCTGGCATCGCGGGCCTCGCCGGATGCGCGCTGTCCCAGATCGGCAACGTGGGGCCCGACCTGGGCCAGGGGTACATCGTCGACTCGTTCATGGTCGTGGTGCTCGGCGGCGTCGGCCAGCTGGCGGGCACGGTCTACGCGGCCATAGGCCTGGGCATCGTCAACAAGTTCCTCGAAGGCATATCGGGCGCGGTGCTTGCCAAGATCACCGTGCTGGTCTTCATCATCATCTTCATCCAGAAGCGGCCGCAGGGGATGTTCGCGCTCAAGGGGCGGTTCGCCGATGCGTAAGACCGGGCCCGGGGCGCTGTTCGGGACGCGCGGCTGGAGCGGCGTGATCGCCGCCCTGGTCCTGATCTGCGCGGTCGCGCCGCTGCTCAACCTCGGCGTGCCGAAGGAAAGCATCTTCCACATGTCCGATTTCAGCGTCTCGCTGATCGGGAAGATCATGTGCTATGCCATCGTGGCGCTCGCCATGGACCTGATCTGGGGCTACACGGGGATCCTGTCGCTCGGCCACGGCCTGTTCTTCGCGCTCGGCGGTTACGCGTTCGGCATGTACCTCATGCGATCGATCGGCCTGGACGGCGTCTACAAGAGCCCGCTGCCCGACTTCATGGTGTTCCTCGACTGGAAGGCCTACCCCTGGTACTGGAGCTTCACCGACCACTTCTGGTACAGCCTGATGCTGGTCGTCCTGGTCCCGGGGCTGCTCGCCTTCGTGTTCGGCTACTTCGCATTCCGTTCGCGCATCAAGGGCGTGTATTTCTCGATCATCACGCAGGCCATGACTTTCGCCTTCATGCTGCTGTTCTTCCGCAACGACACCGGGTTCGGCGGCAACAACGGATTCACGGACTTCAAGCGCATCCTCGACCACCCGATCTTCACGCCGCAGATGCGCATGACCCTGTTCGTGCTGTCCGGGCTCGCCCTGGTCGGCACCCTGCTGCTCGGGCGCTGGATCGTGACCTCGAAGCTGGGCCGCGTGCTCACGGCGATCCGGGATGCCGAGTCGCGCGTGATGTTCTCCGGATACGACCCGCTCTGGTACAAGCTGTTCATCTGGACGCTCTCGGCCGTCCTGTGCGGAATCGCCGGCGCCCTGTACGTTCCGCAGGTCGGGATCATCAACCCGGGCGAGATGTCGCCGGCCAACTCGATCGAGATCGCGATCTGGGTGGCCGTAGGCGGCCGCGGCACGCTGGTCGGCGCAATCCTGGGCGCCTTCATCGTCAACGGCGCGCGCAGCTGGTTCACCGTGGCGTTTCCGGAGTACTGGTTGTTCTTCCTCGGGGCGATCTTCATTGCGGTAACGCTGTTCCTGCCCAACGGCGTGGTCGGCCTGATCAGCCAGTTGCGGGCGCAGTGGCGGGACCGCCAGGGAGCGAAAGCGGCATGACACCCATCGTGGAAGACGAGGACCAGGGCACCAGCGGCCCGGCTGCGGTCGGCGGCGGCCGGGTGGTCACCGAGGCGCTGGACGTCACGCACGGGCCCATCCTGTACCTGGACGACATCACCGTCAGCTTCGACGGCTTCAAGGCACTGAACAACCTCACGCTGACGGTGGAGGCCGGCGAGCTGCGCTGCATCATCGGGCCCAACGGGGCCGGCAAGACCACGATGATGGACGTGATCACCGGCAAGACCCGGCCGGATTCGGGCACGGCGTTCTTCGGCCAGACGATCGACCTGCTGCGCATGACCGAGCCGCAGATCGCCCATGCCGGCATCGGGCGCAAGTTCCAGAAGCCCACGGTGTTCGAACAGCATACGGTGTTCGAGAACCTCGAGCTCGCGATGAAAACCGACAAGCGTGTGCGGGCGAGCCTGCGCGCAAGGCTCGATTCCGCCCAGGGCGACCTGATTGCGGCCACGCTCGAGCAGATCAAGCTGGCCGATGCGCCGGACCGGGCCGCGGGCCTGCTGTCGCACGGACAGAAGCAATGGCTGGAGATCGGCATGCTCCTGATGCAGGAGCCCAGGCTGCTCCTGCTGGACGAACCGGTCGCGGGGATGACCGACGCGGAGACCGAGCGAACCGCCGAGTTGTTCAACTCGCTCGCGGGAAAGCACACCCTGGTCGTCGTCGAGCACGACATGGACTTCGTCGGCGCCATCGCGCGGACCGTGACCGTGCTGCACGAAGGCAGCGTGCTCGCGGAGGGCGCCATGGACGCGGTGCAGAACGACGAACGCGTAATCGAAGTCTATCTGGGCCGCTGAGATGCTGACGATCTCCAACCTCAACCAGTACTACGGCGGCAGCCACATCCTGCGCGACGTCAGCTTCGAGATCCCCAAGGGCGCCTGTACCACCATCCTCGGCCGCAACGGCGTCGGCAAGACCACGCTGCTCAAGTGCCTGGTGGGACTGGTCCCCGTGCGCTCCGGCAGCCTGACGTTCAACGGCGTGGATATCACCGCGCTGGCCCCCTACGAGCGCGCGCGGCTCGGCGTGGGCTTCGTGCCCCAGGGCCGCGAGATCTTCCCGCGCCTGACGGTCGAGGAGAACCTGCTCATGGGCCTGGCGACCAAGTCCGGCAGCGCAAGGATCCCGGGGCGCATCTTCGAGATGTTCCCGGTGCTCAAGGACATGCTGCATCGCCGGGGGGGCGACCTTTCCGGCGGCCAGCAGCAGCAACTCGCGATCGGACGGGCCCTCGCGTCGGACCCCAAGCTGCTGATCCTCGACGAGCCCACCGAGGGCATCCAGCCCTCGATCATCAAGGACATCGGCAACGTGATCGCGGCACTCGCCAAGGGGGGCGAGATGGCGATCCTGCTGGTCGAGCAGTACTACGATTTCGCCGAGGCGCTCGCCGACAACTACGTCGTCATGTCCCGCGGCGAGGTGGTCAAGGCGGGGCGGGGCGCCGACATGGAACGCGACAACGTGCGCTCGATGCTCGCCATATAATGGCCCGCGATGATTCCAGCCGAAGCAATTGCGCAGCACGCCCTTGCGAATCCGCACTGGGAGGCGAGGCTCGCCCTGGAGTACGCGCGGCGCGCTGAACGCACCGTGCTGGCCCGGCGCAGCCACAGCGGCCCGTTGCGCGTGCAGCGGGACCTCTACCCGGAGGGGGAGGGGACATGCCACACCATCGTCGTGCATCCGCCGGGTGGCATTGCCGGCGGGGATTCGCTCGCGATCAGCGCGAGGCTCGGGCCCCGCAGCGCGGCTCTGCTCACGACACCCGGCGCCGGCAAGTGGTACCGCACGCACGCGTCCGCTGCTCGCCAGTCCCTCGATTTCGAGGTGTCCCCGGGAGCATCGCTCGAGTGGCTGCCGCAGGAGACCATCCTCTTCGATGGCGCAGTCGCGGAAATGAAGACCCGCGTGCAGCTCGGCGGCGATGGCGCCTATACCGGGTGGGAGATCCTGTGTTTCGGCCGCGCGGCTTCGGGGCACCGGTTCGCCTCCGGTCTGCTCACCCAGCAGACCGAGATCTTTTCAGGCGACAAGCGCCTGTGGGCCGAGCGGGCGCGGGTGGCGGGGGACGATCCCCTGTTCGCCTCACCGGTCGGACTTGCGGGACACGCCGTATGCGCCACCCTGCTGGCGGCCGGCCGCGAGATCCCGAACGAAGCGCTTGCGGCGTGTCGCGACGTTCCTGGCGGCGAGGGCGCGATGTGCGGGGTGACGCGCATGCCGCGGCTGCTGATCGCGCGCTGGCTCGGCGACGCGGGCGAGGATGCAAGGCGCTACTTCACGGCGCTGTGGGGGGTATTGCGCCCGGTGATGAAGCAAAGCGAGGCGATCGAACCCAGGATCTGGAGCACCTGACCGGGCCCAGGCGCCGGCCAATCGAGAAAGGAAGCCATGGAACTCACCCCAAGAGAGAAGGACAAGCTGCTCATCTTCACGGCGGGCCTGCTTGCGGAGCGCCGCAAGGCGCGCGGAGTGAAGCTCAACTATCCGGAGGCGATCGCGTACATATCGGCGGCGATCCTGGAGGCCGCGCGCGACGGGCGATCGGTTTCGGACCTGATGGGGTACGGCACGACGCTGCTGAGCCGGGAGGACGTGATGGAAGGCGTGCCGGAAATGATTCCCGAGATCCAGGTGGAGGCGACATTCCCGGACGGCACCAAGCTCGTGACCGTCCATCACCCGATTCCGTAGGAGGCGCCATGATCCCGGGCGAAATGCAGGTCAAGGAAGGCTCGATCGAACTCAACAAGGGCCGCAGGACGGTCACCCTCAAGGTGGCCAACATGGCGGACCGGCCCATCCAGGTGGGTTCGCACTACCACTTCTTCGAGACGAACGACGCGCTGTCGTTCGACCGCAAGGCGGCATACGGGATGCGGCTGAACATCGCGGCGGGCACCGCGGTGCGCTTCGAGCCCGGCCAGACGCGCACGATCGAGCTCGTCGACTATGCCGGGGACCGCAAGGTGTTCGGGTTCCAGGGCAAGGTGATGGGCAAGCTGCGGGCAAAAGCCCCGGCCTCGCCGCAAGGGGAGGCCAAATGAAGATCGGTCGCCAGGCCTATGCCGAAATGTTCGGCCCCACCGTGGGCGATCGCCTGAGGCTTGCCGATACGGAGTTGTGGATCGAGGTTGAGAAGGATTTCACCATCTACGGCGAGGAGGTGAAGTTCGGCGGCGGAAAGGTGATCCGCGACGGGATGGGCCAGAGCCAGCGCACCTCCAAGGATATTGCGGACACCGTGATCACCAATGCGCTGATCATCGACCACTGGGGCATCGTCAAGGCCGACATCGCCATCAAGAGCGGGCGCATCGCCGCGATCGGCAAGGCCGGCAATCCCGACGTGCAGCCCGGAATCACCATCGTCATCGGCCCGGGCACCGAAATCATCGCCGGGGAGGGGATGATCGTCACCGCCGGCGGGATCGACACGCACATCCACTTCATCTGCCCCCAGCAGATCGAAGAGGCGCTGATGAGCGGCGTCACGACCATGATGGGCGGCGGCACCGGCCCGGCCACAGGCACGTTCGCCACGACCTGCACGCCGGGCCCCTGGCACATCTTCAGCATGCTCCAGGCCGCGGAGGCCTTCCCGATGAACCTCGGGTTCCAGGGCAAGGGCAATGCAAGCACCCCTGCGGGGCTCGCCGAGCAGATCGAAGCCGGGGCCTACGGGCTGAAACTGCACGAGGACTGGGGCACCACGCCGGCCGCGATCGATTGCTGCCTGGGCGTGGCCGAGAAGTACGACGTCCAGGTCACCATCCACACCGACACCATCAACGAATCCGGCTTTGTCGAGAACACCGTCGCCGCATTCAAGGGGCGGACCATCGCGACCTTCCACACCGAAGGCGCGGGCGGCGGGCATGCGCCGGACATCATCAAGGTGTGCGGCGAGCCGAACGTGCTGCCGTCCTCGACGAACCCGACCATGCCCTACACCGTAAACACGGTCGACGAGCACCTCGACATGCTGATGGTGTGCCACCACCTAGACCCGTCGATCGCGGAAGACGTGGCGTTCGCCGAGTCGCGCATCCGGCGCGAGACGATCGCGGCCGAGGACATCCTGCACGACCTGGGCGCGTTCTCGATGATGTCGTCCGACTCCCAGGCGATGGGCAGGGTGGGGGAGGTCATCATCCGCACCTGGCAGACCGCGCACAAGATGAAGGTGCAGCGCGGCGCGCTCAAGGGCGACACGGCGAAATCGGACAATTCGCGCGTCAAGCGTTACGTGGCCAAATACACGATCAACCCGGCGATCGCGCAGGGAATCTCGCACGAGGTCGGTTCGATCGAGGTGGGCAAGCTCGCCGATCTCGTGATCTGGAGACCGGCCTTCTTCGGCGTGAAGCCTTCGCTGATCCTCAAAGGCGGCATGATCGCCGCGGCCGCCATGGGTGACCCGAACGCCTCGATCCCGACCCCGCAACCGGTGCACTACCGCCCGATGTTCGGCGCGTTCGGAGGGGCCCTCGCGACTTCGGTGACGTTCGTTTCCCAGGCGGCGCTCAAGAATCCCATGGTGACCGGCCTGGGGTTGAAGAAGCCGCTGATGGCCGTTAAGAATTGCCGCGGCATAGGCAAGAAGGACATGGTCCACAACAGCTACACTCCGAAGATCGAGGTCGATCCCGAGAACTACCTCGTCAAGGCCGACGGGGAGCTCCTGATGTGCGAGCCCGCCGAGGTGCTGCCGATGGCGCAGCGCTATTTCCTGTTTTGAGTGCAAAGACGATCAAGAAGGCGCAGATGCTCGAAATAAAGTCCAAGCTGAAGATACCGCGCGGCGCATACCGCCTCGAGGTCAAGGGCCAACTGCGCCTGCCGTTCGACGCGCGGCAAAAGAGCCGGCTGCGCACGACGCTTGCCTCCGGGGAGGAGGTGGCGCTCATGCTGCCGCGCGGCGATATCCTGCGCGGCGGCGACCTGGTCGTCGCGAGCGACGGCCGGGTCATCGAGGTTGTCGCGGAGGCAGAGAACGTCGTGCACATCACCTGCAGGTCGGCCCAGGAGCTCACACGCGCGGCGTATCACCTCGGCAACCGGCACGTGCCGGTGCAGGTGGGTGACGGATTCCTGCGCATAGCGGCCGACCATGTGCTCGAGGAGATGATCAAGGGGCTGGGCGCATCGGTCGCGCCCATGGAGGCGGCGTTCGAACCCGAGGCCGGTGCCTATGGGGGAGCCCATCGCCATGCGGACGACGAGCACGGGCACGCCGGGCGCATCCACCAGTACGGGGAGGCGCATGGCCACAAGCATGATCACGCTCACGGCCATGACCACGACCATGATCATGATCATGACCACGACCATGACCACGGTCACGGACACCATCACGGCCACAAGCACTGATGCAAGCGACCGCCGATTACGCGCTGGCGCGCCTGCTCCAGCTGGCAAGCCCCGCGCTTCCCGTGGGCGCTTACAGCTATTCGCAGGGGCTCGAAGCGGCCGTGGAGTCCGGCGTGATTCACGATGCGGCAACTGCCGGCGTGTGGATCGGCGACGCCCTGGCGCTCAGCATGGCGAAGTTCGAGGCCCCGGTCTGGTGCGGGCTTCACGCTGCGTGGAGCGCACCTGACTATGAGGGCGTGCGCAGCCTGGACGAGCGCTTCCGGACGACCCGTGAGACCGCCGAACTGCGCGCCGAGACGCTCCAGATGGGGTACTCCCTGCGGCGGCTTTGCCTGGAGCTGGGCGAATTCGACGCCCATTCCCTTGGTGAGCTTGGGAGCATGGAAGAAATCGCCTTCCCGACGGCGTTCGCGTTTGCCGCGGCGCAATGGGACATACCGGCACGCGATGCCCTGGTTGCGTACCTGTGGTCCTGGCTGGAAAACCAGGTGATGGCCGCGCTGAAGGCTGTCCCGCTCGGGCAGACGGACGGCCAGCGCCTGCTGATCAGGCTCGGGGGCAGCCTGTCGGCGATCGCGAAGGCCGCGCTTGCCGAGGACGGCACGGGGTTCGCCAACTTCGCCCCGGGCCTGGCGATCGCCTCCAGCCGCCACGAGACCCAGTATTCGCGCCTGTTCCGGTCATGACCACCCCTTACGAGGAAACCGCCTGACATGTCCCAATCCCAACCCCTGCGCGTCGGCATCGGCGGCCCCGTCGGCTCCGGCAAGACCGCGCTTACCCTGGCGCTGTGCAAGCGCCTGCGCGACACCTACCGCCTGGGCGTCGTGACCAACGACATCTACACAGAGGAGGATGCGCAGTTCCTGGTCCGGAACGAAGCCCTTGCGCCGGAGCGCATCATCGGGGTCGAAACCGGCGGGTGCCCCCATACGGCCATCCGGGAGGACGCGTCGATCAACCTCGAGGCCGTCGCGCGGCTCAACCGCGCCTTCACGGACCTGGAGATCATCTTCATAGAATCCGGCGGGGACAACCTCGCCGCCACGTTCAGCCCCGAGCTCTCCGACCTGACGCTCTACGTGATCGATGTTGCGGCCGGGGACAAGATCCCGCGCAAGGGCGGTCCCGGAATCATGAAATCCGACCTGCTCATCATCAACAAGATCGACCTGGCGCCCATGGTCGGCGCATCGCTCGAGGTCATGGACCGCGACGCGCGGAAGATGCGCGGCGAGCGCCCGTTCGTGTTCTCCAACCTGAAGACCGGCCAGGGCCTCGACGTCATCGCCGGCTTCATCGAGAAGCAGGGCCTGATGAAATAGGCCGGTCAGGCGAGGCCGCTCTCAAGCTCCTCTGCCAGCGCGGCAACGTCGGCCTCGTCCAGCCCGAACGCGTCCAGGACGAGTTCCTCTCCCGCCAGCCAGTCCGCGCAGGGGGGACGATTGGCGCGGATCGCGCACAGTTGCTCGGCGAGCAGGCCCAGTGCAACCAGGCGCGCGCTTTCCAACGGCAGGGCGATCCTGCCTGAGGAGATCTGCGCCGGGTCATGGTGGTGGAGTATGGCCCGGCCGATCGTCTCGGGCAGGAACCAGCTGCGGGCAAGGGCATATCCGACGCGCGCGTGGTTGACCGCGTAGCGGATGTCCTCCACCTCGGTGATGGGCTGGCCGGGGTCCGCGGCACTGCCGTCCACGACGTCCTCGTACATGGGGAACTTGCGGATCATCACCGCCAGACCGCAGTCGCGGAACAGCGCGAACGTATGGGCCTGGTCGCGGTTGCAGAACTTCAGGCGCGGCGCCAGCCCGGCGGCCGCGGCGGCAAGCTCCGTCGAGCGCTCCCAGAAATCCTCCATCAGGGCGTTCGAAGCCACCGGGAAAGCCTGGCGCAGCAGCAGGCCGGTCACGAGATTGACTCCCGCGCGCAATCCGAGGATCGAGAGCGCCTGCTGCACGGTTCCAGCCTTGGTGGTGAGGCCGTAGAACGGCGAGTTGACCGTCTTCAGCATGGTCGCCGACAGGGCCACGTCGGAACCGAGCAGGTCGGACAACTTGCGCAGATCCGGGTCGTCGCGGCGCATCTCGCGAACCACCGAGGTCAATATTGCCGGGCAAGGGGGGATGCCGACTTCCCGGACGACCCGCTCGGCTTCGAGTTCGAGCGTGCTCGCTTCTGCTACGGCTGATGTCATCGACTGGCGCTCCGTGGCGGCGGACGGTCGTCCGCCGGCCACGGGCTTATCGGCACCGGCCGGGCAATACTTTAGGCCGCGGCCTTCGCCTTGCGCTCCAGCAGGTTGCTGAAGTTGTCGAGGGACAGGAGGTGCGCGTAGATGCGCCCCATGACGCCCTTTTTCACCAGGTTCTTGAGCTGGCTCGAGTTGAGGTCCTCGATCTTTTTTTCGTCGACCCGGTACATTCCCGCCAGTTGCAGCGGGCCGCCCTTGTTGAGTGTCGCCTGCATGGTGAATGACTCGAGCAGACCGTAATCGCCCAGGATGCCGCACAGCTCGCGGCTGCGCTCCAGGTCAGCCTCGTACTCGGACAGGAGCCGCTCGATTTCCTTCCACCTTGCCGACGGCTCGCCCTTGCTGTCGAACATCGACTCGCCGCTTTCGGCCACATACGCCTTCTCCACGCAGATCAAACGGTCCCGCTGCTCGATCCCGTTGGCCGTCACGCGGGCCATGCAGAAGGGAAAGCGCCGGGCGTAGGCAGGCACATACGTATTCTCGGCCCAGGCGTCCTTGCTGACGAAAAGGTTCTCCCCGCCGGTCATGCCAAGCACGGCCACCGGCGAGAAGGTCGCGCCCTGGTCGCCGCTCGTGAAGACGATCGGGTAGCTGCGGGCCACCTTGGCGAACTCGGCGTAGCTGATCGGGATGGCGTTGAGGTCACGCACGAACGGAGGGAGTTCACCGGCCTTGAGCAGGCGAACCTTCTGGGTTTTTTGCAGTGGAACCACTTCCTTGTAGCCGAAGGGGGGCGAAATATCCATGTGACCTCTGTAGGTTATGAATGCAGCGGGTGCGGGCGCAAATGATAGCCGTCCCGGAGTCGCGGGGGCAATCCGGCACCCGGGCTGGAAGCCCCTGTTTGTAGGGCTCGCGCGCATGGGTTACAATCCGCGCCCTTCGTGGGGTGGTAGCTCAGTTGGGAGAGCGTCGCGTTCGCAATGCGAAGGTCGAGGGTTCGATCCCCTTCCACTCCACCACGAATTCAAGGCCAGCCCGGGGCTGGCCTTTTTATTTCGCATTCCATTCCGCGAAAGCCCGTCCTGCGGCAGGCAGGCGCCGCAGCCCGGGCAAACAAACCCGAATCCGGTGCAGAATCGGGGTTGCATGCAAACCGAAGAAGAAATCACTCCGCCACGCGTCCTGATCGTCGACGACCAGCCGCTGACCCGCGAACTGATGACGCTCGTGGTGCAGGCGCAGGGCTACAAGACACTGATTGCAACCAACGGCGCCGAGGCCCTCGCAATCGCCGCCAAGCGGTCCCTGGACCTGGTGATCCTGGATGTCGTGATGCCGGGCATGGACGGCTTCGAGGTGACCCGCCGGCTCAGGGCCGAGGAGCGCACCCGCATACTCCCGATCGTCATCGTGTCCGCGCTGGACGACAAGGAGTCGCGCATCAAGGGCCTGGCGGCGGGGGCCGATGATTTCCTCACGCGGCCGGTCGACCGGCTCGAGCTGAAGATCCGCCTGCAGAACCTGCTGCGCATGAAGCGGTTCCAGGACCAGCTGGCGGGGCAGAATGCCGTGCTGGAGCGCAAGGTGGAGCTGCGCACCGAGGAACTCGAGCGCAGCAACCGCGAGACCATCCATACGCTGATCCGCGCGGCGGCCCACCGCGACGACGAATCCGGGGCGCACGTCAAGAGGATGGGGCTGTACTCGACCCTGCTCTCGCAGCGGGTCGGGCTGGACGCGCAGTTCTGCGTGACCATCGGGTTCGCGAGCCAGCTGCACGACATCGGCAAGATCGGGATTCCAGACCGGATCCTCGAAAAGCCCGAAGCGCTCGGCGACGAAGAGTGGGAAATCATGAAGACCCACACCGAAATCGGCGGCCGGATGCTGGCGCTCAATTCCTCGCCGTACCTCGCGATGGCCGCGGACATCGCACGCGCGCACCACGAGCACTGGGACGGCAGCGGCTACCCGCGCGGGCTGAAGGGCGATGCGATACCGGTTTCGGCGCGCATCACCCAGCTGTGCGACACCTACGACACCCTGCGCAGCCGCCGCCCGTACAAGCCTCCGCTTGACCACTCCGCCGCATCGGCCAGCATCCTGATGGGCGACAGCAAGTCCAAACCGACGCACTTCGATCCGGCGATCCTTGCCGCGTTTCGGTCCGGCGTGGCCGATTTCCGGGACATCTTCGAGACCATCCGCGACTAGCCGCCGGACCCGAGCGCCTTCTCGATGCGCCGGGCGAACACCGCCATTTCCTTTCCCGCCTGCTTGTCGCCTTTGCCGTTTGCGGCTTCAATCCCGCTGCGCCAGGCCGCAAGCGCCTCTTCCGCGCGCCCCGCGTCCGCAAGCGCCTTTCCCAGCAGTTTCCAGGCGGCGGAGTAGCCGGGATCCCGCTCGACCGAGTCGCGAAAGTACCCCGCGGCCCGTGGCGCGTCGCCGCCCTTGAGGTATTCGTTGCCCAGGGAAAAGCGCAGCAGGGCGCCGTCGCGCGGAGTGCCGAGGAGTTTCTCGAGGCTTGCGATCAGGGCGGCGTTCACTTGGGCTAAGATAGGCGCGTCTTCACGGAACGATTCTACCCGCGCCCCATGAATACCCCGAAAACCGCCATCCATTCGAAAGACGCGCCGGCCGCGATAGGCACGTACTCGCAGGCGATCCGCGCCGGCGATACGCTCTACATCTCGGGCCAGATCGGCTTCGACCCGGCGACGATGCAACTCGTCGAAGGGATCGACGCGCAGATCGACCGCGTGTTCCGCAACCTGGCGGCAATTGCGCTGGCCGCCGAACTCGGACTGGAGCGGACGGTGCGGATGACGGTGTACCTCACGGACCTGGCCCACTTTGCGCGCGTCAACGAGGTCATGGCGCGCTACCTGCGCGAGCCCTATCCGGCGCGTGTCGCGATCGGCGTGGCAAGCCTGCCGCGCGGCGCGCTGGTCGAAATCGACGCGATCCTGTACGCGGGGTGAGCGCGGCAAAGTCCGCGCCGAAGCCCGCAGCGAAGCCTGCGGGGAGGGGAGCGGCAGGATTCACGAAGAAACTCGAGAAGCTCGGCATCCGTTCGCGGCTGGATCTCGTGCTGCATTTGCCGATGCGCTACGAGGACGAGACCCGGCTGACCCCGGTCGACGCGGCGCCCCCCGGCGCGCCGGTGCTGGTGGAGGCGCAGGTGCTGCGGGCCGAGGTGGCCTATCGCCCGCGCCGCCAGCTGGTCGTCCATGCCCTTTCCGGGGATACGCCCCTCGCCCTGCGGTTCTTCAATTTCTATCCCAGCCTGTTGAAGCAGTTCGAGCGCGCGATCGCCGACGACTTGCGCGTACGCGCATTCGGCGAAGTGCGGCACGGGCGCGCCGGGTGCGAGATGGCGCATCCACGCTACAGCCTGGTTCACCCCGGCGCGCCGCTTCCCGAGGCGCTCACGCCCGTCTACCCTGCCACGGCCGGCGTGACGCAGCCGGCCCTGAGAGAAGCAGTGCTCCATGCCCTCGCCACCGAGCCGCTCGGGGATTCGATTCCCGCACCCATCAGGAAGCGCTTCGGCCTGCAGGATTTCGCGGCGGCCGTGCGTTTCCTGCATTTGCCGCCCCCCGGCGTCGACCCGATGGCGCTGGTTGGGCGGACACATCCGGCCTGGCATCGGGTCAAATTCGATGAACTGCTGGCGCAGCAGCTTTCCATGCGCATGCACTACCTGGCCCGGCGCAGCCGCTCGGCGCCGGTGTTGCGCGCGGACGGACCTCTCCTGGCGAAGTTCCTGGGTGCGCTGCCGTTCCGGCTTACCCAGGCCCAGCAGCGATGCCTCGCCGAAATCACTGGCGACATCGCTCAGGCCCATCCGATGCAGCGCCTGTTGCAAGGTGACGTCGGCATCGGCAAGACCATCCTTGCGGCCCTGTCCGCGCTGGCCGCCGTCGATGCAGGCTGGCAGGCCGCCGTGATGGCCAC
>JAFEDL010000046.1 GCA_018241645.1 Pseudomonadota bacterium
GAGGCTTTCGTGGGCGGCACGATCGCCCTGGTGAAGGAAGGCGACTCGATCACGATCGATGCCAGGAAGCAGCTGATCCAGCTGAACGTGCCGGCCAAGGAGATCGCGGCCCGGCGCAAGAAATGGAAGCAGCCCAAGCCGCGCTACACCCGCGGGCTGCTCGGCAAGTACGTGAAGCTGGTCTCGACCGCGAGCAAGGGCGCGATCACCGACCACGACGACTGATCGTCCGGGGAGGTCTTGAGGAGGGGCGGGCAGCCCCTCTTCTCGTCTAGAACCCCGAGCCCGGCTGCTTGAGGAACTCGGTCTCCTCGGGCGTGCCGGGCCTGCCGAGCGCCGCATTGCGGTGGGGAAAGCGCCCGAAGCGCTTCACGATCTCCCAGTGCCGCCGCGCAAAGTCGGGCGTGTCCTTCGTTGCCTCGAACGCACCCAGCGGCTCGAACAACCGCAGTGATTTTTCCTGGTCGGTGAGCACTTCGCTGTGCTCATACGGCAAGTACACGAACATGCGCTCTACCGGGCGCATGCCTGCGTCCCATCCATTTGCGATGACGTTACTCGCAATGGCAAGTGCGATCGGGTCGGTGGCGAATGCCCGGGCTTCGCCGCGGAACATGTTGCGCGGGAACTGGTCAGTAAGCACGATCAGCGCGAGGGCGCTGTCGGCCGCGTCCTTCCATCCCGCAAGTTCGCCGCGTGCTGCGGCTTCGTGCAGGCCCAGGAAACGCGCGCGGATCTCCGCGTCGAACGCAGGGTCTTTGACGAACCATGCCTTGCGGCGCTCGCCGGGGACGTCCCCGAACCAGAACTGCAATACATCGCGTGCGGTATTCATGAAGGATAATCGCGCCCTGTCCCCGACCGTTCGATTCTAAACTCAATGCCCAACCGCCTCGCGCACGAAACCTCCCCCTACCTCCAGCAGCATGCCGGCAACCCGGTCGACTGGTACCCCTGGGGCGAGGAGGCGCTCGCCCGGGCACGCGAAGAGGACCTGCCGATCCTGTTGTCGGTGGGCTACTCCGCATGCCACTGGTGCCACGTGATGGCGCACGAGAGCTTCGAGGACGAAAAGACCGCGGCGCTCATGAACCGCCTGTTCGTGAACATCAAGGTCGACCGCGAGGAGCGGCCGGACCTCGACCAGATCTACCAGACCGCGCACCAGATGCTGTCGCAGAAGACCGGCGGCTGGCCGCTCACGATGTTCCTCGCGCCGGACGGCACGCCGTTCTTCGGCGGCACGTACTTCCCGCCGAAACCGCGCTACGGGATGCCCGGCTTTCCCGAGATGCTGGAGCGCGTCGCGGCCATCTGGCGCGAGCGCCGCGGCGAGGTGGACGCGCAGGGCGAGCAGGTGCGCATCGCGTTCTCCCGGATGCAGCCCAAGGGATCGGCACACGCTTCGGACTTCGACCCGCAACCGATCGCGGAGGCGATGTCGAACCTGCGCGAGAACTTCGACCCGGATTCGGGCGGCTGGGGCGAGGCGCCCAAGTTCCCGCACCCGACCGACATCGAGTTGTGCCTGCGTCGTTATGCGCACGACGGCGACGGGCAGGCGCTCGGCATGGCCGACCTGACGCTCGAACGGATGGCGCTGGGCGGCATCTATGACCAGCTCGGCGGCGGCTTCTGCCGCTACAGCACCGACGGCACCTGGACCATCCCGCACTTCGAGAAGATGCTGTACGACAACGGCCCGCTGCTATACCTGCTTGCCGATGCGCACGCCGCGACGGGGAAGGCGCTGTACGCCCGCGTTGCCGCGGAGACCGCGGCCTGGGTGATGCGCGAAATGCAGTCGCCCGAGGGCGGGTACTACTCCAGCCTCGATGCCGATTCGGAAGGCGTGGAAGGCAAGTTCTACGTCTGGGACAAGGCCGAGATCGAGGACCTGCTGGCCCCGGAAGAGTTCGCGGTGTTCGAGCGCCACTACGGCCTGGATGGCGAGCCCAACTTCGAGGACAAGCACTGGCACCTCGCGGTGGCGCGCGAAGCGGATGACGAAGCGCTGCTGGCCTCTGCGCGCGCCAAAGTCCTTGCCGCGCGCGAAAAACGGATCCGTCCGGGCCGCGACGAGAAGATCCTCGTGTCCTGGAACGCGCTGATGGTCCGAGGCATGGCGCGCGCCGGGCGCGTGTTCGGGAACGCGGAGTGGATCGCCTCCGCGCGCCGGGCGCTGGCCTTCATCCGCGCGACGATGTGGAAGGACGGGCGCCTGTTTGCGACCAGCAAGGACGGCCGGGCCCACCTGAATGCGTACCTGGACGACTACGCCTTCCTCGTCGACGCCTTGATCGAGCTGCTGCAGTCCGGGTTCGAACCCGGGGACCTCGAATTCGCCCAGGAACTGGCGGATGTGCTGCTCGAGCAGTTCGAGGACCCCGAGGCGGGCGGCTTCTTCTTCACCGGCCGCGACCACGAGCAGCTGATCCACCGCCCCAAGCCCGGCCACGACAACGCCACCCCGTCCGGCAACGGCGTGGCGGCATTCGCCCTGCAGAGGCTGGCGGCCCTGACCGGCGAGGAGCGTTACCGGGCCGCGGCGGAACGCACGCTGGAGCTTTTCTACCCGACCATGCGGGAATACCCGGCCGGGTTCGGCTCCCTGATGATCGCCCTGGAGGAGTCGATTGCGCCTCCGACCTCGATCATCCTGCGCGGGGAGCGGGAAGCCCTGGCCGGGTGGGCGCGGTCGCTGGCCGGGGAGTACCGCCCGTCCACGCTGGTGCTGGCGATCCCCTCCGGGGTGCAGGGGCTTCCCCCGGTGCTGGACAAGCCTGTGGACAACTCCCCTGTCAACGCCTGGGTATGCCAGGGCGTTACTTGCCTGCTGCCGATCTCCGACCTGGAGACCCTAAGGAATACCTGCAAACAAGCCGTTGTTAGGTAATTGAAGGCGCGGTAAATTACGGCCCGCATCGAATCTGAAACGTACTGAAGACACTGTCCAAGGAGCATCCATGAAATTCGCCACCCTCATACTGACCGCCGCCGCAGGCGCGGTGCTTGCCCTGCCCGCGCAGGCGAGCGAAGAACTGGCCAAGAAATACATGTGCCTGTCCTGCCACACGCTGGACAAGAAGCTGGTCGGTCCCTCGTACCACGAGGTCGCCGCCAAGTACAAAGGCGACAAGACGGCCGAAGCCAAGCTGTTCGACAAGGTCAAGAAGGGCGGCACCGGCGTGTGGGGCCAGATCCCGATGCCGCCGAACGACAAGGTGCCCGACGCCGACCTGAAGGCGCTGGTGAAGTGGGTGCTGTCCACGAAGTAAGCGCTTCCGAAAGCAGCAAAACAAGCCGGGCGCCGCCCGGCTTTTTTATTGCCCCCCCGGGTAGCGCGCGGCTATCATTCGCCCTTTCACCCGCCATGCCCTGGGAGGCAGTATGCATTACTCGAAATTCGCACTGACGCTGCTCGCCGCAGCGACCGCAGCCGCCCTCACCGGCTGCGGCGAGGAAAAGAAGCCCGAGCCCGCCAAGAAGGCCGCCGAGGCGCCCCCGCCCCCGCCCTCGATCGAAATCAAGATCGGCCACGTGGGCCCGATGACCGGGCAGATCGCGCACCTGGGCAAGGACAACGAGAACGGCGCGCGCATGGCGATCGACGAGGCCAACGCGGCCAAGATCAAGATCGACGGCAAGGACGCCAGGTTCGTGCTGGTGGCCGAGGACGACCAGGCCGACCCGAAAGTCGGCACCACCGTGGCCCAGAAGCTCGTCGACGCGAAGGTCGCCGGCGTGGTCGGCCACCTGAACTCGGGCACCTCGATCCCGGCTTCGGCCATCTACAACCAGGGCAACATCCCGGTCATTTCCGGTTCGGCGACCAACCCCAAGCTCACCGAGCAGGGCTTCAAGAACCAGTTCCGCGTGGTGGGCCGCGACGACCAGCAGGGCCCGGCCATCGCCAGCTACCTGGCAGCGAACGCCAAGCCCAAGACCGTGGCGATCATCGACGATGCCACCGCCTACGGCGAAGGGCTCGCCAACGAAGTCGAGAAGACGCTGAAGGAGGCCAAGGTCAAGGTGCTGCCGCGCGAGAAGGGCACCGACAAGACCACCGACTGGAAGGCCGTCCTGACCAAGATCAAGGGCAAGAAGCCGGACGCGATCTTCTACGGCGGCATGGACGCCACCGGCGGGCCGCTGGTCAAGCAGGGGCGCGAGCTCGGCATCAAGGCGGTGTTCTCGTTCGGCGACGGCGCCTGCACGGAAGAGATGGCCAAGCTCGCCGGCGACGCGGCCGAAGGGCTGCTGTGCTCCCAGGCCGGCATCCCCGTGGTCGCGGCGGACAAGGCGTTCCTCGACAACTACAAGAAGAAATACAACGTCGACCCGATCCTCTACGCGCCGTTCACCTACGACTCGGCCCGGCTGCTGATCGAGGCGATCAAGAAGGCGAACTCGCCGGACCCGGCCAAGTACCTGCCGGAACTGGCCAAGATCGAATACAAGGGCGCCACCGGCACGATCTCGTTCGACGAGAAAGGCGATCGAAAGGATGCCGAGATGACGATCTTCACGATGAAGGGCGGCAAGATCGAGCCGATCGCGGTGATCAAGGGCGGCAAGACCATCCCCATCGCCGACTTCATCGCGATGATGGCGCCGCCGGCCCCTGCGCCTGCGCCCGCACCTGCGGCGGCGCCCGCAGCACCGGCCGCCGACGCAGCCAAGGACGCCCCCAAGGCGCCCGAGGCGGCGAAGGAAGCCCCCAAAGCCGACGCAATGAAGAAGTAGTCTCAATTGAAGAAGTCCGGAAACGGCACCTGCGGGTGCCGTTTCTATTTTGGCGCGGTGTTTGCTAGCCTTGCCCACTGATGGACATCTTCATCCAGCAGCTGATCAACGGCCTCACGCTCGGCAGCGTGTATGCGGTGGTGGCGCTGGGTTACACGATGGTCTACGGCATCATCCAGCTGATCAACTTCGCGCACGGCGAGCTGGTGATGATCGGCGCGATGGTGGCGTTCACGCTGATCGGGGTGCTGGTCCCCACCGGCATGCATCCGCTCCTCATCGTGCTGGTGGCCACAGCCTGCGCGGTGCCGGTGTGCATGCTGATCGGCTACGCGATGGAGCGCCTCGCCTACCGGCCGCTGCGCCGCGCGCCGCGCCTCGCGCCGCTGATCACCGCGATCGGCGTCTCGATCATCCTGCAGCACCTGGCGCTGCTGGTGTGGAGCCGCAACAACCTCGCCTTCCCGCAGATCATC
>JAFEDL010000047.1:0-5361 GCA_018241645.1 Pseudomonadota bacterium
TGCGGCCCGGCGTGCGCGGGTTGGCGGAGGCACGATTCAATGGATAGGAAGCTCACCGGCAAGATCCCGCGCGACAACATCGGCATGCTGGAGCTGCCGCGGCTGCCCGAGGGGCTGCTCGCGGCCTACCGCGCGCTCGGCGACCTGTCCGGCCTCGTGTCGGACGCCTGCGACGAGCTGGGCATCGCCTGCGGCGTTCCGGCCGCGGTGCTGCGCCCGACCGACCCGGACGCGCGCATCGCCGGGCAGGCGCTGACCGCGCTGAACCGCAGGCTCGACATCCCGGTGGCCGAGGCCGTCGCGGCAAAGGTGTCGCGGCTGGGCGAGATCGAGGCGCACAACCTCGCGCAGCCCGGCGACGTGCTCGTGATCCAGGGCATCGAGGGCATCTCGAACCTCGGCGGGCTTACGGCCTCGATCGGCAAGCGCCAGGGCGAGCTCGGCGCGATCGTCGACGGCGCGGTGCGCGACGTCGGGCACCAGCGCGCCATCGGCTACCCGGTGTGGTCGCGCGGCGCGAGCCCGGTGACCGGCAAGTGGCGCATCGAAACCATGGCGATCAACGTGACCGTGCGCATCTGCGGCATCGAGGTGAACCCGGGCGACCTCGTGGTGGCCGACGAGGTGGGCGTGTGCTTCGTGCCGTACGCGCGCGCGGCCGAAGTGCTCGAGGTCGTGAAGAAACTCGCGCGCTACGAGGAAGACCGCATGGCGCAGATCGACGCCGGCGTTTCCGTTCCCGACCTCGCCAACGCAAAGAGAAAATAAATGGGGTCAGAGTCGACTTTCCGGGAAAGTCGACTCTGACCCGGGTTTTTTAGCCGAGGGTGGGCATGTTGAAGCCGGGGGCGGGCGTGTCCTGGTGCGCCCAGCGCGTCGTCACCACCTTGGTGCGGGTGTAGAACTTGATGCCCTCGGCGCCGTGCACGTGCAGGTCGCCGAACAGCGAGTTCTTCCAGCCGCCGAACGAGTAGAACGCCACCGGCACCGGGATCGGCACGTTGACGCCGACCATGCCCACCTGGATCTCGTTTTCGAACCGGCGCGCGGCCCCGCCCGACTCCGTGAAGATCGCCACGCCGTTGGCGTAGGGATTGGAATTCACCAGCGCGATCGCCTCTTCCAGTGTCTTCACGCGCAGCACGATCAGCACCGGCCCGAAGATCTCGTCCCGGTAGATGCTCATGGTCGGCTTGACCTCGTCGAACAGCGTGGTGCCGAGGAAGAACCCGTTCTCGTGGCCCTTCACGACGTGCCCGCGGCCGTCGGACACGAGCTTCGCGCCCTCCTTCACGCCCGCATCGACGTAGCCCTTCACCTTGTCGCGATGCACGGCCGAGACCAGCGGGCCCATGTCGGCGCCCTCCATCGTGCCCGGGCCGATCCTGATCGCCCCGGCTTTCTTCTTCAGCAGGCCGACGATCGGGTCCGCGGCGGCGCCCACCGCGACGACCGCGGAGATCGCCATGCAGCGCTCGCCGGCCGAGCCGTAAGCCGCGCCGATCAGCGCGTCGGCCGTGAATTCCATGTCCGCGTCCGGCAGCACCACCGCGTGGTTCTTCGCGCCGCCCAGCGCCTGCACGCGCTTGCCGTGGTGCGCGCAGGTTTCGTAGATGTACTTCGCGATCGGCGTCGAGCCGACGAAGGACACCGCGCTGATGCCGGGATGCGCGAGGATCGCATCCACCGCGGCCTTGTCCCCGTGCACCACGTTGAGCACGCCGTCGGGCAGGCCCGCCTGCTTGAAAAGTTCGGCCATTTTCACCGAGGCCGACGGCACTTTCTCGGAAGGCTTCAGCACGAAGGTATTGCCGCAGGCGATGGCCACCGGGAACATCCACAGCGGCACCATCACCGGGAAATTGAACGGGGTGATCCCCGCGCACACGCCCACCGGCTGGCGCAGCGTGTGGCAGTCGACGCCCGTGCCGACGTTCTCGGAAAACTCGCCCTTGAGCAGGTGCGGGATGCCGCACGCGAACTCGATCACNNTCGATGCCGCGCTGCACGGAGCCCATCGCGTCGGGCAGGGTCTTGCCGTGCTCGGCGGTCACCAGTTCGGCCAGTTCCTTCTGGTTGTCCTGCATGAGCTGCAGGAATTTCTGCATGATGCGCGCGCGGCGCAGCGGCGGCGCGTCGCGCCAGGCGGGCAGCGCGGCGGCGGCGGCCTTGACCGCCGCATCGACGGCCGCGGCGTCGGCGTACGGCACCTGCTTTTCGACCTGGCCGGTGGCGGGGTTGTACACGTCGCCCATGCGCCCCGCCGGGACGACGGCCTTGCCGTTGATCCACATCGGGACGGTTGCGAGCTTGAGTTCGGCGGGCTTGTTCATCGAAACCTCTGTATCGTTGCGTTCGGCAAGACCACAAATTTTACGCCCTTCGGGGCCCCGTGCGGCGCATGACCCCTCTCGACAGCTTCAAGGCCTTCCTCAAGCTCGAATCGGCCGGCGGCATCCTGCTGATGATCGCGGCCGCCGCAGCGCTGGCGGTCGCCAATTCGCCGGCGCATGCGCTCTACCAGGCCTTCATCGACGCGCCGGTCGAGGTGCGCGCCGGCCCGCTGCTCATCGCCAAGCCGCTCCTCCTGTGGATCAACGACGGCCTGATGGCCGTGTTCTTCCTGCTGGTGGGGCTGGAGATCAAGCGCGAGATGCTGGAGGGCCAGCTTTCCAGCCCGGCGCAGGTCGCGCTGCCCGCCATTGCCGCGCTGGGCGGCATGCTGCTGCCCGCCGCAATCTACGCGTTCTGCAACTGGGGCGACCCGGTGGCCGTGCGGGGCTGGGCGATCCCGGCCGCGACCGACATCGCCTTCGCCCTCGGCGTGCTGGCGCTCGTGGGAAGCGGGGTGCCGCCGGGACTGAAGGTGTTCCTGCTCACGCTCGCGATCCTGGACGACTTCGGCGCCATCGCCATCATCGCGCTGGTTTACACGGACCAGTTGTCGCCCGCTTCGCTGCTGGTGGCGGCCGCCGCATTGGCCGCGCTGGCGGTGCTCAACCTGCGCCGCGTTGCCGCGATCACGCCGTACCTGCTGGCCGGGGCGGTGCTGTGGGTGGCCGTGCTCAAGTCCGGGGTGCACGCAACGCTCGCCGGCGTGGCGCTGGCGTTCTTCATCCCGATGCGCGGGCGTGAGGAAGGGGATTCGCCGCTGCGCCGGCTCGAGCACGACCTGCATCCCGCGGTCGCATACGCGATCCTGCCCTTGTTCGCATTCGCCAATGCGGGCGTATCGCTTGCCGGGGTCACGCCCGCTTCTATCCTTGCCCCGGTGCCGCTGGGCATCGCCGCCGGCCTGTTCGCCGGCAAGACGGTCGGCGTGTTCGCGTTCTCGTGGATGGCGATCCGGCTCGGCCTTGCGCGGTTGCCGGAAGGCGTGACCTGGGCGGCGCTGCTGGGTGTGTCGATGCTCTGCGGCGTGGGCTTCACGATGAGCCTGTTCATCGCCTCGCTTGCCTTCGACCAGGGCGGCCCCGCGTACGAGGTCGCCACCCGGATCGGCATCCTCGGCGGTTCGCTCCTGTCCGCCCTGTGCGGGTACCTGGTGCTCCGGGCCGTGCTGCGCCCGGGCAGGCCAGCCTAGCCCGGCCCCATGCCGCCCGCCCTGGTACCCGCCACCCCCGCCTTTTCGCCCGACGGCACCCCGTACTCGGCGGCGTACGGCGACGTGTACCACTCGAGCGAAGGCGGCCCGGCGCAAGCGGCCCACGTGTTCCTCGGGGGCAACGGGCTGCCGGAACGCTGGCGCGGCCGTGCGCGGTTCACCATCCTCGAAACCGGTTTCGGCCTCGGCGTCAATTTCCTCGCCACCTGGGCGGCATTGCGCGCAGACCCGGCGGGTCCGGCAAGGCTGCATTACGTGGCGGTAGAGAAACACCCGTTCTCCGCGGAGGACCTGGGGCACCTACATGCGCGGCATCCGCAGTTCGCCGCGCTTTCGACTCAACTGCGCGCCGCGTGGCCGATGCTGGTGCCGGGCATGCACCGGCTGGAACTCGACTCGGGCAGGGTGGTGCTGACGCTGTATTTCGGCGACGTCTCCACCGCCCTCCCGCAGCTGCGCCTCGCGGCCGACGCGTTCTTCCTCGACGGTTTCTCGCCAGCGAAAAACCCGGAAATGTGGGCGCCGTCCGCTCTGAAGCACCTTGGCAAACTTGCCGCGCAGGACGCCACGTGCGCCACCTACACCGCGGCAGCGGCCGTGCGCGACAGCCTCGCGGCCGCCGGGTTCGCCGTCGACAAGCGCCCCGGCTTCGCGAGGAAGCGCGACATGCTGTGCGGCCGCCATGCGCGCGGCCCGGCCCTGCCGGCCGGGCCCGACCGCCGCGCGATGGTGATCGGTGCGGGACTGGCGGGCAGCGCAGTCTGCGAGCGCCTGGCCGCGCGGGGCTGGGCGGTCACGCTCATCGAGCGCAATGCGGCTCCGGCCCGCGAAGCGTCCGGCAACCATGCGGGCGCGTTCCACCCTCTGGTGACGCGCGACGACAGCATCATTGCCCAGCTGAGCCGCGCCGCGTTCCTGCACGCGCTGCGGCAGTGGGACGGGCTCGCGGGCGTTTCCTGGGACCGGTGCGGCGTGCTGCAGATGCCACGTACCGCGGAGGAGGAAACCGCCCAGCGCGCCGCGCTGGAAACGCTCGGCTACCCGCCCGGTTATGCGCGCTGGCTCACCCGTGCCGAAGCCTCGCAAGCGGCGGGCACCGGGGTGGCCGAGGGTGGCCTGTGGTTCGAACAGGGCGGCTGGATGCGCCCGCCGAGCCTGGTCGCGGCGCTGCTCGCAAAGGCGAATGTGAGCATGCACTTCGGCATCGAGGTCAAAGCCTTGGGGCACACGCCTTCGGGTTGGGCAGCGCTGGACGGAAACGGGAAGACCGTCGCGGAAGCACCGATAGTCGTCCTCGCCAACGCCCGCGACGCGATGCGGCTCGCCCCGCTGGAGCACGCGGCGCTGCGCAGCGTGCGCGGCCAGGTGTCCTACCTGCCCGCGGAGGTGCTTCCCGCCATCCGCGCGGTGCTCTTGCGCGGCGGCATGGCGTTGCCGCCCGTGGACGGGATCGTCGTGGCCGGCGCGAGCTACGACCCAGACGACGACGATGCCGGCCTGCGCACGGAAAGCCACGCCGGGAACCTCGCGCGATTCGCGAAGATCCTCCCCGGTTCCGCGGCAGCGTTCGATCCGGCGGCACTTGCCGGCCGCGTCGCCTTCCGCGCGGTGGCGCACGACCGCCTGCCGGTGGTCGGCCCCCACCCGCAGATGCCAGGCGTGCACTGCGCGTTTGCTTACGCGTCGCGCGGGATCCTGTGGTGCGCGCTGATGGCCGAACTGCTCGCCAGCCGGCTCGAGTCCGAGCCCCTGCCGCT
>JAFEDL010000047.1:5386-7442 GCA_018241645.1 Pseudomonadota bacterium
AACGAAGGAAGGGATAGCCCTGCTATCTCGCGCACAGATCAGTGGCGCGATACGGTTGATAAAATGTGTAATGAATACCCCCGCATCGCGGGGTTCGCAGATACGGTTCCCCCTTGCCATTCCCCGCTCCGGTTTTGCCGCGGCAAGCCGATAAGTTCCCGTCAATGGAAGACCTCAGCCTCCCCCACGGATTGCCTACCCGGCAGGAGATCCTCGACCTCACCCAGAAGGCCGAGCAGCTCAGCCTCGCCCACGACACGGTGGGCATCGTCACGTGGGTGTGGGACATCGGGCGCGACCGGGTGCAGTGGTACGGCGACATCTCGCAGCTGCTCGGCCTGCCCGCAGGGGCCTTTACCGGGCGCTTCCGGGACTACCTCGAACTGGTCCATCCCGACGACGCGGAGCGCGCCAGGCAGACCTTCGTCGACTGCCTGAAGGGGCGCCGCACGCAGACGCGCAGCGAGGAACGGATCATCCTGCCCGACGGCACCGTGCGCTGGCTCGAGACGCACTGCCGCGGCTTCTACGGCCGCGCCGGCGGCGCGGTCCGCATGACCGGCGTGCTGTCGAACGTCTCCTACCGCAAGGCGCAGGAGGAGGCGCTCGCGATCTCCGAGGAGCGCTTCTTCAAGGCCTACCACGCGACGCCGGACGGGATTTCGCTCTCGCGCCTGGCCGACGGCATGATCATCGAGATCAACGCCGCGTTCAGCCGGATCACCGGGTACTCCGCGGGCGAGGCGCTCGGCAAGACCGCCCTGTCGCTGGGGCTCTGGCTGGACGCCGAGCAGCGCTCCGAGTCGCTGCGCGTGCTCGCCGACACCGGCCGCGTGCGCGACCTGGTCGGCAAGATCCTCACGCGCTCGGGGGACAAGCGCATCGTGCTGTTCAACGCCGAGCGCATCCTGGTGGGCGACGAGCCCTACCTGATGTCGGTCATGCGCGACATCACCGAGCAGCGCATCGCCGAGAAGGCGCTCGAAAAGAGCGAGCGCCTGTACCGGTCGCTGTTCGACGCTGCGCTCGACAGCATCGCCATCCTGTCGCCCGCGGGCGTGATCCTCGACGCCAACACCGCGGCCTGCCGGGCCACGGGCTACAGCCGCGAGGAGCTGGTGGGCCGCGACCTCGTCTCGCTGATCAACCCGGACGATCCCCGCGCGGCACCCGGCGCGCTCGCCCGGGTGCTGGAGGTCGGGTCGCTGCTGGTCGAGCGCGAGATGCTGCGCAAGGACGGCAGCCTGGTCCCGGTGGAGGGCCACGCCTGGCTGCTGCCCGACGGCAACGTGCAGCTGATCGTGCGCGACCTCACCGAAAGGAAGCGCGGCGAGATGCTGGTGAAGGAGCTCAACATCACGCTGGAAAAGCGCGTGGCCGAGCGCACCGTCGAGCTCGAGGCCGCCAACCGCGAGCTGGAAAGCTTCACGCAGACGATCTCGCACGACCTGCGCGCGCCGGTCCGGGCGATCGCCGGGTTCACCGATGCGCTGCGCAGCTCGAACGCCGGGAACCTGGACGAAAAAGGCGCCCGCTACCTCGAGCTGATCGAGAAGAATGCCGGGCGCATGAACGTCATGATCGTCGACCTGCTGAAATTCGCGCGCGCCGGCCGGGCCCCGGTCAGCAAGGTGCCGGTCGACATGCGCGCGATGGTGCTTTCGGTGGTGGAGGAGCTCGCGACCGGGCCGCATGCGCGCGCGGCGGTGGCGGTGGGCGACCTGCCGGCCGTGAGCGGCGATCCGTCGCTGCTGCGCCAGGTATGGGTCAACCTCATGTCGAACGCGCTCAAGTTCTCCTCCAAGGTCGCGCAGCCGAGGATCGAAGTCGGCGCCGGCCGGGTCGAAGGGGGGACCGAGTTCACGATCCGGGACAACGGCTGCGGGTTCGAGCGGGAGTACGCCGACAAGCTCTTCGGGATGTTCCAGCGGCTGCACTCGGACAAGGAGTACGAGGGGAACGGCGTGGGCCTGGCGATCGTGCAGCGGATCGTCGAGCGCCATGGCGGCCGGGTGTCGGGCGATTCCTCGCCGGGCGCAGGCGCGATGTTCCGGTT
>JAFEDL010000047.1:7493-17942 GCA_018241645.1 Pseudomonadota bacterium
ACGCCAGTTTCACATCGTGGGATGGGCTGGGCTACAATGCGCCTCACCCCATTTGATGCCGTGCAACAAATCATGGCCGCGCCCAAGGAAGAGCAGAAGAACCCGATCCAGGTCATCGAGCGGATGATGAAGCTGCTCGACGTGCTCGCCGAGCACCCGGAGCCCCTCGGCCTGAAGCAGATCGCGCAGATCACCAAGCTGCACCCGTCCACCGCGCACCGCATCCTCGCCGCCATGACCGCGGACCGCCTCGTGGACCGCATCGAGCCGGGCAGCTACCGCCTCGGCCTGCGCCTGCTGGAGCTGGGCACGCTGGTGCGCTCGCGGATCAGCGTGCGCGAGGTGGCGCTGCCGATCATGCGCGAACTGCACGCCCAGACCGGCGAGACGGTCAACCTCTCGGTGCGCCAGGACGACGAGATCGTCTATGTCGAGCGCACCAGCAGCGGCCGCTCGGCGATGCGCATCGTGCATGTGATCGGCGCGCGCGCGCCGCTGCACGTGGCCGCCGCCGGCAAGCTGTTCCTGCTCGAGGACGGGCCGTCGCGCCTGCGCGAGTACGCCAGGCGCACGGGCCTCGCGCCGCACAGCAAGAATTCGCTCGCCACGCTGGCGCTGCTCGAGCGCGACCTCGAGCGCACCCAGCGCCAGGGCTATGCGACGGACAACGAGGAGGTGGAGCTCGGCGTGCGCTGCGTGGCGGCGCCGGTGCGGGACGACGACGGCGGGCTCATCGCGGCGCTGTCCTTGTCCACCCCCGCCGACCGCATGAAACCGCAGTGGGGCGCGCTGGTGAAGGAAACCGCGGAGAAGATCTCCCGCGCCCTGGGGCACCAGAAAGGGCGCTAGGCGGCAACCAATCCGTGCAGGCTGAAGAGGCCTTCAGCGTCCAGCCAGACCTGCTCGCCGCGAAAGCCGGCCTGCGCGGCCAGCGCCTGGAACTCCTCGACCGAGTACTTGCAGGAGTTCTCCGTATGGATGGTCTCGCCGGCCGCGAATGAAAACCGGTGGCGACCGACGTTGACGGCCTGCCGCGCGAGGCTGGCCAGGTGCATCTCGATGCGCCCTTGCCGGACGTTGTAGAACGCGTAGTGCGCGAACCTTTCCGCCGCAAAATCCCCGCCCAGCTCGGCGTTGATGCGCGCCAGCAGGTTCAGGTTGAACTGCGCGGTCACCCCCTGCGCGTCGTTGTAGGCGGCATGCAGGACATTGGGATCCTTCTTCAGGTCGACGCCGACCAGCATCGCGCCGCCCGGTCCCACCTGCCCGCGCGTCATGTGCAGGAAGGCCAGCGCCTCCTCGCGGGAGAAGTTGCCGATGGTGGAGCCGGGGAAGTACACCACCTTGCGGCCCTCGCCGCCGAACGCGGGGATGGCAAGGGGCCGGCCGAAATCGCCGGTCACCGCGCGGATGTGCAGCCACGGGAATTCGGCCGCCAGCCGGGCCGCCGCGCCGCGCAGCGCGGACTCCGAGATGTCCACCGGCACATAGGCCGCGGGCCGCAGGCGCCCGATCAGGAGGCGCGTCTTGGTGCTCGCGCCGCTGCCGTATTCGATCAGCTGGCAGCCGTCCCCGGCGAAGCGGGCGATGCTTTCGGCGTGCGCCGCGGTGAGCGCGAGTTCGGCGCGGGTCGGGTAGTACTCGGGCAGGGTGCAGATGGCCTCGAACAGCGCGCTGCCGCGGGCGTCGTAGAAATACTTGGGCGGGAGCGACTTGCGCGGCCGGGACAGGCCGGCAATCACGTCCTCGAGGAAACTGTCCGCGGGGACCGCGGATCCGTGGAAACTGACGCTTCCGGTGCCGGCCATGGCGGCGGCGGGTCGTGCGGCGCGCCGGGCGCTAGCCCTGGGGACGGCGCGTGGTGCTGGTCTCCAGCCACTTCTTGATGCGCTGCGCGTCGCCGATGCGCGAGTTCTTGCCCCACGAGTCGAGCAGGATGACCACCAGGTCCTTGCTGGCGAGGCGCACGCGCATCACGAGGCACCGTCCCGCCTCGTTGATGAACCCGGTCTTGGACAGGCCGATGTCCCACACGTGGCCGCGCACCAGGCCGTTGGTGTTGAAGTACTGCAGCCACTGGCCGAACACGCTCACCTGCGCCTGGTCGCGCGTGGAGTACTGGCGGATCACCGGGTACTCGTGCGCGGCCTGCACCATGCGCGCGAGGTCCGGCGCGGTGGACACGTTGGCGGCGGTGAGGCCGGTGGAATCCTCGAAGCGCGTGTTCAGCATGCCCAGCGACAGGGCCTTCTCGTTCATCGCGGCGACGAACGCCTGGGTGCCGCCCGGGTAGGTGCGCGCCAGCGCGGCGGCCGCGCGGTTCTCCGAGGCCATCAGGGCGAGGAGCAGCAGTTCGTTGCGGGTGAGGACTGCGCCGGGACGCAGGCGCGAGTGGGTGCCCTTCAGCTGGTCCATGTCTTCGGTGCTGATCACCACGCGGTCCTCGAGGTCGAGGCCCTTGTCGAGCGTGACCATGGCGGTCATCAGCTTGGTGATCGAGGCGATCGGCATGACCGCGTCGGCATTCTTGGAGAGGATGGTTTCGCCGCTGGCGGCGTCCTGCACGAGCACGCTGTTCGAGCGCAGGAACACCTTCTCGGGCTGCGCGGCCTGCGCGCGGTCGTACTCGTCGGCGTGGACCCGCTTCTTGTTGCCCGCGCCCTGCGCGAACCCGAAGGTGAGCGCGAGTACCGCGAACAGCGCAAACAGCGCGACGATCTTTTCGAGCTGGTGGAGCTGCCGGGGTTGGGCTTCCATCAATGCACCTTGGGCAAGAGTTCGCGAAGTTTAGTCATCGATTTCTGTAAAAGCAAGCAAAAATAAGGATCTGGGACGATTTTGTCGAAAACGCATGAACTGCCCGGACAGTCCCTTGCACCTCATGCCGCGGGGGCGGCCGCGTCCTCCTGTTGCTGCAGCGCCCACATCTGGGCGTACTGCCCGCCCGCTTCCAGCAGCTCCCGGTGCGTGCCCCGCTCGATGATCCGGCCCGCGTCCATCACCAGGATCTGGTCCGCGTCCATGATGGTCGAGAGGCGGTGGGCAATGACCAGCGTGGTCCGGCCCTCGGCGATGCGGGTCAGTTCGCCCTGGATCGAGCGCTCGGTTTCGGAGTCGAGTGCCGAAGTCGCCTCGTCGAAGATCAGGATGCGGGGATTCTTCAGGATCGCGCGCGCGATGGCGACGCGCTGCTTCTCGCCGCCGGAAAGCTTGAGGCCCCGCTCGCCTACCGGCGACTCGTATTTCGCCGGCAGCGTCTCGATGAACTCGTGGATGTGCGCCGCGCGCGCGGCCTCGACCACCTCCGCCTCGCTGGCGCCGGTGCGCCCGTAGTGGATGTTGTAGCGGATCGAGTCGTTGAACAGCACCGTGTCCTGCGGGACGATGCCGATGGCGGCGCGCAGGCTCTTCTGCTTCACCTCGCGGATGTCGATGCCGCTCACGACGATCGAGCCCTCGTTGACGTCGTAGAAGCGGTACAGCAGGCGCGCGAGCGTCGATTTCCCGGATCCGGAATGGCCGACCACCGCCACGCGCGAGCCCGCGGGGATCGCGAACGACACGTCGAACAGGATCTTGCGGTCCGGGTTGTAGCCGAAATTGACATTGCGGAATTCCACGGCGGCGGGCACGTCGGGCAGGTCGGGGGCGCCGGGCCTGTCCTTCACCTCGAGGTTCTGCGACAGCAGGCGGAACATCTTGTCCATGTCGGCCAGCGACTGCTTGATCTCGCGGTAGACCATGCCGAGGAAGTTGAGCGGCACGTAGAGCTGGATCAGCAGGCCGTTGATCAGCACCAGGTCGCCGATGGAAAGCTTCTTCGCCGCGACGCCCTCGGCGGCCAGCGCCATCAGCGCGGTCACCGCCGCCGCGATGATCAGGCTCTGGCCGATGTTGAGCAGGCCGAGCGACATCTCGTTCCTCACCGCCGCGGCCTCGTAGCGCTGCAGGCTCTCGTCGTAGCGCCCGGCCTCGAACTCCTCGTTGCCGAAGTACTTCACCGTCTCGTAGTTGAGCAGGCTGTCGATGGCGCGCGTGTTGGCCCTGGAGTCGAGCTCGTTGGCGTGCTTCCTGATCTCGATGCGCCACTCGGAGATGAAGAAGGTGTAGGCGATGTACGCCGCAACCGCGGCGAAGGTGATCGCCGCGAACCGCCAGTCGAACCGGGCCAGCAGCACGGCGGCGACCAGGCCGAACTCGAGCACCACCGGGATGATGGAGAAGATCAGGTACGACAGCAGCGTCGAGATGCCGCGCGTGCCGCGCTCGATGTCGCGCGTCATGCCGCCGGTCTGGCGGTCGAGGTGGAACCGCAGGGACAGGTCGTGCAGGTGGCGGAACACCCCGAGCGCCACGCGCCGGATCGCGCGCTGGGTCACGCGCACAAAAACGACGTCGCGCAGCTCCGCGAACAGCGTGGTGGAAAACCGCAGGATCCCGTACATGGCGAGCATCGCGGCCGGCACCGTCAGCACGGCCAGCGTGGGGTCGAGCCCGTCGACGATGGCCTTCATCACCAGCGGGACGCCCACGTTGGCGAGCTTGGCGGCGATCAGGAACCCGAGCGCCAGCGCCACGCGCCAGCGGTATTCCCACAGGTAGGGCAGCAGGCCGGCCACCGTGCGCCATTCGTTGCGGCGGGACTGCGGGGTTGCGGCCTCGGCGGGCGGGACGGAAGGCGCGGCGTGGGGGGAAGCGTGGTGGGCGGCGGACATCGGCCAATTATCGCCGATCACCACCCCGCCCCGGCCGCGATCATCAGGCCCTGGGGGCCTTTGCCTTGAGGGCCTTCCACGCGCCGGGCAGCGCCACCATCACGAGCAGGGTCTTCAGCACCGTGGCGGCATAGAAGGGCGCGACGCCGACCGCGTAGGCCTTCTGCACGGGCATCAGGCAGGCAAGCCACGCGAAGCCCGCGCCGAGGATGAGCAGGTGCCCCAGCGAGACCGCCAGCGCGGTACGCGCGACCGAGCGATCCCAGCCGCGCTCGGCCAGCGCGCCGCACAGGGCGGCCGCCAGGAGGAACCCGGCCAGGTACCCGCCCGTCGGTCCGGACATGTAGGCAAGCCCCAGCCCGCGCTCCGGCGTGCCCGCGAACACCGGCAGGCCGAGCGCGCCCGCGGCAAAATAGGCCAGCAGCGTGACCGTCGCCAGGCGCCAGCCGAGGGCCATCCCCAGCATCAGCACCACCGCGGTCTGCATCGTCAGCGGCACCGGCCAGAACGGGATCTGGATCTTCGCCGACAGGGTCAGCAGCAGCGTGCCGAGGAGCGCGATCGCGGCCTTCTGCGCCAGGGCTGGTGTCTTGGGGGTCGCCGCCGCGGCGAGGGTTTCGGCCAGGGTCGGGAATGCGGTGCTTGCGTGCGTCATGGTGTCCTTGGTCAGGGCTGTCCGGCGTGCCGGGCGGGTCCGGGGGCGTCATGGTACACAAGGGGCCGGGACGGGGTTGACCATCGGCGCCGGCTTTCGTATCATTCAAACGTTCGTTTGAATTCTTCGGTCCGACTCCCATGAACCTGCGCGCCATCAAACCCCAGCACGAAACCCGCCGCCGCATCCTCGACGCCGCGGAAGAACTCTTCATGCAGCACGGCTTCGAGGGCGCCTCGATGCGCCTGCTGACCGCCAAGGCCGGCGTGAACCTCGCCGCCGTCAATTACCACTTCGGCTCCAAGGACGCGCTGATCGAGGCCGTGTTCCAGCGGCGCCTGGACCCGATGAACGCTGCGCGCCTCGCGGAGCTCGACCGGCTGGAGGCGGCCGCGGCCGGCGAGCCGCTGTCGCCGGAGGCCATCATCCGCGCCTTCATCGGCGAGTCGCTCGCGATGATCGAGGACGGCAGGAACGGCGGGCGCAACTTCGTGCGGCTGCTGGGCCGCACCTACACCGAGCCGGCCAAGCCGATCCGCACGCTGATCGGCCGCATGTACGCCTCCACCATGGAGCGCTTCAAGGCCGCCTTCGCCCGCGCGCTGCCCGACCTGCCCAGCGACGAGCTGTTCTGGCGCATGCACTTCATGTTCGGCACGCTCTCCTACACGCTCGCGGCTACCGACACCGTGCAGCTGATCGCCGGGTTCAAGCCCGAAGACCGCCACGACTCGCGCGCGCTGCAGGAGCGCCTCGTCCAGTTCCTCACCGCCGGGCTGCTCGCGCCATTGCCCGGTTCATCGCGGGGTTCAACGACCAGCAGCGTGCGCAAGGCTGCGTAGCACCCCCGAACAAGAAGCAGGCCAGCACACCGAAGGAGATTCCCATGCTCTCGACCGTCCTCGCAATCCTCGCCGTCCTTGCCTTCATCGCGCTGGTGCCGCCCGTGCGGCGCGCGGTGTTCAGCAACCCGGTGCTGGCGATCTACCGGCGCATCCTGCCGGACATGTCGCAGACGGAGAAGGAGGCCATCGACGCGGGCACCGTGTGGTGGGACGGCGACCTCTTCTCCGGCGCGCCCGACTGGGACAAGCTGCTCGCCACGCCGCAGGCGCGTCTGACGGCCGACGAGCAGGCGTTCCTCGACGGCCCGGTCGAGGACCTCTGCGCGATGACCGACGACTGGGAAGTCACGCATGAGCGCTACGACCTGCCGCCCGCGGTCTGGCAGTTCATCAAGGACAAGGGCTTCCTCGGCATGATCATCCCGAAGCGGTACGGCGGCCTGGGGTTCTCGGCGCTCGCGCACTCGGCCGTGGTGATGAAGCTCGCGACCCGTTCCAACGCGGCCTCGGTCACCGTCATGGTGCCGAACTCGCTCGGGCCGGCCGAACTCCTGCTGCACTACGGCACCGAGGAGCAGAAGGACCACTACCTGCCGCGCCTGGCGAAGGGCCTTGAAGTGCCGTGCTTCGCGCTGACCAGCCCCGAAGCGGGCTCCGACGCCGCTTCGATCCCCGACTTCGGCGTGGTGTGCAAGGGCATGTGGCAGGGCAAGGAGACGCTCGGCATGCGGGTCACCTGGGACAAGCGCTACATCACGCTGGGCCCCGTGGCCACGCTGCTCGGCCTCGCGTTCCGCCTGTACGACCCGGAGAAACTGATCGGCGACAAGGAGGACCTCGGCATCACCTGCGCGCTGGTGCCCACCAATACGCCCGGGGTCAACATCGGCCGCCGCCACCTGCCGCTGAACGCCGTGTTCCAGAACGGCCCCAACTCGGGCAAGGACGTGTTCATGCCGCTCGAGTGGATCATCGGCGGCCGCGAGTACGCGGGCAAGGGCTGGATGATGCTGATGAACTGCCTCGCCGCGGGCCGCGCGATCTCGCTGCCGACCTCGTCGGTGGGCGGCGTGAAGGCGATGGCGCGCTACACGGGCGCCTACGCCCGCGTGCGCAGCCAGTTCAAGATGCCGATCGGCAAGCTCGAGGGCGTGGAAGAGGCGCTCGGCCGGATCGCGGCGAACGCCTACCTGATGGACGCCGCGCGCGTCATGACCGCCGGCGCGGTGGACGCGGGCGAGAAGCCCTCGGTGGTCTCGGCGATCATGAAGCTGCACATGACCGAGCGCATCCGCAAGGTCGTGGACGACGCCATGGACATCCACGGCGGCAAGGGCATCTGCCTGGGCCCCAACAACTGGATCGGCCGCGGCTACCAGGCGATCCCCGTCGCCATCACGGTGGAAGGCGCCAACATCCTGACGCGCAGCCTGATCGTGTTCGGCCAGGGCGCGATCCGCTGCCACCCGTACGTGCTGCGCGAGATGCTCGCGGCCAAGAACGAGGACCGCGCCGCGGCCGCGCTCGAGTTCGATGCGGCAATCAGCGGGCATGTGGTGCACACCGCGAAGAACGGCCTGCGCGCCTTCCTGCACGGGCTGACCGGGTCGGCGTTCGCCGCCGCGCCCGAGCTTGCCGCGCCGGAAATGCGCGGCTACTACAAGGACCTCACGCGCATTTCGGCGGCGTTCGCGCTGATCGCGGACGTCTCGATGCTGGTGCTCGGCGGATCCCTCAAGCGCAAGGAAAAGCTGTCCGCGCGGCTGGGCGACGTGCTGTCGATGCTGTACCTGGGCAGCGCGACCCTCAAGCGCTTCGAGGACACCGGCCGCCCGGCCGAGGACCTGCCGCTGGTGCACTTCTCCATGCAGGACGTGCTCTATCAGGCGCAGCAGGCACTGGACGGCGTGATCGCCAACTTCCCGAACCGCCCGGTAGCCCTGCTGCTGCGCGCCGCGCTGTTCCCGCTCGGCAAGCGTTTCCGGGCGCCGTCGGACCACCTGAACCAGCTTTGCGCTCAGTACCTGCTCGCCCCGTCGGCCGGCCGCGACCGCCTGACCGAGGGCATGTACCTGTCGAAGTCCGAGGCCGACCCGACCGGGCAGCTCGAAGCCGCTTTCCTCGCGACGATCGCCTGCGAGCCGATCGAGAAGAAGCTGCGCGAGGCCGTCAAGAACGGGCTGGTGGTGCGCCGCATGCAGGAGGACTTCTCCGTCCTGGCGCGCGACAAGGGGATCATCACCGCGGAGGAACTGGCGCTCTGGCAGCGCAAGGAAACCCTGCGCAAGGGCGTCATCAAGGTCGACGACTTCCCGCAGGACTTCGGCCGCGCCGAAATCGCCGCAAAGCTCGAGGGGGCGAAGCCGGCCATCGCCAGGGCCGCGTAGCAGCAGCCGATAGCTGCACACCGAAACGTTTCAACCAGGGGGACCGGCCATGGCCAGTGCACTTTCGAAACCCGTATTCATCGTCGACGGCGCGCGCACGCCGTTCCTCAAGGCGCGCAACAAGCCGGGGCCCTTCTCGGCCGGCGACCTCGCCACGCAGGCGGGCCGCGCGCTGCTGGTGCGGCAGAAATTCGCGCCGACCGAACTCGATGAAGTCATCCTCGGCTGCGCCTCGCCTTCGGCCGACGAGGTCAACATCGGCCGCGTCGCCGCCCTGCGCATGGGCTGCGGGCAGAAGGTCCCGGGCTGGACCGTGATGCGCAACTGCGCCTCCGGCATGCAGGCGATCGACTCGGGCATCAACAACATCCTCGCCGGGCGCTCGCACCTGGTGCTGGCCGGCGGCACCGACGCGCTGTCGCGCGCGCCGCTGCTCTACGCGCAGGCCATGGTGCTGTGGTTCGCGCAGATGGCCGGCGCCCGCACCGCGATGCAGAAGGCCGCGCTGTTCGCAAAGCTCCCCTTCGGCGCGGCGCTCTCCCCGGTGATCGCGATCATGAAGGGCCTGACCGATCCCATGGTCGGCCTGCTGATGGGCCAGACGGCCGAGAACCTCGCCTATCGCTTCGGGATCACGCGAGCGCAGATGGACGAGTTCTCGGTGCGTTCGCATCAGCGGGTCGCGGCGGCGCAGGACGCGGGCTTCCTTGCCGCGGCGGGCGGCGAAGTGGAGGCCGTCTACGACGGGTCAGGAGAGGCCTACGCGCTGGACGACGGCGTGCGGCGCGATTCGTCGGTGGCGAACCTCGCCAAGCTGAAACCCTTCTTCGACCGCAAGTACGGCAACGTCACCCCGGGCAACTCCTCGCAGATCACCGACGGCGCCGCGTGGCTGCTGCTCGCCGACGAGACCGCGGTCAAGCGCCACGACCTCGCGCCCATCGGCCGGATCGTGGACACCGAATGGGCCGGCCTCGACCCCGCGCAGATGGGCCTCGGCCCGGTGCATGCGGCCACGCCGATCATGAAGCGCAACAACCTCGGCCTGAACGACCTCGACTACTGGGAGATCAACGAGGCCTTTGCCGCGCAGGTGCTCGGCTGCCTCGCGGCCTGGAAGGACGAAAGGTACTGCCGCGAGCAGCTGGGGCTCGATGGCGCAATGGGCACGCTCGACGAGTCGAAGCTCAACGTGGACGGCGGCGCGATCGCACTGGGCCACCCGGTGGGATCTTCCGGCGCGCGGATCGTGCTGCACCTGCTCAAGGTGCTGAAGCGCAACAACGCAAAGCGGGGCATCGCCTCGATCTGCATCGGCGGCGGCCTCGGCGGCGCCATGCTCGTGGAGGCGTTGTGAGCCTGCGGCTCACTCGCCTTGCGGAAAGCTAGGCACGGGGAAACCTGCGGTTCCCCCGTACCCCCTCCCCAAAAAGACAAATCAGAGACAAGCCATGGATCGGATCGATACGCTGTACAAGCACTGGCGCTACTCGCAGGACGCGCAGGGCCTGGTGTGGCTCACCTTCGACAAGCAGGGCGAGTCGGCCAACACCTTCTCGCGCGAGGCGCTGGACGAGCTGTCGGCCGCGCTGGATGCGATCGCGGCCCTGTCGCCCAAGGCCATGATCGTGCGTTCCGCCAAGGCGTCCTTCATCGCCGGCGCGGACGTCGAGCAGTTCACGAAATTCGCCTCGCCCGGGGAGGCGCTGGATTTCGTGCGCGCCGGCTGGGACGTGTTCCAGAAGCTGCACGACCTGCCCTTCCCGACCACCGCGATGGTGAACGGCTACTGCATGGGCGGCGGGCTCGAACTGTCGCTCGCGTGCCGCTACATCGTGGCGCTCGAC
>JAFEDL010000048.1 GCA_018241645.1 Pseudomonadota bacterium
CGGGAAGCCGTTTCCGCCCATTTCAGCGCGGTGTTCGCGCAGTCCCAGGACCAGGGTTCCGAATTCGACGCAGTCTGGCAGGACGACCCGGAGGAGACGGCCCGCGTCCTTGCGGCGCACGGCTACCTCGAGCCCCAGGCCACCGCCGAGCGCCTGCGCGCCACGCGCGCCGGCCAGAAGTACCAGGCGCTGCCGACCGACTCGCGGCGCCGGGTGGACGCGCTGGTTCCCCAGCTTGCGGCGGCGGCCGTGAGCACGCCGCAGCCGGACGCAACGCTGGTGCGCGGCCTCGTCCTGATCGAGGCGATCGCGCGGCGCGCCGCATACCTCGCGCTGCTCGCGGAGCACCGCGAGGCGCTCGGCCGGGTGGCGCGCCTGATCGGCGCCGCGAGCTGGGCCGCCGAATTCATCACGGGCCACCCGCTTCTGCTCGACGAGCTTCTCGACGACCGCATGGTGTACGCCGAGCCCGATTGGCCGGCGTTCTCCCGCGAGCTGGCGGCCCAGCTCGCCGCAGCGGAAGGCGACACCGAACGCCAGATGAACGTGCTGCGCGAGGCGCACCAGTCGCAGGTGTTCCGGCTGCTCGCAAAGGACCTCGCCGGGCTGCTGAGCGTCGAGCGCCTGGCGGACCACCTATCGGCCCTGGCCGACATCCTGCTCGGCCAGACGCTCGCGCTGTGCTGGGGCCAGCTGCGCGGCCGGCACATGGACGGCCCGCCGCGCTTTGCGGTGATCGCCTACGGCAAGCTCGGCGGGAAGGAACTTGGCTACGCATCGGACCTGGACATCATCTTCATATACGACGACCCGGACCGGGCGGCGCCCGAGGCCTATGCGCGGCTTGCCCAGCGCCTGAACAACTGGCTGACGAGCCGCACATCCGCTGGGCAGCTGTTCGACACCGACCTGCGCCTGCGTCCCAGCGGCGCAAGCGGCCTGCTCGTGTCCTCGATCGAGGGATTCCGCCGCTACCAGGAGAGCGAAGCGTGGGTGTGGGAGCACCAGGCGCTGACGCGGGCGCGCTATTGCGCGGGTGACCCGGCCGTCGGGCGCGAGTTCGAGGCGGTGCGCGAGCACGTGCTGCGGCGCCCGCGCGACGCGGGCGCGCTGGCGGCCGAGGTCCTCGGCATGCGCGAGAAGATGCACGCGGCGCACCCGAACGACAGCGCCCTGTACGACGTCAAGCACGACCGCGGCGGCATGATCGACATCGAGTTCATCGTGCAGTACCTCGTGCTTGCGCACGCGCACCGCCACGCGGAACTGGTGGCCAACCTGGGCAATATCGCGCTGCTGGGAATCGCGGCGAACCTGGGGCTGATCCCGGCGCCGCTGGCCGACGGCGTGCGCGATGCGTACCGGGAGTTCCGCAAGATGCAGCACGCCCTGAGGCTGAACGGGGCGCAGTACGCCCGGGTGCTGCCCGACCTCGCCGCGGGGCACGCCAGCGCGGTGAAGCGCCTGTGGGAACTGGTGTTCGCCCCCGACTCCGCTAAAATAGCTCCTTTAAGCTGAAACTGGAGTTTCACCATGTCGATGGCCGACCGCGACGGATACATCTGGTACGACGGCAAGCTCGTGCCATGGCGTTCCGCCACCACCCACGTGCTCACCCACTCCCTGCATTACGGTCTGGCGGTGTTCGAGGGCGTGCGCGCGTACAAGACGGTCAACGGCACGGCTATCTTCCGCGTCGCGGAGCACACCGAGCGCCTGTTCAACTCCGCGCACATCTACATGATGAAGATCCCCTTCTCGCAGGAACAGCTGATCGAGGCGCAGAAGGAAGTGGTGCGCGCCAACAAGCTCGAATCGTGCTACCTGCGGCCGATCGCGTTCTACGGTTCGGAAAAGATGGGCGTGTCGCCCAAGGGGGCGAAAGTGCATGTGGCGATCGCCGCCTGGCCGTGGGGCGCCTACCTGGGCGCCGACGGCCTGGAAAAGGGCATCCGCGTGAAGACTTCGTCTTTCGCGCGCCACCACGTGAACGTGTCGATGTGCCGCGCGAAATACTCCGGCACCTACGCCAATTCGATCCTCGCCAACCAGGAGGCGATCGACCACGGCTACGACGAGGGACTTCTCCTGGACGTGGACGGATTCGTGGCCGAGGGCGCGGGCGAGAACATCTTCATGGTGAAGAACGGCAAGATCTACGAACCCGAGCTCACCAGTTCGCTGATCGGCATCACGCGCGACAGCGTGATCCAGCTCGCCGCGGAGCGCGGCTACAGCGTGACTGCGCGCCGCATCACGCGCGACGACCTGTACATCGCCGACGAACTGTTCTTCACCGGCACTGCGGCCGAGGTCACGCCGATCCGCGAGGTCGACGGCCGGCAGGTGGGCGCCGGCAAGCGCGGCCCGGTCACGGCCAAGCTGCAGAAGGCGTTTTTCAACCTCGTGCAGGGCAGGGACAAGAAGCACCAGGACTGGCTGGCGCCGGTGAAGGCGTCCAAGACCGCGAAGAAGCCCGCAAAGAAGAAGTAGCCGCCATGGCCGACCCGAGGGAAATCGAAGTCACGGAGCAGGACCTGCCGCTGCACTGCCCGACGGCGAGCGCCCCCCTGTGGAGCCGCCACCCGCGCGTGTTCCTCGACGTGGCGAAGACCGGCCGCGTCCTGTGCCCGTACTGCGGCACGCAGTACGTGTTCAAAGGCGCCGCGCCCAAGGGGCACTGACCTGCCCCGCCTCCTCGTCGTCGCGCCAAACTGGATCGGCGACGCGCTGATGGCGCAGCCGCTGCTCGCGCGGCTGCAGCAAGTGCGCGCCGACCTCGCGATCGACGTGCTGGCGCCCAAGTGGGTGCTGCCGCTCCTGCAGCGCATGCCCGAAGTAGGCGAGGCAATCGAGAGCCCGTTCGGGCACGGCGAGCTCAACCTGCGCGGGCGCTGGCGGCTGGGGCGGAGCCTGGCCGCGCGCGGCTATGCCCAGGCGATCGTGCTGCCGAACACGCTGAAGAGCGCCCTCGTGCCGTTCTTTGCCGATATCCCGGTGCGGTCCGGCTACGTGGGCGAATCGCGCTACGGGCTGCTGAACATCCTGCACAAGCTCGACCGCAAGGCGCCGCCGCCAATGGTGCAGAGATACCTCGCGCTCGCGGGCCGGCCCGGCGACCCGCTCCCCGAGGCACCGCAAACGCGCCTCGCGGTTTCGGGTGCAAACCTCGCCCGCGGGCTGGACCAGCTGGCGCTGCAGCCGCCCTCCCACACGCACCCCGTCGCGATACTGTGCCCGGGCGCCGAATACGGCCCGGCCAAGCGCTGGCCGGTCGAGCACTATGCCGAACTTGCCGGAAAGCTCGGCTCGGCCGGGTTCTCCGTCTGGCTGATGGGATCCGCCGCCGACCACCCGGTGGGCGAGGCCATCCTCGCGGCACGGCCCGGCTGCGCGCTCAACCTGTGCGGCAGGACCGACCTGGCCAGCGCGATCGACCTGATCTCCGCCGCCCGGGTCGTGATCAGCAACGACTCCGGGCTCATGCACATCGCCGCGGCCCTGGACCGCCCGCTGGTCGCGCTATTCGGGTCGTCGAGCCCGAAGCACACGCCGCCGCGCTCGGGCAAGGCGCGCGTCCAGTATCTTGCGCTCGAGTGCAGCCCGTGTTTCGCCCGCGATTGCCCGCTCGGCCATTTCCGCTGCATGCGCGACCTCACCCCCGAGCGCGTATTCGGCGAGGCCCTCGCCGCCGCCGGCCGCGATCGCTAGAATCTGCGGCCTGACGCGCCCGATATCGCGCCCCGACCATGAGACCGACGGCCTTCCCAACCCCGCAGGACGCGGAGAACGCCTTTTACGACGCGCTGGAACGCGCCGACCTGGAAGCGATGATGGCAGTCTGGGCCGAGGACGAGGAGATCGTCTGCGTGCACCCGACCGGGCCGCGCCTGGCCGGCCACGAGCAGGTGCGCGAAAGCTGGCGGCAGATCTTCTCCGGCGCGGGCGGCGTCCGGATCCACGTCACGCAGCTCGTCGCCACCCAGGCGATGATGGTCGCCATCCACAGCGTGCAGGAGAACGCCCCTTCGCCCGGCGGCAAGGGCCCGGCCGCCGCCGTGGTCGCCACCAACGTGTACCTGCGCACGGCCGCGGGCTGGCGCATGATCCTGCATCACGCCTCGCATGCTCCCGGCCAGCCCCAGGG
>JAFEDL010000049.1:0-18479 GCA_018241645.1 Pseudomonadota bacterium
GGAGCTCGCGCGCGAACTGCTGGCGCGCTTCGGGGGGCTGGGCGGCCTGCTTTGCGCCGACCAAGCGGCCCTGCGCTCCGTCAAGGGGCTGGGCAGCGCCAAGCTCGCGCAGCTGGCCGCGATACTCGAGATGGCGCGCCGGTCGCTCGCCGAGGAGATGCGCTCGCGCAGCGCGCTCACTTCGCCGCAGGCCGTGCGCGATTACCTGCGCCTCGCCCTCGGAGCTCGCGAACACGAGGTGTTCGTCGCGATCTTCCTCGACGCGCAGCACCGGGTGATCACGGCCGACGAACTGTTCCGCGGCACCCTCACGCAGACCAGCGTCTATCCGCGCGAGATCGTCAAGGCGGCACTTAAATCCAATGCGGCGGCTGTGATCTTCGCGCACAACCACCCCTCCGGCGTCGCCGAACCCAGCCAGGCCGACGAGCTGCTCACGCGCCAGCTCAAGGAGTCGCTCGCGATGGTGGACATCAAGGTGCTCGACCACTTCATCGTCGCCGGGCGGGCGACGCTGTCCTTTGCGGAGCGCGGCCTGCTTTAGTACTGCTGCTTGGGCTGGTCTTCTATTTCGACCGTGCGGAAGTTGCCACCGCCGCCAGCAGGCCTCGCCACGGCCTTCGCGAGCAGCTGGGCGATCTCCGGCCGGCTGCGCTCGTTCGCCACGTCCTCGGCGGTAAGCCCCTCGCGGTTCTTCGCCCTGGGGTCGGCAGCGCGCGCAAGGATCAGCTTCACCATCGCCATGTTGCCGGAGTCGGCCGCGGCATGCAGCGGGCGGTTGCCCTTGAGGTCCGCCAGGTCCGGATCCGCGCCGCGCTCGAGCAGCAGGCGCCCGGCTTCGACGTTGCCCGACAGCGCCGCCCACTGCAGCGGCGATTCGCCCTCGTCGTTGCGCGCCTTCGGGTCGGCCCCGGCTTCGAGCAGGTACCGCACCAGCGCCGGGTCGGCGTGCATCGCGGCCAGGTGCATCACGGTCTCCCCGCTGCCGGAGCGCGCGCGCAGGTTCGCCCCGGCCTTCACGATCGAGCGCACCAGTTCCTGCATGCCCTTTTCGACCGCGCGATGCAGCACCGTCTCGCCCGAGGCGTTGCGCGCATCGAGGTTCGGCTTTGCCTGAAGCAGCAGGCCTTCGGCCACCAGTTCCTTGCCCTGGTCGATCGCGGCGAACATCCGGCCTTCCACGGACTCCGGCGCAGGCTGCGACCAGGCGCAGGCGCCGAATGCCATCAGCACGCAAATGAGGAGGATGCGCACGGCGGTCACCTGCCCCCCAGGGTGGCCGCAAGCACCTCGGCAAGGTGCAGGGTCTTGCGCCCGCCCGCCTGCTCGATCTGCTCGCGGCACGAGAACCCGTTCGACACGATCACGGTGTCCTGGGCGGATGCACGCACTTTCGGCATCAGCACGCTCTCGGCGACCTTTTGCGACGCCGCGTAGTGCTCGGGCTTGAACCCGAACGAACCCGCCATCCCGCAGCATCCCGAGTCGGGGGCTTCCACCTTGTACCCCGCCGCCGCAAGCATCCGCAGCTCGGGCTGCATGCCCAGCACCGCCTTCTGGTGGCAGTGCCCGTGCACCAGGGCCGTGGGATTGCCCGGCACCTGCGGGGGCCGCCAATCGATGCGCTCCAGGTACTCGGCGAGCGTGAAGGTCTGCTTCGCCAGGCGCTGCGCGCGCTCGTCGTCCGGGAACAGCTTGCCGAGCTCGTCGCGGAACACCGCGACGCAGCTCGGCTCCAGCCCCACCACCGGCACGCCGCCGTAGATGTGCGCGCCCATCGTCTCGAGGATCCGGTTGAGCGAATCCTTCGCCGCGTCGAGCAGGCCGAAGTCGTAGTACGGCCGGCCGCAGCACAGGCGCTCGGGCGGCAGCGCCACGCGGCAGCCCGCCGCCTCGAGGACCTCGACCGCGGCGAGCGCGGTTTCGGGCCGGAAGAAATTGCTGAACGTGTCCGTCCACAGGATCACCGGCTCGCCGCGGCGCACGGACCGCACCTGCTCCGGGTCGCGGCGGCTCGCGTGCAGCGCGCCGAACTGCTGGCGGAAGGACTGCTGCGCAAACGCCGGCAGCGAGCGCTGCTGCGCGATCCCGCTCACGCTCTTCGCAAGCGGCGAAAACACCGGCGACTGCGTGAAGAAATTCGCGATGCGCGGGAACTTCGCGGCGAGCGGCGCCCACTCGCCGATGCGCCCCATCGACCACGCCTGGCGCGGCCGCGAGTGCCGCTCGTAGTAGTGGGACAGGAACTCGGCCTTGTAGGTGGCCATGTCGGTGTGCGTCGGGCAGTCGCTCTTGCAGCCCTTGCAGGCGAGGCACCAGTCGAGCGCCTCCTTGACATCCTCGCTCTGCCAGCCGTCCTTGATCACCTCGCCCTGCAGCATCTCGAACAGGAGGCGCGCGCGCCCGCGCGTGGAATAGCGCTCTTCGCCGGTGGCGCGGTAGCTGGGGCACATGGTGCCGCCGGAGGCTGCGCGGCACTTGCCCATGCCCACGCAGTGCTCGGTCGCGCGCGTGAAACCGTCGCCCACCTCGCTCCGGAAGGCAAATCGCGTCGCGAACGTGACCGGCTTGTACGCCGGGCCCTGCCGCAGGTTGTCGTGCGCGGCGTTCACGGGCCCCTGCGCGTTGACGAGCTTGCCCGGGTTCATGCGGTTCTCCGGGTCCCAGATCGCCTTGAACTCGCGGAACGCGCCCATCAGCTCCTCGCCGTACATGGCCGGCAGGAACTCGGCCTTCGCCTGCCCGTCGCCGTGCTCGCCCGACAGCGACCCGCCGTACTTGACCACCAGGCCGGCCGCCTTCTGCAGGAATCCGCGCCACTGCGCGATCCCCTCGACGGAACGCAGGTTGAAAGTGATGCGCGCATGGATGCAGCCGTCGCCGAAGTGGCCGTAGAGCGAGGTCCTGTAGCCGCACGAGTCGACCAGCGCCTGGAACTCGCGCAGGTAGTCGCCGAGGCGCAGCGGGTCGACCGCCGCATCCTCCCAGCCCACCACCGGGTCGGGTCCCCGGACGGATTCGGTTGCGCCCAGCGCCAGCGCGGTGGCGGACGCTCCGGTCTCGCGGATGGTCCACATGCGCTCGATCGTCGGCTTGTCCTCCACCAGCCAGGCGCTCGGCTTCGGGTCGCTGCCGGCCACGGCGTCCATCAGGGCGCGCGCCTGGGATGCCGCCGCCTCCTTGGTATCGGCGCCGAATTCGACCATCAGCCAGGCCGTGCCCTCGGGCAGCAGGCCGATGTCGTCGAGCTTGAGGCGCCGCTCGCGCAGCCCGCCGATGATCTTCTCGTCGAGCCCCTCGCACGCGATGGGGCCGGCCCTGAGGATCACGGGCACGATGTCGCCGGCCGCGTAGATGTCCGGGAAGCCGAGGATCAGCACCACGCGCGCGGCCGGGTTCTTCACCAGCCTGGCCTTCGCCTGCAGCGTGACCGCGCAGGTGCCCTCGGAGCCGACCAGCGCGCGCGCGACGTTGAAGCCGTTCTCGGGCAGCAGCTGGTCGAGGTTGTAGCCCGACACGCGGCGCTTGATCTTCGGGAACTTCGCGCGGATCAGGTCCGCGTACTTGTCGCGCAGGGCCTTGAGCCCGGCGTAGATCTCGCCCTGCCGCCCGCCCGCGGCGATGATCGCGGCGAGCTCGGATTCGGTCGTGGGCCCCGCCCAGAAGCGCGCGCCGTCGCAGGTGACGACTTCCAGCGCCTCGATGTTCTCCACGGTCTTGCCGGCCATCACCGAATGCGCGCCGCAGGAGTTGTTGCCGATCATGCCGCCCAGCGTGCAGCGGCTGTGCGTGGCCGGGTCCGGGCCGAAGGTGAGGCCGTGCTCCTCCGCCGCCGCCTTCAGCGCGTCGCACACCGCCCCGGGCTGCACGAGCGCCGTGCGCGCGGCCGGGTCGACGGACACGACGCCGCCCATGTACTTGGAGAAATCCAGCACCACCGCGACGTTGACGCACTGCCCGCACTGCGAGGTGCCGCCGCCGCGCGGCAGCAGCGGTGCGCCGTGCTCGCGGCAGATGCGCAGCGCCGCCACCACGTCTTCGGCCGTCTTCGGCAGCACCACCCCGATCGGGATCTGGCGATAGTTGGAGGCGTCCGCGCTGTAGACCGCGCGGCTGCCGGCGTCGAAGCGCACCTCGCCCGAAATCGCCGCGGACAGCGCTGCGGCGAGGGCCTCGGACTGGTCGGTGCGGAACACGGAGTGCGGTGCGGCGCTCATGGAGGGGCGCATTCTAGCCGATGAATCCCCGCTCACGCGGGCCGCAAGTCACCCCTCCAGCGTGGCCGGATCGATGTCCTCGATCAGGGGCGGCAGCGGGCAATCGAGCACCGCGCCGATGAGCCGCATGAGTTCCGCTTCCATGAGGCGGATGGTCCCGTCCGCCGAGACGACCGCGAACAGCGCCTTCACCAGGATCGCCTTCGCGAGCGGGGCCACCGTCATCAGGTTGGCGAGCGCGGTCCCGGCCGCATCGAGCGAGAATTCGCTCTTCGGGGTGAGCCGCGCATCGGCCACGCCGGCCACGGCTGCCCCGGCCGCGAACGCGGCCTCCACCTCGCGGTCGAGGGCAGGGTCGGCGCCGGGCTTGCGTCCCGCATATGCGATCAATGAGAGCGCCAGGACCACCTCGGCGCGCAGGGCCGCAAGGGGCTTGGTCTTCACCGCGCCGGGCTTCGCGCGCGGCGCGAGCTGCGTCTTCACCAAGGTCAGCACGACGAACTCGTGCAGGGACACCCTGCGGTCCGCATGGATCACCGCCTCCAGGGCCGCCAGCAGGTCGCGCCGGTCGGCGTCGGTCCCCGCCTTGATGGAGGGCAGCGAGAGGTCGACCAGCATCAGGTCGAACCCGCGCCCGAGCCTCGCAATCAGCGGCATGAGCGATCGGGCGCGCTCGGCCAGCGGGTCCTGCCCGAGCGCGCGCACGGCCGCGAGCTGCGCCTCGAGCACCTCCTGCTTGGGCGCGAGCAGCGAAGCCACCATCACCGCGCACGCGCCCTGCGTCTCGTTCATGGCGGAGCGCAACTCGAACGGCAGGCGCGCGATCAGCCGCGCGGCGAAGTCCACCTTGCCGGCATCGAGCGTGCCGACCAGCTTCGCGCTCTCGCCGGCCGAGCGGCCCCACGCGGCGCCCTTGTCGCTGGCGCGCTGCCCGTCCGGGGCCGGGGCGCCTGCGAACCCGGAGGCCGCGCCGACGCCCTCGACGGCCGAAGCCTCCGGTTCGGCCGCGGCACGCGCCTGGCGGTAGCGGGAGGCCTGGAACCCGGGACGCACCCGGCTGATGCGCTCATCGATCGGCGGGTGCGTGTCGAACAGCCCGCCCATCCAGACCGAGATCCCCTGGCCGAAGTACATGTGGCTCATGTCCTCGGCGTAGCGGTTGGCGATCAGCGCGCCGCGGCCCGAGGCGCGGATCTGGTCCAGGGCCCCGGCAATGCCGTCGGGGTTGCGCGTGAACTGCACCGACGAGGCGTCGGCGAGGAACTCGCGCTGCCTGGACACCGCCGCCTTGATGAGCCGCGCGAAGAACGTCCCGACGTAGCCGACCAAGAACAGTGCCAGCCCGAGCAGGAAGATCCCGCCCGCGGACTTGTTGTCGTCGCTGGAGCGCACGGTGCGCATCAGGAACGACCCGATGCCGCCGATGAACACGATGCCCGACAGCACGCCGATCATCTTGATGTTCAGCCACATGTCGCCGTTCAGGATGTGGCTGAACTCGTGGCCGATCACGCCCTGCAGCTCGTCGCGGCTCAGGGTCTCGAGGGTGCCGCGCGTCACCGCCACGATCGCGTTGCTCACGTCGTAGCCGGCCGCGAACGCATTGATCCCGCTCTCGCCGTCCATGACGTAAGCCTGCGGCACCCGCACGCCCGAGGCGATCGCCATCTCCTCGACGATGTTCAGCAGGCGCTTTTCGAGCGGGTCGGACGTATCCCGCGAAATGGCGCGCGCGCCCACCATCTCGGCCACCGCCCGGCCGCCCTGCACGAGCTGCAGCATCTGCACCAGGCTGGCCGAGAAGATCACGCCTACCGTGCCGAGCGCGCCCCACAGGTACAGGCCGCGCGGGACCGCATGCAGCATCGCCACCGGCCCGGTGCCGGGGCGGAAGCGCAGCTCGGCGATGTTGAGGTAGGCGACGGCCAGCACCAGGTCGACGGCCAGCACCACGCCGGCCACCGCGATCAGGTACAGGATCACCATCACGCGCGTGTTCCTGCGCGCCAGGTCCTGCTGCTGGAAGAAGTCCATGGGGACGCCGGTCCCGGGAGGAGTCCGGCGGGGCTAGAACTTGACCTTGACCGCCTGCCGTTCCTCGGCGCTCTCGGTCGCCTGCAGCAGTTCGGCCGGCTTGAACTGGAAGAAGCCGGCGAAGATGTTGTCCGGGAAGCTCTCGCGCCTGGTGTTGTATTCCATCACCGAGTCGTTGTACGCCTGGCGGGCGAATCCGACCTTGTTCTCGGTGCTGGTGAGTTCCTCTTGCAGGGCCAGCATGTTCTGGTTGGCCTTGAGGTCGGGGTAGGCCTCGGCGAGGGCGAACATCTTGCCGAGCGCGCCCGACAGGCCTGCCTCGGCCGCCGCCAGCCCTTGGATCGCCTCCCCGTCCGCCGGGTTGGAAGCCGCCTTCTGCGCGGCGGTTGATGCGCCGTTGCGCGCCGCGATCACCGCCTCGAGCGTGCCCTTCTCGTGGGCCATGTAGCCCTTGGCCACCTCGACCAGGTTGGGGATCAGGTCGTAGCGGCGCTTCAACTGCACGTCGATCTGCGCGAACGCGTTCTTGAACCGGTTCCGCAAGGCCACCAGGCCGTTGTAGGTCGAGATGGCCCAGACGGCGCCGCCAATCACGACCACCAGAAATATCCATCCTCCCGTGCTCATGGCTTCTCCCTTGTCGCGTTTGGGGCTACGCAACTAATATACCATCGCGGTTTCACCCCCTTTCCGCCATGCACCCATGGACCCCTCGCGCCGCGCGGCACTGCAGGCGCTCGCCGCGCTTCCCGCCCTCGCAATGACCGGGCCCGTTTCCGCGACCACCGCCGGCGGGATCCTCGAGCGCCCCATCCCGGCAAGCGGGGAGCTGCTGCCGGTCATCGGCGTGGGCACCTGGCAGACCTTCGACGTCGGCGCAGATGCGGCGGCGCGCGGGGCACTCAAGGAAGTCTTGCGCGCATTCTCCCGGTCGGGCGGCCGCGTGATCGACAGCTCGCCGATGTACGGCTCGAGCGAGTCGGTCACCGGCGACCTGGTTGCGGAACTGGGCCTGGCCGCGAAACTTTTCGTCGCCACCAAGGTCTGGACCAGCGGCAGGGAAGAAGGGATCCGGCAGATGGAAACCTCCTTCAGGCGCCTGCGCGTGGCCCGCATGGACCTCATGCAGGTGCACAACCTCGTCGATACCGCCGTGCATACGAAGACGCTCGAAGACTGGAAAGCCCGGGGCCGCGTGCGATACCTGGGCATCACGCACTACACGAGCTCCGCCTACGCCGACGTGGAGCGCTGGCTGAAGACCGGGAAATACGATTTCCTGCAGGTCAACTACTCGCTGGCCGAGCGCGAGTCCGCGGACCGCATCCTGCCGCTGGCGCAGGAAAAGAAGGTGGCGGTGATCGTCAACCGGCCGTTTGCCGAAGGGGCCCTGTTCCGCCGCGTGCGCGGCAAGGCGCTGCCGGACTGGGCGCGCGAGTTCGGCGCGGCGAGCTGGGCGCAGTTCTTCCTGAAATGGATCGTCTCCCACCCCGCCGTGACCTGCGCGATCCCGGGGACGGGCAAGCCCGAGCACATGCTCGACAACATGGCGGGGGGCGCGGGCGCCCTGCCGGACGCCGCGATGCGCGCGAAGATGACCGCGTACTTCGACTCCCTGTGAAGCAAGCCGTACTTGCCGCGCTGCTTGCAGCGCTGTGCCTCGCCGGCCCCGCCCGGGCGGCAGAAGCCCCGCCGCACGAAGGCGTGGACGTACAGAAGAGCCGCCTGCTCCTGCTGCCCAAGTCCACGGTGGAAAACTCGGCCGGGCAGCAGTACAGCCAGCTGATGCGCGCGGCGGCGCAGCAGGGCGCGCTGAACACCGACCGGCAGCAGGTGGAGCGGCTGCGAGCGATCGCGCGCCGGCTCATCCCCCCGGCGGCCCGCTTCAATCCCGACGCGCAGCGCTGGCGCTGGGAAGTGAACCTCATCAACTCGCGGACCGTGAACGCGTTCTGCATGCCCGGGGGCAAGATCGCGTTCTATTCGGGGATCATCAGCGCGCTCAAGCTCACCGACGACGAGGTCGCGGTGATCATGGGCCACGAGGTGGCGCACGCGCTGCTCGAGCACGGGCGCGCGCGCATGTCCGAGCAGGTGCTGAAGAACGTCGGCGTGAGCGTCGCGGCCGCGCTCCTCAACCTCGGGCAGATGTCGACTTCCATGCTCGCGCAGGCCAGCGACCTGGCGATTTCCCTGCCGTTCTCGCGCCGCCACGAGACGGACGCCGACCTGGTGGGCATGGAGCTTGCCGCGCGGGCCGGGTACGACCCGCGCGCCGCGGCCAACGTCTGGCGAAAGATGTCCGAACTGGGAGGCAAGCAGCCGCCCCAGTTCCTCTCCACCCACCCGGCCCACGCCACCCGCATCAGGGAGATCGAGGCCAACCTGCCGCGCGTGCTGCCGCTCTACGAGGCGGCGCGCCAAAACGGGGAAACCCGGTAGAATCAATCCGTTCCGATCCACCAGGGGGTTCCATGAAGCGTCAACTGATTGCAATTGCAGCGGGCTCGGCGGTGGCATTTGCCGCCGCATTTCCCGCATCGGCCGCCGACAAGCTCAAGATCGGCTTCATCAGCACGCTGTCCACCCCCGCGGGCGCGCTCGGCGTCGACATCCGCGACGCCTTCACCATGGCGATCAAGCACAACGGCGGCAAGCTCGGCGGCCTGCCGGTCGAGCTGACCGTCGGCGACGACCAGTTCAAGCCCGAAGTGGCCAAGCAGCTGGCCGAAAAATACATCCGCCTCGACAAGGTCGACATCCTGACCGGGATCGTGTTCTCGAACATCATGCTGGCGGCGGTGCCCGAGGCGTTCAACGCCAAGATCCCGTACGTGAGCCCCAACGCGGCGCCCTCGCCGCTGGCCGGCAAGCAGTGCAACCCCTGGTTCTTCGTGACCTCGTGGCCGAACGACGCCTACCACGAGGCCGCCGGCAAGCACGCCACCGACAAGGGCTACAAGAGCACCTACCTGATCGCGCCGAACTACCAGGCCGGCAAGGACTCGCTCGCCGGCTTCAAGCGCTACTACAAGGGCAAGATCGCCGACGAGGTCTACACCAAGCTCGGCCAGCTCGACTACGCGGCCGAGCTCGCGCAGGTGCGCGCCGCCAAGCCCGATGCCCTGTACATCTTCCTGCCCGGCGGCATGGGCATCAACTTCATCAAGCAGTTCGTCGCCGCCGGCCTGTCCAAGGACATCCAGCTGATCACCCCGGGCTTCGGCTCCGACCAGGACGTGATCCGGCCCGTGGGCGACTCGATGCTGGGCCTGATCGACACGGCCCACTGGGCGCTCGACCTCGACAATGCGGTGAACAAGAAGTTCGTCGCCGAGTTCGAGAAGGAATACAAGCGCCTGCCCTCGGTGTTCGCCGCCCAGGGCTACGACACCGCGCTGATGATCGACGCCGCGGTGAAGAGCCTCAAGGGCAAGGTCGAGGACAAGGAAGCCCTGCGCAAGGCCCTCAAGGGCGCCAAGTTCGAGTCCACCCACGGCCCGTTCAAGCTGAACACCAACCAGTACCCGATCCAGAACTACTACCTGCGCGTGGTCGGCCGCGACACGCAGGGGCGACTGGTGAACAAGACGCTCGGCACGGTCTTCAAGGACCACGGCGACGCGTACGTGCAAGACTGCCCCATGAAATAATTCGCGACGAGAAGAGGGGCTGCCGCCCCTCCTCAGACCTCCCCGCTGGACCGAGGGTGGGGCCGCAAGCCCCGCCCTTTTCATTTAAGCCATGTCCCTGATCCTGATCCTCGAGCAGTCGCTGAACGGCCTGCAGTTCGGCCTGATGCTGTTCCTGCTCGCCGCGGGCCTCACGCTCGTATTCGGGATCATGGACATGATCAACCTCGCGCACGGCTCGCTCTACATGGTCGGCGCCTTCCTCGCCGCCACGCTCGTGCAGGCCACCGGGTCGTTCGCGCTCGGCGTGCTGCTCGCCATCCCCGCCGCGGCTGCGGTGGGCATGCTGCTCGAAGTCTCGGTGCTGAGGACCCTGTACGCGCGCGACCACCTGTCGCAGGTGCTCGCCACGTTCGCGCTGATCCTGATCATCAACGAGCTCGTGCGCATGGTCTGGGGCACGGACATGCCGCTGTCGGCGCCCGAGGCGCTGGCCGGGCCGGTGCAACTGCTGCCCGGCATGCCGTACCCCGCTTACCGGCTGCTGATCATCGGCGTGGGCCTCGCAGTGGCGCTGCTGCTGTATTTCGTCGTCGCGAAGACGCGCATCGGCATGCTGGTGCGCGCCGGCGCCTCGAACCGCGAGATGGCGATGGCCATGGGCGTGGACATCAGGAAACTCTTCACGCTGGTGTTCGGGTTCGGCGCCGCGCTGTGCGCGATCGCCGGCGCCATGCTCGGTCCCATCCTCGCGGTGCAGGTGGGCATGGGCGAGAACATCCTGATCCTCGCCTTCGTGGTGATCGTGATCGGCGGCATCGGCTCGATCCGCGGCGCGCTGGTCGGGTCCGTGCTGGTCGGCATGGTAGACACCGTGGGCCGCGCGTTCATCCCGCACCTCCTGCGCGAGTTCATCTCGCCGGCCTTCGCCGGCGCGATCGGCCCGGCGCTCGCGTCGATCCTGATCTACGTGGTCATGGCCGGGGTGCTGTTCTGGCGGCCGCAGGGCCTGTTCCCGGCGCGTGGCTAGCGCGATGCGCCGCGCCCTCACCGTCGGCGTGCTGCTGCTCGCGATCGCGTTCCCGCTTGCGATGCAGGCCATCGACCAGACCTACTACGTGACGATGGCGAGCCGGATCCTGGTCTATGCGCTGGCCGCCACCAGCCTGAACCTGATCCTCGGCTACGGCGGGATGATTTCCTTCGGCCACGCCGCGTTCGTCGGCGCGGGCGCCTACACCGCCTCGATAATGATCGCCGAAGGAATGCCCAGCGCGTGGATCGGCTGGCCGCTGGCGATGGCGGTGCCGGCCCTGCTGGCGCTGGCCATCGGCGCGATCTCGCTGCGCACGCGCGGCGTGTACTTCATCATGATCACGCTGGCCTTCGCGCAGATGATCTACTACCTGACGGTTTCCATGAAGGCGTACGGCGGCGACGAGGGCCTCACCCTCACGCAGCGCGCCACGCTCGGCTTCGGCCTGGACCTGAAGGACGACGCCACCTTCTACTACGTCGTGCTGGCCATCCTCGTGGCGGCGCTGTTCCTGGTCTCGCGCCTGGTCAACGCGCGCTTCGGCCGCGTGGTGCAGGCGATCCGCGAGAACGAATCGCGCATGGAGGCGATCGGCTACCCGACGCTGCGCTACAAGCTGATCGCGTTCGTGCTGGCCGGCGCGCTGGGCGGCCTCGCCGGCGCGCTGCTCGCCAACCAGAACAGCTACGTGAACCCGGGCATCCTGCACTGGACCGAGTCCGGCAAGCTGATGATCATGGTGATCCTCGGCGGCGTCGGCCACCTGTACGGCGGGGTGTTCGGCGCGATCGGCCTGCTCGGGCTGGAGGAGGTGCTGGCCAACCACAAGTTCGCGTGGCTCGCCGCGCTCTACCCGGACTACCAGCAGCATTCCCTCCTCGGCGTCGGCGTCGCCATGCTCGCGGTGGTGCTCTACGCGCCGCAGGGCATAGCCGGGCTCTTCAGGCGCGGGAAAGATGGCTGAAGCCCTGCTCCGCGTCGACGGGCTGGAGAAGCACTTCGGCGGCATCGTCGCCACCGACGGCGTGACCCTCGAAGTCGCGCCGGGCGAGATCCACGCGCTGATCGGGCCGAACGGCGCGGGCAAGACCACGCTGATCGCGCAACTCTCCGGCAGCCTGGCCCCGGATGCGGGCCGGATCCTGTTCGGCGGCGCCGACATCACCGCAATGCCGCAGCACGGCCGCGTCCGGGCGGGACTCGCGCGCAGCTACCAGATCACGAGCATCTTCCGCAGGTTCAGCGTGCGCGACAACCTGTCGCTCGCGGTGCAGGCGCGCAGCGGGTCCAGCCTCGCGTTCTGGCGACCCGTGGCGGCGGAGACCGCGTTGGCGGAAGAAGCCGGCCGCATCGCCGCGCAGGTGGGCCTTGGCGACCGGCTCGACGCCGCCGCCGGCAGCCTCGCGCACGCCGAGCAACGCTGCCTCGAAGTGGGCCTGGCCCTTGCGACGAACGCCAGGCTGCTGCTGCTCGACGAGCCCATGGCCGGCATGGGCCCGGACGAGTCGCAGCGCATGATCGGCCTGATCGAGCGCCTGCGCGCAACGGTGTCCGTGCTGCTGGTGGAGCACGACATGGACGCCGTGTTCCGGCTGGCCGACCGCATCTCGGTGCTCGTGAACGGCGCCATCGTCGCCACCGGGACGCCGGCCGAGATCCGCGCCGACGCCGATGTCCGACGCGCCTATCTCGGCGACGAGGTGCCAACTTGAACGAAACGCTCCTTAGGATCGCGGGCCTCGAAACTGCCTACAGCCAGAGTCAGGTCCTGTTTGGCATTGACCTTGAAATTCGTACGGGCGAAGTAGTCACGCTGCTCGGCCGTAACGGCATGGGCAAGACCACCACAGTCCGTTCGATCATGGGCCTCACCCCCGCGAGCCGCGGCAGCATCGAGTTTCGCGGCAGGAGGATCGAGCGTGTGGCATCAGACCGCATCGCGCGCTCCGGAATCGCCTTGGTGCCGGAAGGCCGACAGATCTTCCCGAACCTCACTGTCCGCGAGAACTTGGTGGCCTTTGTCAGCAACCGCAGCGGCAGCGCCGACCCATGGACGGTGGACAAGGTGTTCCGCTTGTTCCCTCGCTTGGCCGAGCGCACCGGCAACATGGGTAACCAGCTCTCAGGCGGCGAACAGCAGATGCTTGCCATCGGCCGGGCGCTAGTCACCAACCCGCACCTCGTGATCCTGGACGAGGCAACCGAAGGCCTGGCGCCCCTGATCCGCGAGGAGATCTGGACGTGCCTAGCCGCGTTGCGCAACGCTGGCCAGACCATCCTGGTGATCGACAAATATGTCGAGCGATTGATCCAGCTCGCCGATCGCCACACCATCATCGAGCGCGGCCGGGTGGCCTGGCAAGGTACGTCCGCGGAGCTGGATGCGGACCACGGGCTCTGGCACCGCTACCTGGGGGTATAGCCGACCCGAATTGCGCACTTTCATTTCGCAAACCCGAGCGCTGCAGCCGCCGAGCCGTCAATCTGTGTATCGCTCCCGATACATTCTACAAATAATTCTAGTTTCCAAAACTCGAAAACTCTTTAGAATTCCGCTGTAACGGCACCGCTGATCTTGGCTCGCACTAGCTTAGGTCGATAGTGCAAATGGCGGCGAATGGACGATTGCAAATTCGCGGCAGTTACTGTATAACTTTACAGTATACACCCGTCGAGCGCCCGCCCATGGCGCCGTCTGAGAGGAAGTAGATGCCATCCCACCGTTTTGGCGGATCGTGGACCGAGCGTAAATTGGCAGCGCTCAGGGCGTACCTTGTCCAGTATCAGGTGATCTTCCATGCGAATGAATCTGCGCGGAAACTGCGAACCATCTACGTCGATGCGTTTGCAGGCACAGGCGAACGATCAAATCGCAATTCGGACGCGGAGCACCTCTTCGGTTACAGCGACGAGACGAAGCAGTTCCAGTCTGGCAGCGCTCGTATCGCACTCTCCCTCGACCAACAGTTTCATCGATACGTCTTTATCGATAGCAAGGCATCACACATTGGTGCATTGAGGACAGTCGTCGAACGCGATTTCCCAAGTCTCAAAGAACACTGCGAGTTGGTTCAGGAAGACGCAAACGTATGGCTACAAAAATGGTGCGCCACCGAAGATTGGCGCAGTAGCCGAGCTGTAGTCTTCCTTGATCCCTACGGCATGAGCGTCGAATGGAAGACCATTCAAGCAATTGCCAACACGAAGGCCATCGACCTTTGGGTGCTTTTCCCATTCGCAATCGGTGCGAATCGAATGATGCCGAATGACGTATTGCCAGAAAAAGGTTGGGGACTCGTACTCACGCGTGTCTTCGGAACAACTGACTGGGTCAAGCGGATTTACAGCAAGCGCTCCGAGGTTGATCTCTTCGGCGAACGCCGAGATTCAGTGATCAAGATCGCGGGAGCTGACGAGATTCTCGAGTTCTTCATTGAACGCCTTCGAACAGTCTTTCCGCATGTAGTCGAAAAGCCTCTCGTTCTCTACAATTCGAATAAATCACCAATGTATGCATTGTGCTTCGCGGCGGGCAACCCAAAAGGGGGAACCACCGCATTGAAGATTGCAGCGCATTTGGCACGTACGCGATAGCGGATCGAAAGAATATGGCAACAAAATCAAATATCGAATGGACTGAAATGACCTGGAACCCCGTTACGGGGTGCACCAAGATCAGTCAAGGTTGCAAGCATTGCTATGCCGAGCGTATGGCAAAACGCCTTATCGCCATGGGGTCCGACCGCTATCGAAATGGCTTCACGGTAACGCTGCATCCAGACCTAGTGGATGTACCGCGCAGCTGGCGCCAACCGCGAGTGGTGTTCGTGAACTCGATGAGCGACCTGTTTCACGACGACATCCCGCTCGCCTACATCCAACGTGTATTCGCAACGATGCGCGATTGCCCCCACCACACCTTCCAAGTACTAACCAAGCGCAGCGAGCGACTAGCCGAGTTCGCGCCTTACCTACCTTGGCCAAAAAACGTCTGGATGGGCGTCAGCGTTGAGGATTCGCGTGTCGTGCACCGCGTCGCCGATTTGCAGGCTACGCCCGCCGCTGTTCGGTTCCTGTCACTCGAGCCCCTAATCGGGCCGCTAGACAATCTTCCGCTCCAAGGCATCCATTGGGCGATCGTCGGCGGCGAATCCGGCCCAAAGGCGCGACCCATGCAAAAGCAATGGGTCAATTCGATTTTGCGTCAGTGCCGTGCCGCTAAGGTGCCATTCTTCTTCAAGCAATGGGGTGGAGTGCGCAAAGACCTCACCGGTCGTGCCCTAAATGGTCGGATATACGACGAAATGCCACGTGTGTTACAGGCGGCTTGATCCAATCAGGTAGAGCGCGCTTGGGGTCCGTTCATCCCTAAGAACGAACTAGCGCAGCCTGAATTCTCCGCTTTTAGTTCTCAAACCCAAGCACTGGAGCCGCTCTCCGGGCAATTGGTGTATCGTTACCAGTACATCCACCCCGAGGAGGACGTCCATGGCCGCCGATCCCGTACTCGCAATGCGCAAGCAGACGCTCGCCGCCATCCGTGCCCGGCTCGAGCACTACGACATGAAGCAGGGCGAACTCGCCGAGGAGCTCGGCCTGTCGCGCGCGCGGCTGCACCAGCTGCAGACCGGCACCGCGCAGGCGTTCAGCCTCGAGGCTCTGGTGCGCATCGCGATCGACGCCGGCCTCACGGTGCGCCTCAGCGTGACGCGCCCCTACGCACAGGATTAGGGCATTACAAACCAGCAACGTTTCCCGGGTGCTGGGAGGGGATTTCTCCAAGTACAATTCCGCGCTGATTCCCTGCCGTCCGGATCCCCGCCCATGCCGTCCCGATCACACCTGAGCGATCGTCTTCGCGCGATTGCCATCCTCGCCTGCGCCGCGCTGCTTTCCGCCTGCGGCAAGGGCGCCCCCGGGCCCGCGCCCGCGCCCGGCCCGGTCCAGGCGCGGATCGTCCAGGTGCAGCCGCAGCGCGTGCCGGTGCGCCTCGACGTCGTCGGCCAGGTGGAAGGCTCCAAGGAAGTCGAGGTCCGCGCGCGGGTCTCCGGCATCCTGCTGAAGCGCCTGTACAACGAGGGGGAGATCGTGGCGGCGGGCAAGCCCCTGTTCCAGATCGACCCCGCGCCGTACGAGATCGCCCTGGCGCAGGCCCGCGCCCAGCTCGCGCAGGAGCGCGCGCGCAACGAGCAGGCGAAGCGCGAATCCGGCCGCCTGAAAGAGCTCGCGCGCGAGAAGGCGATCAGCCAGAAGGAGTACGACGACGCGACCTCGACCGCGAAGCTCTCCGACGCCACGCTGCAGGCCGCGGAGGCGAACGTGAAGCAGGCCGAGCTGAACCTGTCCTACACGCTGGTGACCGCGCCGGTGGCAGGCGCAAGCGGGCGCGCGGCACGGTCGGAGGGCAGCCTGATCTCCACGGGCGCCGACAGCCTGCTCACCAGCATCTACCAGGTGGACCCGATCTGGGTCCGCTTCAGCCTGTCCGAATCGGACCTCGCCAAGCTGCCGGGCGGGCGCCTCGCCCGGGGCGCCGGCACCGAACTGGCGCTCAGGCTGCCCGACGGCAGCGCCTACCCGGGCAAGGGACGGCTGAATTTCACGGCCAACCAGATCGACCCGCGCCTGGCCACCCAGCAGCTGCGCGCCGAGTTCGACAACGCGAAGCAGGTCCTGCTGCCGGGCCAGTTCGTGCGCGTGCAGCTCGTCGCCGGCGAGCGCGACAACGTGTTCCTCGTGCCGCAGCCCGCGGTGCTGCAGACCGAGAAGGGGGCGCTGGTCTTCGTGGTCGACCCGGAAGGCAAGGCCGCGCTGCGCCCGGTGCAGCTCGGCGACTGGGTGGGATCGGACTGGCTGATCCTCGGCGGGCTCAAGGCCGGCGACCGGGTGATCGCGGACAACCTGCTCAAGATCCGCCCGGGCACGCCGGTCACCGAGGCCAAGCCCCCCGCCGCCGCGCCTGCGGCGGCATCCGACGCCGCCGCGAAAAAGTAACGCGCGCATGTCACGCTTCTTCATCAGCCGGCCGATCTTCGCCGCGGTCATCGCGATCGTCATCACGCTCGCCGGCCTGATCGCATCGCAGATCCTGCCGGTGGCGCAGTACCCCGAGATCGCCCCGCCGACCGTCACGATCACCGCGAGCTACCCGGGCGCCAGCGCCGAGACGCTCGCCCGCACGGTGGCGGCGCCGATCGAGGAGCAGCTCTCGGGCGTCGAAGGCCTGCTGTACTTCAACTCGGCCTCGGCCTCGAACGGCGTGCTCACCATCACGGCCACCTTCGAGGTCGGCACCGACGTGAACAACGCCACCATCCAGGTCAACAACCGGGTGCAGATCGCGCTGCCGCGCCTGCCCGACGAGGTGCGGCGCACCGGCGTGATCGTGCAGAAGCGCTCGACCGACATCCTGATGGCCGTCGCGGTGAGCTCCACCGACCCGCGCTACGACACGCTGTTCCTGTCCAACTACATCACCGTCAACGTGCTGGACGCGCTGCGGCGCGTGCCCGGCGTGGCCGACGCGACCATCTTCGGCGCGCGCGACTACTCGATGCGCGTGTGGCTGAAACCGGACCGCATGGCGCAGCTCGGCGTCACCACCACCGACGTGGCGGCCGCGATCCGCGCGCAGAACGCGCAGTACGCCGCGGGCAAGATCGGCCAGGAGCCCGCCCCCGCCGACCAGGCACTGGTCTACACGGTGACCGCGCAGGGCCGCATGGTGGAGCCGGAGGAGTTCGGCAACATCATCCTGCGCTCCAACGGCCCCGGCGGCGTGCTGCGCCTGAAGGACGTCGCGCGCCTGGAGCTGGGCGCGCAGACCTACGACCAGTTCGTCACCGTGGACGGCAAGCCCACCATCGGCACGGCGATCTTCCTGCAGTCGGGCGCCAACGCCCTCAAGGTCGCCGACGCCGTGCGCGCGGCCATGGCCGGGATGTCGAAGAACTTCCCGCAGGGCGTGACCTACCTGGTGCCGTTCGACACCACGCGCTTCGTGATCGCCTCGATCAACGAGGTGATCCACACGCTGCTGGTGGCCGCGTTCCTGGTGCTGCTGGTGGTGTTCGTGTTCCTGCAGAACTGGCGCGCGACGCTGATCCCGATCATCGCCGTGCCGGTGTCGCTGGTCGGCGCATTCGCCGGCCTGTACGCCTTCGGCTTCTCGATCAACACGCTCACGCTGTTCGCGATGGTCCTCGCCGTCGGCATCGTGGTGGACGACGCGATCGTGGTGCTCGAGAACGTCGAGCGGCTGATGGCCGAGCGCAACCTCGCGCCGATGGACGCGGCGATCGAGGCGATGCGCGAGGTGTCGGGCGCCGTGGTGGCCATCGTGCTGGTGATGTGCGCGGTGTTCGTGCCGGTGGCCTTCCTCGGCGGGATCGCCGGGCGGCTGTACCAGCAGTTCGCGGTGACCGTGGCCGTCTCGGTCGTGATCTCGGGGCTGGTGGCCCTCTCGCTCACGCCCGCGCTGTGCGCCCTGCTGCTGCGGCCCTCCCACAAGGAGGCGCGGATCTTCCGGCCGTTCAACCGCGGCTTCGCGGCGCTGACCGC
>JAFEDL010000049.1:18610-27353 GCA_018241645.1 Pseudomonadota bacterium
TTCCTGTACGGCGCCATGGTGCTGCCGGACGGGGCGACGCTGGGGCGCACCGGGCGCTTCGGCGCCGGGGTGCAGGAGGTGCTGCTGCAGAATCCGTCGGTGGAGCACGTGTTCTCCATCAGCGGCTTCGACCTGATCGGCGGCGGCAACAAGACCAACGCCGGCACGATGTTCGTCACGCTCAAGCCGTGGGACGAGCGCCCGATCACATCGTACGACCTGATCGCCTGGGGCGCGCAGAAGACCGCGCCCATGCGCGACGGCCTCGCCCTGCTCTTCAACCCGCCCCCGATCCGGGGCCTCGGCACCGCGGCCGGGTTCGAGGCCTACGTGCAGAACCGCGCCGACGGCGACCCGAAGAAACTCGCCGCGGTGCTGCAGGACTTCAGCGCCGAGCTGCGCAAGCACCCCCAGCTCACCGGCATCAACAGCTTCTTCCGCCCCACGGTCCCGCAGCTGTTCGTCGAGGTCGACCGCGAGAAAGCCCTGTCGCTGGGCGTCCCGGTCAACGACATCTTCGACGCGCTGCAGGGCACCATGGGGTCGCTCTACGTCAACGACTTCAACAAGTTCGGCCGGACGTTCCGCGTGCAGATCCAGGCCGAGGCCGTCTACCGGTTGAAGCCCGAGGACCTCGGCGCGGTCTACGTGCGCTCCGCCACCAGCGGCGAGATGCTGCCCCTGAAGAGCTTCCTGCGCGTGAAGTCGAGCGTCGGGGCCGAGCAGTTCGACCGCTTCAACGGGTTCGTCGCGGCCAAGCTCCTCGGCAACGGCAATCCTGGGGTGAGTTCCGGGCAGGCGATTGCCGCGGTAGAAGAGGTGGCGGCGAAGGTCCTGCCCGCCGGCTATGCCCTGGAGTGGGCCGGGCAGGCCTTCCAGGAGCGGCGCGTGGGCAAGGCCTCGCAGTTCGCGTTCGGCATCGCGCTGCTCACGGTGTTCCTGATCCTCGCCGCGAAGTACGAGCGCTGGTCGCTGCCGTTCGCCGTGCTGCTCTCGGTGCCGTTCGCGGTGCTCGGGGCGCTGGTGGCCGTGCTGCTGCGCGGCATGAGCAACGACATCTACTTCCAGATCGGCCTGCTCACGCTGATCGGGCTCGCGGCCAAGAACGCGATCCTGATCGTGGAGTTCGCCGCGCAAAGGCAGGCCGAGGGCCTCAGCGCGCTCGATGCCGCGATCGAGGCGGCGCGCCTGCGCTTCCGCCCGATCGTGATGACCTCGCTCGCCTTCGTGCTCGCTGTCGTGCCGCTCGTGTATGCCACCGGCGCCGGTGCCGCCGCGCGCCGCTCGATGGGCACCGGCGTGTTCGGCGGGATGCTCGCCGCGACCTTCATTGCTACGCTGTTCGTGCCGTTGTTCTTCGTGCTGCTCTCGCGCGCGAGGAAGCGCCCATGAACCTGCGCGCCTGCCTCCTCGGGGTCGCCGTGCTCGCCGGCTGCGCGCCGGTCGGGCCCGACTACCAGCGGCCGTCCTACGAGCTGCCGGGCGCCTACCCGGGTCCCGGCGCGGCCGGCGACGCGCAGGCGGCCCCGCTGCGCGCCGACTGGTGGACGCTGTACCGCGACGCCAAGCTGAACGAACTCGTTGCCCTCGCGCTGGACAGGAACAGCGACATCCGCATCGCGGTGGCGCGCATCGAGGAGGCCGACGCGAACCTGCGCGAGGCGAACGCCACTTTCCTTCCGCAGGTCGACCTCAACGCGGTGCCCACGCGCTCGCGCATCAGCTCCACCCTGGCCACGCCGCTGCCTGGCACCGTCCCGGCGGTGCGCAACAACGTGCGCCTCAGCGCGTCGACCGCTTTCGAGCTCGACTTCTGGGGCAGGCTGCGGCGCGGGGTCGAGTCGGTGCGCGCGCAGGCGCTGGCCACGCGCTATGCGAAGGACGTGGTGGCGCTATCTCTGGCCGGGCTCACCGCGCAGGCGTATTTCTCGCTGCGCTCGCTGGACGCGCAGGTGGCCGTCACCCGGCAGACCCTCACCAGCCGCGAGGAGGCGCTCGACTACGTGCGCCGCCGCGCGCGCGGCGGGATCGCCTCCGACCTGGACCTCTCGCAGGCCGAGAGCGCGCGCGCCGACAGCGCCGCCCAGCTGAAGGACCTGCAGCGCCAACGGTCGCTGGCCGAGCACCAGCTGGGCACGCTCACCGGGCGGCTGGACCTCGCGCTGGACGGCGGCGACCTGCTTGCGCTGCCGGTGCCCCCGCTGCCGCCCGCCGGCCTGCCCTCGGCGCTGATCGAGCGGCGCCCCGACATTCGCCAGGCCGAGCAGGCGCTGGTGTCCGCCAACGCCCAGATCGGCGTGGCGAAGGCGGCGATGCTGCCGACCATCTCGCTCACGGGATCCGACGGCTGGGAGAGCAAGGCCCTGTCCTCGCTCATCCAGGGAACCTCGAACATCTGGTCGCTGGGCTTCGCGCTGTCGCTGCCGATCTTCGATGCGGGGCGGTTCCGGGCGCGCACCGACGCGGCGATCGCCCGCGAGCGGCAGGCCGTCGCCGGCTACCAGAAGAGCATCGAGACCGGGTTCCGCGAAGTCGCCGACGCGCTCAGCAACGCGCAGCAGTCCGCGGCGGCCGAAGCCGACTACCAGGCGCGCGTCGATGCCTCGCGCCGCACGCTGCGCCTGTCGCGGCTGCGCTACGAAGCTGGCTACTCGGCCTACCTCGAGGTGCTCGACGCGCAGCGCAGCGCCAACGACGCCGAGCTCGCCTTCGTGCGCAACCGCCAGGCGCGGCTGGCGGCGAGCGTGGACCTGATGAAGGCGCTGGGCGGCGGGTGGACGGCGGAGCCGGCTCCCAGGCCCTGAATTCGAGACTTTCATTCCTGAAGTCCGCGCCAGGAGCGGATCGCAGGCCAATTTTGTACCGGTAACAGTACATCCCGGGAGGACCCGATGCTCGTGCTCCACCATGCCTGGCGCTCCAGCGCCTCGCGCCGCGTGCGCCTCTGCCTCGAGGAGAAGGGCCTCGCCTACGAGGGCCACGTCGTCGACCTGGCGAAGATGGAGCACCACTCGCCCGAATACCTGAAGATCAACCCCAACGGGGTGATCCCGGCGCTGATCCACGACGGCCGGCCGCTGTACGAGAGCGGCACCATCTGCGAGTACCTCGACGAGGTCTTCCCCGACCCGCCCCTGTCCCCGGACAACGCCTACGACCGCGCCGCGATGCGCAACTGGGTCCGGCACGTCGACGAGCGCATCCACAACCTGATCATCTTCAACTGGCGCCACGACCTGCAGAAGGTCGCCGAGAAATGGACCGACGCCGAACTCGAGGCGCACCTGGAGAAGATCCCGAGCAAGGAAAGGCGGGAGGCATGGCTGCGCGTGGCGCGCCGGCCCTATACCGAGGAGGAACGCGCCGGCGCGCGCGCCAAGCTCGTCGAACTACTGGACCGCATGGAGGCCGCCCTCGGCAAGACCGCGTGGCTGGCCGGCAGCCGCTACACGATCGCGGACATCGCCGTGGTGCCGTTCGTGAAGCGCATCGAAGAGGAGATCGCGCCCGACCAGGTGGCGCCCTCCGCCCACCCGCGCGTGGCCGGGTGGTGGGCGGCCATCCAGGCCCGCCCCGCCTTTGCGCGCGCCAGCATCGGGCCGTTCGTCGATCCCTGACCCGGGATTCCGGGCCCGGGCGCCTGCGTGCTAATCTCGGCGCGGGATAGCCGGGGAGGCGCGCAGTGTTCCTGATCTGGGGGGAGCAGAACACCGAGAAGAAGCTGGGCTACGTCGCCGAGTACTGCGCGACGTGCCGGGACGTGCGCGCCGTGAAGGTCCTGCGCGTGGGCAGGACCTCGCACCTGTTCTACGTCCCGCTCGGCCGGGGGCGCCTGCTCGGCTACGACGGCGTCTGCCGCAGGTGCGAGCTGCGCTTCGGGGTGGAGATCACCGACTACCCGGCCTTCGAGCAGGACAAGAACGCCGACCTCATCGAGCTGGTCAGGAAGACCAACCCCAAGCTGCTCGCCGGCAACGACGCGGCGCTTGCGGCATGGCGGCGCATGAACGCGGTGCGCGAACCCTTCCTCCGCTACAACCACAACCTGCTGCAGCGCTACCTGGCCGGCGCCCGCTACGACCTGCCCGCCGTGCTTGCGCTGGCCGGCAGCCTGGTCGTGCCGTTCGCGTTTGTCTACCTCGCCGGCCGCCTGCTGCCGAAGTCGGCGGATGCGTGGGTCGGCTTCGGCTTCATCGCGCTCTTCATAGCCGGCCTGTTATGGGCGAACCGGCTCGCGCGCGCCGAGCCGCACCGATTCTTCCGCAGCAGGCTCGAGGACGCGCTGCTCGAGGACCTGCGCAAGCTCTCGCCCACGCACGAGGAACTGCTGGCCTGCCTCGCGGCGCTGCGCGAGTACGAATACCCGATCGCCGAAGCGGTGTCGGCCGACCGGTTGCTGGAGTGCGCCGCAGGGCCGCAGCCGCGCAGCAAAGTGCAGGCGGCAGCCGCGAAGCCGGCGCCGGCGCCCAAGCCGACCCTGGTCCTCAGCCATGCCGGCAAGGACTACCGGTTCTCGCCCGGCGTGGCCGAAATCGTCATCGGCAGGTCGCGCGAGAACGCGATCGTCCTCGAATCGAAGTACGTGTCGCGCTCCCACGCGCAGGTCGCCTGGCCCGCCGGCGCCGCGCCGCGCCTGAAGAACCTCAGCCGCACCGGCACTTCGCTGCGCCCCGACGGGGCTACCCAGGCGATGGCCTGCAGCGGGGAGGTCGAGCTTCACGGCAGCGGGGCCATCGGGCTGTCCGAGGATTTCGCCGGGGCGGAGTCGCGCGGCGACGTGATCCGCTACAGGATCGCGTCAGGCTAGGCAGCGGAACAACGCGGGACCCTGCGCCGCGCTCATGCGCCCGGATTTGACGTGGATCAACCTCCTTCGCCGCGCCAGGCCTATGTTGGACGCACAAATCATCGAGCCCTGGGGAGGATTCAATGTCACTTCGCATCGCGCTGGCGGCCCTGTCCGTCGCATTTTCAATGGCTGCCGCGCACGCGCAGCAGCCCATCGTCATCAAGTTCAGCCACGTGGTCGCGGCCGAGACGCCCAAGGGCAAGGGGGCGCTGAAGTTCAAGGAGCTGGCCGAGAAGTCCACCAACGGCAGGGTCAAGGTCGAGGTCTACCCGAACAGCCAGCTGTACAAGGACGGCGAGGAGCTGCAGATGCTCCAGCTGGGCTCGGTGCAGATGCTGGCGCCCTCGGTGTCCAAGTTCGGGCCCCTGGGCGCGCGCGAGTTCGAGCTGTTCGACCTGCCCTACATCTTCGACAACGTGGACGAGCTGCACAACATCACCCAGGGCCGCATCGGCCAGTCGCTGTTCAAGAAGCTCGAAGGCAAGGGGATCCTGGGGCTCGCCTACTGGGACAACGGCTTCAAGGGCATGAGCGCCAACAAGGCCCTCAGGCTCCCGGCGGACTTCCGCGGCCAGAAGATGCGCATCCAGTCCTCCAAGGTGCTCGACTCGGAAATGCGCGCGCTCGGCGCGACGCCGCAGGTGATGGCCTTCTCCGAGGTCTACCAGGCGCTGCAGACCGGCGTGGTCGACGGCACCGAGAACCCGCCCTCCAACATGTACACGCAGAAGATGCACGAGGTGCAGAAGTTCTTCACCCTGTCGGACCACGGCGTGATCGAGTATGCGGTGGTGGTGAACAAGAAGTTCTGGGAGGGGCTGCCGCCCGACATCCGCGCCGCGCTGGACGCCGCGATGAAGGAGGCCACCAGGTTCGCCAACGACATCTCCAAGCAGGAAAACGACGAGGCGCTGGCGAAGATCAAGGCCTCGGGCAAGACCCAGGTCATCACGCTGACCGCCGACGAAAAGAAGGCATGGAAGAAGGCCCTGCTGAAGGTTCACAAGGACCACGAGGGCTCGATCGGCAAGGACACGATCCAGGAGATCTACAAGGAAACCGGCTTCGACCCGGCCAAGCTCTGAGCAAGGCGGACGAGCGGGCAAACCGGCAGGCATGACCCGAGACAGGCGCGATGCTCAAGGTCCTCGACCACCTCGAAGAGTGGCTCATCGCGTTCCTGATGGGCGGCGCCACGGTGGTGATCTTCGCCGCGGTGGTGCACCGCTACGCCTCGGGCATCCCCTGGCCGATGCTGCAGGACTGGCTGCTCACCGTGAACATGAGCTGGGCGCAGGAACTGTGCATCTACATGTTCATCTGGATGGCGAAATTCGGCGCGGCCTACGGCGTGCGCACCGGCATCCACGTCGGCGTGGACGTGCTGATCAACCAGCTGGACGACCGGCGGCGCGGCTGGTTCGTGACGTTCGGCCTCGCCTCCGGGGCCTTCTTCACCGCGGTCGTCGGCACGCTGGGCGCGAAGTTCGTCTGGGAGATCGCGCACACCGACCAGGTCTCGCCCGACCTTGACCTGCCGCTGTGGATCGCCTTCCTCGCGATCCCCTGCGGCTCGTACCTCATGTGCTTCCGGTTCCTGCAGGTGGGATGGACGTTCCTGCGCACCGGCGCGCTGCCGCGCCACGACCACGGCCACGTGGAAGGGATCGACGAGGTCAGCGCCGAGGACCTGAAGGAAGGGGCGGCGCGGTGAGCGGCCTGATCATCTTCACGCTGCTGTTCGCGCTGATGCTGACCGGCATGCCGGTCTCCATATCCCTTGGCCTCACGGTGCTGACGTTCCTGTTCACGATGACCCAGGTGCCGATCGAGTCGGTGGCGCTGAAGCTGTTCACCGGGATCGAGAAGTTCGAGATCATGGCGATCCCGTTCTTCATCCTCGCGGGCAACTTCCTGACGCACGGCGGCGTGGCGCGGCGCATGATCAAGTTCGCCACCTCGATGGTCGGGCACTGGCACGGCGGCCTCGCCCTGTCCGGGGTCATGGCCTGCGCCCTGTTCGCCGCGGTCTCGGGGTCCAGCCCGGCCACCGTGGTGGCGATCGGCTCGATCATCCTGCCGGCGATGGTGAAGGCCGGGTTCCCCAAGCGCTTCGGCGCGGGCGTGATCACGACCTCGGGGGCGCTCGGCATCCTGATCCCGCCCTCGATCGTGATGGTGATGTATTCGGTGTCGACCAACACGTCGGTAGGCGCGCTGTTCATGGCCGGCGTGGTGCCGGGCCTGCTGCTCGCGTTCATGCTGGGGATGGTGACCTGGTACCGGGCGCGCAAGTTCGGCTACCCGCGCATGGAGCGCGCCACCTGGGGCGAAAGGCTGCGGGCCTTCCGCGAGAGCGTCTGGGGCCTGCTGCTGATCGCGGTGGTGCTCGGCGGCATCTACAGCGGCGTGTTCACCCCCACCGAGGCCGCCGCGATGAGCGCGGTGTACGCCTTCTTCGTCGCGGTGTTCGTCTACAAGGACATGGGCCTGAGGCAGGTGCCCAAGGTGCTGCTCGACTCGGCCAACATGAGCGCGATGCTGCTCTACATCATCACCAACGCGGTGCTGTTCTCGTTCCTGATGACCTCGGAGCAGATCCCGCAGATGATGGTGGACTGGCTGATCGGCAAGGGCCTCGGCCCGATCGCCTTCCTGCTGGTGGTCAACCTGCTGCTGCTGCTCGCCGGCAACGTGATGGAGCCGTCCTCCATCGTGCTGATCACCGCGCCGATCCTGTTCCCGGTGGCCATGAAGCTGGGCATCGACCCGGTGCATTTCGGCATCCTGATCACGGTCAACATGGAGGTCGGCATGTGCCACCCGCCGGTGGGGCTGAACCTCTACGTGGCCAGCGGCATCACCAAGATGGGCATCACCGAGCTCACCGTCGCGGTTTGGCCGTGGCTGCTCACGATGCTCGTGTTCATGGTCATGGTGACGTACATTCCGATCATGTCGCTCTGGCTGCCGAAGGCGCTGGGGATGATGTAGCGGCCCGGCCGCAAAGGAAGCTCGCATGGAAACTTTCAAGGCGGATGTGGCAATCGTCGGGGCCGGCGGGGCCGGCCTGCGGGCGGCCATCGCGGTGGCGGAGGCCGACCCCTCGCTGGTGGTGGCGCTGGTCTCCAAGGTCTACCCCATGCGCAGCCACACGGTGGCGGCCGAGGGCGGGGCCGCCGCGGTAACGCGGCCGGACGACAGCCTCGAGCACCACTTCAACGACACGGTGGGCGGCGGCGACTGGCTGTGCGAGCAGGACGTGGTCGAGTACTTCGTCGCGCACGCCCACGAGGAAATGGTGCAGATGGAGCACTGGGGCTGCCCGTGGAGCCGCAAGGACGACGGCCGCGCCAACGTGCGCGCGTTCGGGGGAATGAAGATCGAGCGCACCTGGTTCGCGGCCGACAAGACCGGCTTCCACATGCTGCACACGCTGTTCCAGACCTCGATCAAGTACCCCTCGATCCAGCGCTTCGACGAGCACTTCTGCGTCGACCTGGTGGTCGAGGACGGGCGGGCGCAGGGGGTGGTGGCGATCGAGGTCGCCACCGGCGAGTTCAGGCTGATCCAGGCCCGCGCCGTGATCATCGCCACCGGCGGCGCCGGGCGGGTGTTCCGCGAGAACACCAACGGCGGCATCGTGACCGGCGACGGCATGGCGCTCGCCTACCGCCACGGCGTGCCGCTGCGCGACATGGAATTCGTCCAGTACCACCCGACCTGCATGCCGGGCACGGGGCTGCTGTTCACCGAAGCCTGCCGCGGCGAAGGCGGCTTCCTCGTGAACAAGGACGGGTACCGCTACCTGCAGGACTACGGCCTGGGGCCGGCGGAGCCCTCGCCGCGCAACAAGGCGATGGAACTGGGGCCGCGCGACCGGCTGAGCCAGGC
>JAFEDL010000049.1:27361-29329 GCA_018241645.1 Pseudomonadota bacterium
GTGGTGCACCTGGACCTCAGGCACCTGGGCGAGAAGAAGCTGCGCGAACGCTTGCCGCAGATCTACGAATTGTCCGAGGAGTTCCTCGGCGTGGACCCGGCGCATGCGCCCATTCCAGTACTTCCCGCTGTCCACTACACGATGGGCGGAATCCTCGCCGATGGCAGGACTGCTTCGTCTCTTCCCGGCCTCTATTCCGTAGGCGAATGCTCGAGCGTCGGCATCCACGGCGCCAACCGGCTGGGCTCGAACTCGCTGACTGAACTGATCGTGTTCGGCAAGGTGGCCGGCGTCGAGGCCGCCCGGTACGCCAAGTCGGTGCAGAACAGCAATCCGGACACCCTGGACAAGCAGGCCGAGGCCGCGCGCGAACGCGCCCTGGCGATTGTCACCGGCAGCGGCGGCACCGAGCGCACGGCGGTGCTGCGCACCGAGATGGCCAAGAGCATGGAGGACGGCTGCGGCATCTACCGGCTCGGCACGGACATGCTCGCCACCTGCGCCAGGATCGACGAACTGAAGGAGCGCTACCGCAACCTCAGGATCGACGACCACTCGCGGGCCTGGAACACCGACTGGCTGCTGGCGATCGAGCTCGGATACCTGCTCGACGTGGCACAGGCGATGGCTTATTCCGCGCTCAACCGCAAGGAGTCGCGCGGATCGCACCAGCGCCTCGACGGGTACGAGACACGCGACGACGCGAACTACCTCAAGCACACGCTGGCCAATTACACCGGCGCCGGCGCGCCGCGCATCGCCTACGGGGACGTGAAGATCACCAAGTCGCAGCCGGGCACGCGGGCCTACGGCGCGGCGGGCGAAAAAGCCGAAGCGGACCGCAAGGCAAAGGGAGCCGGCCATGGCTGATACCCGCAATATCGAGATCGAGGTCCTGCGCTACCGCCCGGAGCAGGAGGAAGCACCCGTCCTGCAGAGCTACACAGTGCCGTTCACCGACGACATGTCGGTGCTGCAGGGCCTGCAATACATCAAGGACTACCTCGACGGCACGCTGAGCTTCCGCTGGTCCTGCCGGATGGCGATCTGCGGCAGCTGCGGAATGATGATCGACGGCGTGCCCAAGCTTTCGTGCAAGACGTTCCTGCGCGAGTTCTATCCCGGCAAGGTGCGGGTGGAAGCCCTCGCGCATTTCCCGATCGAGCGCGACCTGGTGATCGACGCCAACGACTTCATCGGCAAGCTGGAGAGCATCAAGCCCTACATCATCCCGAAGGAGCCGCGCACGCTCGAGCAGGGCGAATACCTGCAGACCCCGGCGCAGCTCGAGCAGTTCCTGCAGTTCAGCGGCTGCATCAACTGCATGCTGTGCTACGCGGCCTGCCCGCAGTACGGCCTGGACTCGAAATTTACCGGTCCGGGCATCCTCGCGCTGCTGCACCGCTACAACGCCGATTCGCGCGACGGCGCGCGCGACGAGCGCATGGAACTGGTGCACACCGAGGAAGGGGTATGGAGTTGCACAGCGGTCGGGTACTGCTCCGAAGTCTGCCCCAAGGGCGTGGACCCGGCCAACGCCGTGAACCAGAACAAGACCGCGAGCGCGATGGACTATTTCCTGCGGTTCGTGATGCCGAAAGGAGGTGCGAAATGAGCGCGCGCCGGACCTACATGCGCCCCATGGACGGATGGTGGCGCCGCGACCCGTTCTTCGTCCGCTACATGGCGCGCGAGGCCACCGCGCTGCTGGTGGTCGCCTACGCGGTAGTGCTGCTCGTGGGCCTCGTGCGCCTCATGCAGGGGCAGGCGGCGTGGGAAGGCTGGCTGCAGGCGCTGAAGTCGCCCGCGTCGGTCGCATTCCATCTCGTGCTGCTCGCCGTGTTCCTGTACCACACGTGGAGCTGGTTCCGGATCATGCCGAAGACCATGCCGATGATCCTGCCCGACGGAAAACATCTCAGCCCCGCGCTGGTCACCGGCGCCGGGCTGGCCGCGGCAACGGTACTG
>JAFEDL010000004.1:0-65009 GCA_018241645.1 Pseudomonadota bacterium
ATTCGGTGATGTTCTTGACCACGCCGTTGACGATGGCGCCTTGCTTGAGCGTCTCCATCAGCTTGGCGCGCTCTTCGCCCATCGAGGCTTCGACGACGGCGCGGCGGCTCAGCACCACGTTGTTGCGCTTGCGGTCGAGCTTGATCACCTTGAACAGCATGGTCTTGCCTTCGAACGGCGTCGTGTCCTTGACCGGGCGCAGGTCGACGAGCGACCCGGGCAGGAAGGCGCGGATGCCGTTGGCCATCACCGTCAGGCCGCCCTTCACCTTGCCGGTGATGGTGCCTTCGATCTTGGCGCCTTCTTCCAGCGCCTTTTCCAGGTCCATCCAGGCGGCGAGGCGCTTGGCCTTGTCGCGGGACAGGCGGGTCTCGCCGAAGCCGTCTTCGAGGGCCTCGATCGACACGCTGACGAAATCGCCGACCTTGACGTCGAGCACGCCGGCGTCGCTGCGGAATTCTTCCAGCGGGATGTGGCTCTCGGACTTGAGGCCGGCGTTGACCGTGACGAAGTTGTGGTCGACCGCGACGACTTCGGCGGTGATGACCTCGCCGATGCGCATTTCCTTGCGCGACAGGCTTTCCTCGAAGAGGGCGGCGAACGAGTCGGGAGCGTGCGGGGGGTTCAGGGCGCTGGACACTGCTTGGGACAGACTGGACATGTAAATGGGACCTGGTTTGGGCCGCCGGCGACCTCCTTCCGGGAGGAACCGCGCGTCGGGCTAAGTTGCAAAAAATGGGCACTGCGGCCATCCGGCCGCCCGCCCGCCTGTTCGAACCGCTCGGGGAGCTCTGAAACTGTTTTCAGATCAACGAGGTTGCTGCGATTCAAGTTTCTCCCGGGCCAGCTTCAGCACCGCGCCAACCACCTCGTCCACCGACAGGTCCGACGAGTCGAGCTGCACTGCGTCGGGTGCCGGAACGAGCGGGGCTGCCGCACGCTTCGCGTCGCGCTCGTCGCGCTCCGCGAGGTCCCGGGAAAGGGACGCGAGATTAGCATGTATTCCTTTGTCATTCAACTGTTTATACCGGCGGCTGGCGCGCACCTGGACGCTCGCGGTCAGAAACACTTTCAGCGCCGCATCGGGAAACACCACGGTGCCCATGTCCCGCCCGTCCGCCACCAGGCCAGGGGGCTGCCGGAACGCCCGTTGGCGGTCGAGGAGCGCCGAGCGCAGGGCCGGCAGGGCTGCGACGGCGGAGGCCCGGTTGCCGATACCCTCGCCCCGCAATTCTTCCGTAACGTCTTCTCCGGAAAGGATAATCTTCCCGTCCAGAAACCTGGCTTCGAGGCCGGCCGCGATCCCGGCAAGGGACGATTCATCGGTTTCGGCCACGCCGGCCCGCAGCGACGCGAGCGCCACCAGGCGATAGAGGGCGCCGCTTTCCAGCACATGGAATCCCAGCACCCCGGCCACCCGGGCCGCAATCGTGCCCTTCCCCGACGCGGAAGGACCGTCGATGGCAATGACCGGAACCGGCTTCATCCGCGCACCGAAATGCCTTCAAGCACCTGGAAATACTCGGGAAAAGTCTTCGCCACGCATTTCGGGTCGTTGATGCGCACCGCCACCCCTCCGAGGGCCGCAAGCGAAAAGGACATCGCCATGCGGTGGTCGTCGTAAGTATCGATCGTCGCCGGCACGAGTCGCGCGGGCGGTGCAACGCGCAGGTAGTCCGCGCCCTCCTCCACCGTGGCGCCGAGCTTGCGCAGTTCGGTGGCCATCGCGGCCAGGCGGTCGGTTTCCTTCACCCGCCAGCTCGCGATATTGCGCAGCGTGCTCGGCCCGTCGGCAAACAGGGCCATGACCGCAGCGGTCATTGCGGCATCGGGGATGTGGTTGAGGTCCGCATCCAGCGCCCGCAGGCGCCCCGATCCCTTCGCCTCGATCCAGTTCGGTCCCATCGACACCTCCGCACCCATGCGCTCGAGGACTTCGACGAAACGCACGTCACCCTGGATGCTGTCGCGACCCACGCCCTCCACGCGGACCGGGCCTCCGGAGATGGCGCCTGCGGCGAGGAAATACGACGCGGAAGAGGCATCGCCTTCCACGTGAATCTCGCCCGGGCTCACGTAGCCCGACCCCGGCACGCGGAACGTGCGCCAGCCTTCGCGCCCTACCTCGGCGCCGAAGCGCCGCATCAGGTTCAGCGTGATCTCCACGTAGGGTTTGGAGATCAGTTCGCCCTCGACCTCGATGACCGACCCGCGTCCCGCGAGGGGCAGCGCCATCAACAGCGCGGTGAGGAACTGTGACGAAACGTCCCCGCGCACGGGCACCGGGCGGTCGAGCGAAACGGCGCCCGGATGCAGCGAGAGGGGTGGATACCCATCGACGCCCAGGTAGTCGATGCGCGCCCCGATCGAGCGCAGAGCGTCCACGAGGTCGCCGATCGGCCGCTCGTGCATGCGCGGCACGCCGGACAGCTTGTATTCGCCGCCGGACACCGCAAGCACGGCGGTCAACGGGCGGAACGCCGTCCCCGCATTGCCGAGGAACAGGTCGGTCCCGCGGACGGGAATTGCGCCGGCGCAGCCCTCGATTCGGATTTCCGCGGCGTTCGCGTACTGGGTGCGGATCCCGAGCTTGCCGAGCGCGGCCAGCATCACCCGCGTGTCGTCGGCATCCAGTGCGTCGCGCACGACGGTCTCGCCGCGCGCAAGGGCGGCCAGCAGCAGCACCCGGTTGGAGATGCTCTTGGAGCCCGGCAGGCTGACCCGCCCGGCCACGCCCTTGATCGGGCGCAGGTCGAGAAAATCCATGCGCCTCAGGGCTCGAATTCGCCGGCGAGCCAGCGATTGCGCGCGCTGCGGGCTTCCCGGAACACCGTCTCCAGCGCCGCGCCGTCCCCCGCCAGCAGAGGCTTGCGCAGGGCGCGCAGCTTGTCGACGTACCGGTCCAGTTCGGCCACCAGGGCCACGCGGTTGGCCGTGCAGATGTCGCGCCACATTTCGGGATGGCTGGAGGCGATGCGCGTGAAATCGCGAAACCCCCCGGCCGCATAGCCGAACAGCTGGCCCGAATTCGGCCGCCCGGCGTACTCGTGCACAAGCGCGTACGCCAGCAGGTGCGGCAGGTGGCTGACGGCCGCAAACACCGCGTCGTGCTCGGCCGCGCCCATGCGGAAGGTCCGCGCGCCGCAGGCCTCCCATGCGCCGGCCACCGCGTCGACCGATGCGGGCGGATTCTCGGGGAGGGGCGCGAGGACCACGCGCTTGCCGGCGAACAGGTCCGCCTTCGCGGCTGCGGCGCCGCTGTGCTCCGCGCCCGCGATCGGGTGCGCGGGCACGAACTGCCCGACGCGCGCTCCGAGCGCCGAGCGCGCCGCGGCCACGACGTCCTGCTTGGTGCTGCCCGCATCCATCAACAGCGCGGTGCTCGAAAGGCTGGGGACGATGCGCTCGAACAGCGCCGGGAATTGCGCGACGGGCGTGGCGACCAGCACGAGGTCCGCCCCGCGCACCGCGGCCCCGGGGTCGGTTTCGACGGCATCGACGATGCCTCGCTCCCTGGCCACCCGCATGTTCCCGGGATCGCGGCCCACGCCGACGATCGTGCCGCACGCGCCCCGGGCCTTGAGGGCCAGGGCGAACGAGCCGCCGATCAGGCCGACACCGATGACGGCGACCCGTTCGAACCGGGCCCGGCCCGCCGCCGCCGGCGCGGTCATTCCCGCAGGCTCGCGGCGAGCGCCGTGAGGAAGCGCCCGTTCTCCTCGGGCGTGCCGATCGAGATGCGCAGGTGCTCGGGGAGCTCGTATCCGGCCACCGGGCGCACGATCACGCCGCGCTTGAGCAGGCGCTTGAAGATCTCGCCGGCCTTGCCGACGCGCACGGTGATGAAGTTGCCGTAGGACGGGATGTATTCCAGCCCGAGCCCGCGCGCGCCCTCCTCGATCTGCTTCAGGCCGGTGCGGTTCTCGGCGTAGCTGCGCGCGACGAACTCCATGTCGTCGAGCGCCGCCGCAGCGGCCGTGAGCGCGATGCTGTTCACGTTGAACGGCTGGCGCACCCGGTTCATGAGGTCCGCGATCGCCGGGTTCGCCATCGCGTAGCCCACGCGCAGGCCGGCCAGGCCGTAGGCCTTCGAGAACGTGCGCGTCACGACCAGGTTCGGGTAGCGCTTGACCCACTTCGCCGTGTCCACCCGCAGCTCGGGCGGCAGGTACTCGTTGTAGGCCTCGTCCAGCACCACGATGCAGCCGGGCACCGATTTCAGGAAAGCCTCGATCGCGCCGTAATCGGCGAACGTGCCGGTGGGGTTGTTCGGGTTTGCGATGAACACGACGCGCGTGTCGGCCTCCACCGCCCTGGCCATGGCCGGGAGGTCGTGCCCGAAATCCCTGGCGGGGACGCAGATCCCGCGGGCGCCGCGCGCCTGGGTGGCCAGCGGGTACACGGCGAAGGAGTGCTGGGAATAGACGGCCGAACTGCCGGCGCCGAGGAAGGCCATCGCCACCAGCTCGAGCACGTCGTTCGAGCCGTTGCCGAGCACGAGGCAATCCATCGGCACGCCGTAGCGGCGCGACAGCGCGTTCTTCAGCTCGAAGCCGTTGCCGTCCGGGTAGCGGGCGAGGTCCCCGAGCGCCGCCTCGATCGCGGCGCGCGTGCGCGGGCCGATGCCGCGCGGGTTCTCGTTGGAGGCGAGCTTGACGATGCTCTTCTCCTCGATCCCCATCTCGCGGGCGAGTTCCGAGGTGGGCTTGCCCGGCTGGTAGGGCGCGATCGCGCGCACGTAGGACGGGGACAGGTCGCACAGATCCTTGATCGATGCGTTTCTTGCGATGGGGATTGCGCTCATTGGACGGCCGCCGGATATGAACCAAGAACCTTGAGGAAGGGCGCCTTCTGCGCCAGCTCGGCCAGCGCGTGCGCGACGCGCTCGTCGTCCTGGTGCCCTTCGACGTCGATGAAGAAGAGGTATTCCCACAGCGCGCTCTTCGCGGCGCGCGAGGGGCGCGACTCGATGCGCGACATGCTTACGCGGTTCGCCGCCAGCGGCGAAAGCAGCGCATGGACCGCGCCGGGCTTGTTGTCGGCCGACATGACCAGCGACGTGCGGTCGCGGCCGGTGGGCGCCGTGCCTATCCTGCCGAGCACGAGGAAGCGCGTGGTGTTGTTCGGGTCGTCCTCGATCGAGGGCGCGAGGATCGTCAGGCCGAAGCGCTCGCTCGCCATCTGGCCGGCGATCGCGGCGGTCCCGGGTTCCTCGCCCGCGCGACGCGCGGCCTCGGCGTTCGACACCACCTGCACGCGCTCCGCGTTGGGCAGGTTCTGGTTCAGCCAGGCGTGGCACTGCGCGAGCGACTGGGCATGCGAATAGACCCGCTTCACGTCCGGCAGGTCGCCCGCCTTGGCCATGAGGTTCTGGTGGATCCTGAGCGCGATCTCCGCGCAGATCTTCAGCGGCGTAGACACCAGCAGGTCGTGCGTGCGGCCGACCGCGCCTTCGGTGGAGTTCTCCACCGGCACGACCGCGAACTCCGAGTCGCCGGCTTCCGCACGCCTGAACACCTCGTCGATCGACGGCAGCGGGACCGCCTCCACGGCGCGGCCGAAATGCCTCTGCACCGCCTGCTCGCTGAAGGTGCCCTGTGGGCCCAGGTAGGCCACGCGGATGTCCTGTTCCATTCCGCGGCAGGCCGAAATCACTTCGCGGAAGATCCCGGTGACCCGTTCCGCGGACAGCGGCCCGGCGTTCTCGGCGGCCATGCGGCGCAGGATCTCCGCCTCGCGCTCGGGCCGGTAGGCGGGCGCGCCCTGCTTGGCCTCGCCCACGCGGCGCGCGAGGGCCGCGCGGCGGTTCACGAGCCCGAGCAATTCGCCGTCCAGCGAATCGATTTCCGCGCGCAGCCTGGCGATGTCGTCACTCATGGTCCGGCCAAAGATAGCGCACCGCAGGCAAGCCGTCGATTCCGGCCGCGCCCTCAGCCATGGCGCTTTTCGAACTCGCGCATGTAGGCGGCCAGCGCCTGCACCCCTTCGAGGGGCATCGCGTTGTATATGGAGGCCCGGATCCCGCCGACGATGCGGTGCCCCTTGAGCTGGACCATGCCGCGCTCCGCGGCACCCTTGAGGAACTCGGCATCGAGCCTCTCATCGGGCAGGTGGAACGGGATGTTCATGCAGGAACGGTCGGCCCGGGCGACCGCGCTGCGGTAAAAGCCGCCTGCGTCGATGACGTCGTAGAGCAGCCTTGCCTTGGCGTCGTTGCGTCGCGCCATCTCGGGCAGCCCGCCCAGTTGCTTCAGCCACTTGAACACCAGCCCCGCCATGTAGATCGGGTAGGTGGCGGGCGTGTTGAGCATCGAACCCGCGTCGGCCTGCAGCCTGTAGTCGAGCACGCTCGGCGTGCCCTTCTGCGCGTGTCCGAGCAGGTCTTCCCTCACGATCACGATGGTGAGGCCGGCCGGCCCGATGTTCTTCTGCGCGCCGGCGTAGATCAGCCCGAACTTCGACACGTCCAGCGGCCGCGACAGGATGTGCGAGGACGCATCGGCCACGAGGGGCACGCCCCCGCTGTCCGGGATCCAGTGGAACTCGACCCCGCCGATGGTCTCGTTGGAGCAGTAATGCACGTAGGCCGCGTCGGGCCGCACCTTCCATGCCTCCTGCGGCGGCGCGTAGGTGAAGCTGCGGTCTTCCGAGCTGGCCGCGACGTGCGCATCGCAATACGCCCGCGCCTCCTTGACGGCCTTGCGCGACCACTCGCCGGTGACCACGTAATCCGCCTTGCCCTTGCCTGCGAGCAGGTTCATCGGCACCGCGGCGAACTGCAGCGTGGCGCCCCCGGCGAGGAACAGCACCTTGTAGCCGGGCGGGATGGCCAGCAGCTCGCGAAAATCCCGCTCCGTCTCGTCGGCAATGCCCATGAAATCCTTGCCGCGGTGGCTCATCTCCATGACGGACACGCCGGTCCCGTGCCAGTCGAGCATCTCGTCGCCGGCGCGCGCAAGCACCTCCTGCGGCAGTACCGCCGGCCCGGCGCTGAAGTTCCAGATCCGGTTCATTGCTCAGGGCGTCCCGGACCCGTCGCCCTCGGTCGTGCCATCGGCCGCTGCTTCTGCGCCGCCGTCGCCGGCCGCCTCGCCGGCCTCGGCCCCGTTGCCATTCGCGACGTCCTCGTCGCGCTCGACCACGCGCTCCAGGCCCGCGAGCTTCTCCCCCTCGCCCAGCGCGATCAGCGTCACCCCTTGCGTGGTGCGCCCCTGCTCGCGAATCTGCGAGACCTTGGTGCGGATCAGCACCCCGCCCGTCGAAATCAGCATCACCTCATCGGTGTCCTCGACCAGGATCGCCCCGACCAGGTTGCCGTTCCTCTCGGACGCCTGGATCGCCAGCATGCCCTGCGTGCCCCGGCCGTGGCGCGTGTATTCGGCGATCGGTGTGCGCTTGCCGAACCCGTTTTCGGTCGCGGTCAGCACCGTCTGCTTTTCGTCCTTGGCGACCAGCATGCACACCACGTGCTGGCTGCCGTCCTCGGCAAGGCGCATGCCGCGCACGCCGGCCGCCTGGCGGCCCATCGGGCGCACGTCGGCCTCGTCGAAACGCACGGCCTTGCCCCCGTCGGAGAAGAGCATGACGTCGTAGGTCCCGTCGGTCAGCGCGGCGCCGATCAGGAAATCGCCCTCGTCCAGGCCCACCGCGATGATGCCGGAGGGGCGCGGGCGGGAGAACTCCGAGAGCGGCGTCTTCTTCACTGTGCCCTGCGAAGTCGCCATGAACACGTAATGCTGCTCGTCGAACTCCTTGACGGTCAGGACGGCGGTGATCTTCTCGCCCTCCTCGAGCGGGAAGACGTTGACGATGGGCTTGCCGCGGCTGGTGCGCGTGCCCTGCGGCACCTCGTACACCTTGAGCCAGTAGAGGCGGCCGCGGTTGGAGAAGCACAGCAGGTAGTCGTGCGTGTGGGCGACGAACAGGCGGTCGATGAAATCGTCTTCCTTGGTGGCCGCGGCCTGCTTGCCGCGCCCGCCGCGCCGCTGCGCGCTGTAGTCGGCCAGCGGCTGCGACTTCACGTACCCGCCGTGCGAGAACGTCACCACCATGTCCTGCGGCGCGATGAGGTCCTCGAGCGAGATGTCCTCGGTGTTGACCTCGATCACGCTGCGGCGCGCGTCGCCGAACTGCTCGCGGATCTGCCTGAGCTCGTCGCCGATGATCGCGGTGATGCGCTCGGGCCTGGCGAGGATGTCCAGCAGGTCGGCGATCGTCGCCATGACCTCGCGGTATTCCGCGACGATCTTGTCCTGCTCGAGGCCGGTGAGGCGCTGCAGGCGCAGCTCGAGGATCGCCTGGGCCTGCTCGTCGGACAGCAGGTAGCCCTCGGCCTTGAGGCCGAATTCGGGCGACAGTCCGTCGGGGCGGAAGGAATCGGCCGCGGCGCGGTTGAGCATGTCGCGCACCAGTTGCGAAGGCCAAGCCCGCGCCATGAGGCCGCGCTTGGCGTCCGCGGGCGACGGCGCCTTCTTGATCAGCTCGATCACTTCGTCCACGTTGGACAGGGCCACCGCAAGGCCTTCGAGGATGTGGCCGCGTTCGCGCGCCTTCCTGAGCTCGAACACGGTGCGGCGCGTGACCACCTCGCGGCGATGCGAGATGAAGCACTCGATCAGGTCCTTGAGGTTGAGGACCTTGGGCTGGTTGTCGACCAGCGCCACCATGTTCATGCCGAACGTGTCCTGCAGCTGGGTCTGCTTGTAGAGGTGGTTCAGGATCACCTCGGGCAGCTCGTTCCTCTTCAGCTCGATCACCACGCGCATGCCGTCCTTGTCGGACTCGTCGCGGATGTCGGAGATGCCCTCGATCTTCTTCTCGCCCACCAGCTCGGCGATCCGCTCGAGCAACGTCTTCTTGTTCACCTGATAGGGCAGCTCGTCGACGATGATCGCCTGGCGGTCGCCCTTGCCGATGTCCTCGAAGTGGGTCTTGGCGCGCATGACCACCCGGCCGCGCCCGGTCCGGTAGCCTTCGCGCACGCCGGACACGCCGTAGATGATGCCGGCGGTGGGGAAGTCCGGCGCCGGGATGATCTCGATCAGCTCGTCGATGGTGATCTCGGGCTTTGCGAGCAGCGCGAGGCAGCCGTCGACGACTTCCGTGAGGTTGTGCGGCGGGATGTTGGTGGCCATGCCGACCGCGATGCCGGAGGACCCGTTGATCAGCAGGTTGGGGATGCGCGAAGGCATCACCAGCGGCTCGTGCTCCGAGCCGTCGTAGTTCGGGCCGAAGTCGACCGTCTCCTTGTCGATGTCGACCAGCAGCTCGTGGCCGATCCGCGCCATGCGGATCTCGGTGTAGCGCATGGCCGCCGCGTTGTCGCCGTCGACCGAGCCGAAGTTGCCCTGCCCGTCGACCAGCATGTAGCGCAGCGAGAAGTCCTGCGCCATGCGGACGATGGTGTCGTACACGGCGGTGTCGCCGTGCGGGTGGTACTTGCCGATCACGTCGCCGACGATGCGCGCCGACTTCTTGTAGGCGCGGTTCCAGTCGTTGGACAGCTCGTACATCGCGTAGAGCACGCGGCGGTGCACGGGCTTCAGGCCGTCGCGCACGTCCGGGAGCGCGCGCCCGACGATGACGCTCATCGCGTAGTCGAGGTACGACCTTCTCATCTCCTCTTCGATGCTGATGGGGAGGGTTTCTTTAGCGAATTGGTCCATGCTTGCCCGGTTGCGATGTTGTGCCCGGCACGTGCCGCGCAGCGTCCAGTTTTCGGCCGCGGATCCCTGGTCGGAAGGCACGGCGCCAAACATGAAATTTTAACACGCGGACCCTTGCCGGAACCGCCTTACGCGGTAAGCTTCGCATCCGGTTTACCCCGCCAAAGGATGCGCAGGTGCAAAGCGAAGTTCCGACCCTGATCAGCGCGCGCTGGGTCGTGCCCGTCGAGCCGGCCGGCACGGTCCTGGACCACCACAGCGTGGCCGTGCGCGACGGCGAAATCGAGGCCGTGCTGCCGACCGCCCAGGCGCTCGAGGCCTATCCCGGCCATGCCCGGGTGGACCTTCCCGGACACGCGCTGATCCCGGGCCTGGTGAACCTGCACACGCACGCTGCCATGGCGCTGATGCGCGGCCTGGCCGACGACCTCAGCCTGATGCGCTGGCTGCAGGAGCACATCTGGCCGGCCGAATCGAAGCACGTTTCCGCGCAGTTCGTGCGCGACGGCACGATGCTGGCGTGCGCGGAGATGCTGCGCGGGGGCATCACCTGCTTCAACGACATGTACTTCTACCCGGAAGCCGCCATCGAGGCTGCGCTCGCTTCCGGCATGCGTGCCGCATTCGGCATGATCGTGATCGACCTGCCGACCGCCTACGCTTCGGACCCCGACGACTACCTCGCCAAGGGGCTCGCTCTGCGGGACCGCTACCGCGACCACCCGCTGTTTTCGTTCTGCCTCGCGCCGCACGCGCCGTACACGGTCTCGGACCGCACCTTCGGCAAGGTCGCCACGATGGCGGCGGAGCTCGACTGCCCGGTCCACTGCCACTTGCACGAAACCGACGATGAGATCACGCGCTCGGTGGCCGAGCACGGGATGCGGCCGCTCGAGCGGATGCGCAAGCTCGGCATCGTCGGGCCCAACCTCATTTCGGTACATTCCGTGCACCTCACCGCCGCGGAGATCGCCATGCTGGCCGACCATGGCAGTTCGGTGGCGCACTGTCCTTCGTCGAACCTCAAGCTGGGCAGCGGGTTCGCCCCGATTGCCGCGCTGGTCGCGGCAGGCGTGAACGTCGGCCTCGGCACCGACGGCGCGGCCAGCAACAACCGCCTGGACGCGTTCCAGGAGATGCGGCAGGCGGCGCTGCTCGCGAAGGCGGTCGCCCGGGACGCCGAAGCCATCCCTGCCCACAAGGCCCTGGAAATGGCCACGCTGGCGGGGGCCCGCGCCCTCGGGCTGGAAAAAAAGATCGGTTCGATCGTGCCGGGAAAGCGGGCCGATCTGGCCGCCGTCAACCTCGCCGGACCGGAGCTTGCGCCGGTATACGACCCGGTCTCGCATCTGGTGTACAGCGCGGGCCGCGAACACGTTTCGCACGTATGGATAGACGGAGGGCTAAAATTGGCTGACAGGGTGCTGAAACACATGGATTTTTTGGATTTGGACACCCGGGTCAAGTTGTGGCAAAATGCGTTAAAAGATCCGTACTGAATCTTGACTTCGAGAAGTCTTCGGAATAACGAACGAGGGGATTGCAATGAACAAGAAAGCTCTTCTGGCCATTACAGGAATCGCGATGTCGGCGGTTTCGTTTACCGCTGCCGCGCAAGGCTACTGGACCAACCCGTCAAGCGGCGGGACCTGGAAAAACGCTTCCGGACAATGCTGGAAGTCGGTGTACTTCACGCCCGCAATGGCGACTGCCGAATGCGACCCCGACCTGGTGCCGAAGGCCCCGGCGCCTGCGCCGTACGTTGCTCCGAAGCCCGCCCCTGCCGCCAAACCGGCACCGGCCCCCGCAAAGCCTGCTCCGAAGCCCGTTGCCGAGAAGGTGACGATGGCCGCCGATGCGCTGTTCGACTTTGACAAGGCCGTGGTCAAGCCGGATGCGAAAGGCAAGCTGGACGACCTCGCCGACAAGGTGAAGCGCGTCAACCTCGAAGTGGTGATCGCGATCGGCCACACCGATTCGATCGGCAGCGATGCCTACAACCAGAAGCTCTCCGTGCGCCGGGCCGAAGCCGTCAAGGCCTACCTGGTGAGCAAGGGCGTCGAGCCGAACCGCATCTACACCGAAGGCAAAGGCGAGAAGCAGCCCGTGGCCAGCAACAAGACCAAGGAAGGCCGCGCCAAGAACCGTCGCGTCGAGATCGAAGTCATCGGCACGCGCAAGCCGTAAGCTCCGAGCCTCGGGAAAAAGCCCTGCGAACGCAGGGCTTTTTTTTTGGTCGAACAATCATGATTGAAACGCAGAACGCCGATCCCGCCGAGCTGGAGAAATTCAGCCAGCTCGCCCATCGCTGGTGGGACCCCGGCAGCGAGTTCAAGCCGCTGCACGAAATCAACCCCCTGCGCCTCGCGTGGATCAACGGCCACGCACCGCTCGCCGGGAAGGACGTCCTGGACGTGGGCTGCGGCGGCGGCATACTTGCCGAAGCCATGTCCTCACTTGGCGCGAACGTGCGCGGGATCGACCTGTCCGACAAGGCCCTCAAGGTCGCCGAACTGCACCGGCTCGAGAGCCGCCTGCCGGTAACCTATGAGTCCGTGTCCGCGGAAGACCTGGCCGAACGCAGCCCCGCGGCCTTCGACGTGGTCACCTGCATGGAACTGCTGGAGCACGTGCCCTCTCCTCCCAGCACGATTGCCGCTTGCGCAAAGCTGCTGAAGCCGGACGGGCACGCCTTCTTCTCGACGATCAACCGCAATCCCAAGGCGTACCTCTTTGCCGTCATCGGGGCGGAATACATCCTTAAGCTGCTTCCCAAGGGCACGCACGACTACGCGCGCTTCATCAAGCCCTCCGAGCTGGCGTCCGCATGCCGCGCGGCGGGCCTGAGGACGGCCGAATACATCGGCATGACGTACAACCCGCTGACCGAACGCTACAGCCTCGGGCCGAACTGCGACGTGAACTACATCGTGCACTGCGTGAAGGGCGGATAGGTGCGCGCGGTACTGTTCGATTTCGACGGGACGCTCGCCGACACCGCACCGGACCTCGGCGCCGCGCTCAACCGCATGCTGGCCGATCGGGGGCGCCCCGTCCTGCCCGTGGAAAAGGTCCGGCCGCACGCGTCGAGCGGCGCGCGCGGCCTGCTGCACATCGGGTTCGGGGTAGTCCCGGACGAACCGGGCTATGAAGCCATGCGCGAGGAATTCATCGCGAACTACCGCGCGTCGATCTGCGTGCACACACGCCTCTTTCCCGGCATCGAGGAGTTGCTGGCGACGCTCGAGGCGCGCGACGTCCCGTGGGGAATCGTCACCAACAAGGCCATCCGCCTGACGATCCCGCTGGTGGAGCAGTTGGGCCTGGCTAAGCGCGCGGCCTGCGTCGTCGGCGGGGACACCACGCCGCACCTCAAGCCCCACCCGGCATCCCTCCTGCACGCCTCGGCGCAAATCGGGATACTCCCGGCGGAATGCTTCTACCTCGGCGACGACCTGCGCGACATCCAGGCAGCCCGCGCCGCGGGCATGCGTTCCGTGGCCGTCGAATACGGGTACAGCGGCACCGAAGGCGGCGGGCCGCGCGGCTGGAATGCCGACGCCGTGATCGCCCAGCCGCTGGACCTGCTCGCGCACTTCTAGACGCCGGACCCGACGCCGCCCTTGAAATCCGGTGCGGCACCCCGATATGGGATAATGTAAGTGCTTCAGCCGATTCCGGGGGCGACCTGGCTTCGACAGGGGTAACAAAGCAGGCAGGGCATACCGAGGACCAGTCACCTCGCAAATCCATCTGGAAACTAAGTAACTGCGAACGACAACTCGTACGCACTAGCCGCTTAATAACCGGCTAGCTCTGCACCCATTTCGTCCCTGGAGTGGGACCGGGCAACCGGATGCAGAGTCATCTACAGGGAATCGGGCTGCGCCGGGCCGCTTGGCACAGTCCTAAAAAGTAGGCGGCTCGCGGGGAAAGCAGCGTGCCTGTTCGCGGCCTACCCGTTAAATTGAAAAAACCGGCTAAGTATGTAGAACTGTATGTGGCGTGCCACTGGACGGGGGTTCGATTCCCCCCGCCTCCACCAAACACAAGGGCTCCGCACTGGGAGCCCTTGGCGTTTGCGGGCCCCTCGCCGGCGCTGTTTTCAAAGCCCGTCGAACGGATTACCATCATCACAAGTTGCTGGATCAGGAATCCGCCGTGGAAGTCTCGCTGTACGAAGTGCTCGAAGTCAGCCCGAATGCCGGCCCCGCCGTCATCAAGGCCGCCTATCGCGTCCTCGTCCAGCAGAACCATCCCGACAAGAACCCAGGCAACCCCGCGGCGGCAGAGCGCCTCAGCCTGATCAACCAGGCCTATGCGGTGTTGGCCGACCCGCTCCTCAAGGCGCGATACGACAAGAAGCGCGCCGCAAGCGCGGACCGGCGCGGCAGCGGGCGCGGGCTCGCCCCGGCCAAGGCCGACGCGGTCCAGCCGGACGCCAAGCTCCGCCCGTTCGCGTTCCGGCGGTTCCAATAGCCCCGTCCCTCCCGCCCGAATTCCTGCGCACGATCTCCAAGGAGGAGATCAACGAGTTGCCGATCCGCAGGTACGAGGGCGACGTGCGCCTCGTTGCCACGGTCCGGGACGCCGAGGCGGCAATGGAAGACATCCGGCAGGAGCGCGCGGTCGGCTTCGATACCGAGACCCGGCCGGCATTCCGCAAGGGCGAGAGCTACCTGCCCTGCCTCGCCCAGGTGGCAACCGCGCGCGCCGTATACCTGTTCCGGCTGCAGCACCTGGACGCCTCCCGTGAACTGGGGGAACTGCTTGCCTCAAGCGCGACGGTCAAGGTAGGCGTGGCCGTGGCAGACGACCTGCGCCAGCTCAGGCAACTGTTCGAGTTCGAGGAAAAGCGGGTGATCGACCCCGGCGACATCGCTTACCGGCACGGCCTGTCGCAAACGGGGTTGCGCAACCTCGCCGGGATATTCATGGGATTCAGGATTCCCAAGGGCAGCCGCACTTCGAACTGGGCGGCCCAGCGCCTGACCGCGCAGCAGATCGCATACGCCGCAACGGATGCGTGGGTATGCCGGGAGTTGTTCCTGCGATTTGAAAGTCTTGGGCTGCTCGCCCCGCACGGCTGATTCAGCCGCCGCGCGTCACTTTCGGCCGGAACCGCCGCCGAAGATCCCCTGCAGCAGGCCCCCAAGGCCTCCGCCGGCGTTTTCGGCCGGAGCCGCTGGCGCAGCTGGCGCCTGGTCGCGCGCTACGGGCGCCGGGCCGGAAGGACCCGCGCCCGGAATCGCGCCTTCACCGATCACCATGAACGGCGCCCAGTAGCTCGGGTGCGCGAATGCGAGCCGGTCTTCGCCGTTCATGAGCGGCAGCATCGCGCGGCGCAGCGCCTCGGCATTGCCTACACCTCGCGCCCGCTCGCGCAGTGTCCGCGTGACCAGCTTCAGCGTGGCATCCGAAGGCACCGCCCAGTGCGTGGCCATGACCGCGCGATCACCGGCGTAGAAGAAGGCCCGGGCCAGGCTGGAAACGCCCTCCGCATCGGGCGTCCCGTCGGAAGCCGCGGTACTCGTGGCGGTCAGGATGACCAAGTCGGAATTCAGCTTCAGTTGCGCGACTTCGCTCGCGGTCAGCAGGCCGTCGTCCGTCTCGGTGGCCCGTTGCGGCGGAGAAAACACCAGCGCCGACTCGGGCAGGCCCTTGAAATCGTCGGCCATGAATCCGTGCGTTGCGAAGGCTATGACCCGGTAGTCCGAAAGGTCGTAGCGCTTGACGCTGGCCTCGCTGGCCTCCGACTGCAGGTGGATGTCCGCTTGCGGGGCATCCAGGATGTCGGCCATGGCATAGAGCGCGTAGCGGGTCTCGGGCAGCGGCGCGAAGCTCCAGACCTGGTTCACGTTTGCCAGCGCATTCCGTGAGTAGGTGCGCGAAGCGCCACCGCCGCGCACGCCGCGCTCTTCTCCGCCAAGGACCGGATCGCCGAATCCGGTGAACGCCTTGCTGGCCGGGGCCCTGCGCGTAGTGCGCAGGGTGCGCAGCACGCCTTCCGAAGGCAGCATGGTGAGCGCGTATCGCCGCCCCAGCCACGCTACCTTGGCGTGCTCTTCCGGCTCGCGAATCGGTCCGGCAAAGGGTTCCGTTACCAGCGCCGCGAACGGCAGCCCGTTCAGGGCGTCGTCGGGAACGACCATCAGGTGGGAGGCTCCCTGCAACGCAGGTTCGGCGGGCGCGAGGATTCGCCGGTACAGCTGGTTCGCCTGCGCCACCGGAAACGCGCGGAACACGGTCCGCCCGGCGTCGTCCCCCGACGGGTAATCGAGCTGCTCGCGCAGGCGCTTTATGATCGACACCAGCTCGAGGCGCCCGATGTCGAGCTTCACCAGCGAATAGCGATCGCGGCGCACCACAATGAGGTAGCTCGCGTTTTCGTCCACCAGGTAGCTGAGCAGCGCCTCGTCCGAGCCGAGAAGCGCCTGCGCAGCGCCCAGCGCCAGCGCTTCCGGGTTGAGGAAGTCCTTGTAACCCGGGACACGCTGGGCGATGAGGAGGTCCTGCTGCGCTATTCGCCGATCGACACCGGCAAGCTCCTCGCGCAAGCGCGCTTCGTCACCGGGATTGCCCAACCCGGGGCGGCTGGCGACATCGACAATGGTCTTGTCGAGCCCGTGCCAGCGATCGAGCAGGTCTTCGCGCACGCTCGCAACGAGCGCCAGCGCCGGGTCGCTGCGCCCGAGGCGCGCAGTGATGCGCGATACGACCCCTGCATCCAGGCGATTGCGCGCAAGTTGCATGATCTCGAATGCCTGCGGCACTGCCGGCGGCGTGCTGCGCGCGGCCGTCGCGATCTGCATCGCGAGATTCGACCTGTAAAGGGCGCGCGGCGGGGGCGCCGGGACGACCGGGGCCGGGGGAGGCACCGGCTGGGCGAGTGCCGGGGCGATCGCGGCCTGGGGCTGGGTGGCCGCCGGCTTTGCCGCAGCTGCAGGAGCCGCCGGCTTCGCCGCCACCGGAGCGGCAACAGCCGCAACGGCGGCCGCAGGGGCCGGCTTCGGTGCCTGAATCGGCGCAACCACTGGAGCCGGCGCAGGTACGGGCGCCGGCTTGGGTGCCGGCGCAGCAGCCACCGGCTGGGCTGCAGGTTTTACGACTGGCGCCGCAACCGCCGGCGCAGGGGGAGCAGCAACCGGGGCTGGCGAGGTGGGTTGCGACGGCGGCTGCGCTACGGCCTGCGCGGGCGGAACAACTGGCTGGGCAGGAAGCGCGGCCTGCGCAGGTGGCGGAATCACTTCCACTGCACGGGGCTGGGCCACCGGCTGGGCGGGAGCCGCGGGCTGTGGCGCGGGCGCCTGGGCGGGTGCAGGTACGGGCACAGGGGCAGGCGCCGGCTCCGGCGCCTGCTGGCGCACGACTTCCACCGGACGAGGCTGCCGGGTCGCCACCCTGCCACGCGCGAGGTCACGATGCAGCAGGGCGAGGTAGTTGCGGCTCTGGACGGTATCCGGGTGGTCCATCCCCAGCGACTTTTCGCGGATCGCCAGGGCCCGGCTCACCAGGGGCTCGGCCTCGTTGAGGCGCCCGACGCTGCGGTAGAGCGCGGCCAGGTTGTTCAGGGCGGATGCAACACGGGGGTGCTGGGGCCCCAGAGCCTTCTCGTAGATGTTGATGACCCGGATGAGCACCGGCTCCATCTCGCGCTGGCGGTTCTGGGTATGGAACAGCAGGGCCAGGCTTTCCAGGCTCATCGCGGTGTCCGTTGCCTCCGGGCCGCGATATTTTTCGTCGAGGGCGATGGTGCGCCGGATCAGCCTCTCTGCCTCCTCGAAGCGGCGCTGTATACGGTAGAGCTCGGCCGTCCACGCCAGGCTTGTGGCGAGGCGGGGATCGGCCTCGCCGAATCCTTCAGCCTCTTTGAGGGCCAGTTCGAACTGCCGGGTCGCCTCCTCCGGGTCGCGGCGGTTGTATGCCGCGGTCCCGGCATCGAGGTAACGCGTCCAGGTCGACTCGTCCGCGGCACAGACGGACGGTGACGCAACCAACAGAGCGGACGCCAGCACGGCCGCAAGCACAGCCCTAAGCGGCGTGGTCTTTCTCATGGGCGCAAAGCCTTCGCCGGACCGGGCAGGGTGCGGGCTCAGGCCTTGACGCGGCTCCGGTACTCGCCGGTACGCGTGTCGATCTCGATCATGTCCCCGGTGTCGCAGAACAGCGGCACGCGGATCTCGTAGCCGGTCTTCAGCTTGGCGGGCTTGAGCACCTTGCCCGAAGTATCCCCGCGCACGGCCGGCTCGGTCGAAACGATTTCCCGCGCCAGCGTCTGCGGGATGTCCACCGAGATCGGGCGGCCCTGGTACAGCGTCACCTCGGCCGGCATGCCGTCTTCGAGGTAGTTGAGCGCCTCGCCCATGCCATCGGCGTCGACCTCGTACTGGTTGAACTCCTCGTCCATGAACACGTACGACGGCTCGGCGTAATAGGAGTACGTGACCTCCTTGCGCTCGAGCTGGACCAGTTCGAACTTCTCGTCGGCGCGATAGACCGTCTCGGTCGCGGTGCCGGAGAGCAGGTTCTTGAGTTTCATCTTGACGACGGATGCGTTGCGGCCGGATTTGCTGAATTCAGCTTTCTGGACCACCAGCGGGTCGTTGCCGACCATGATCACGTTGCCCGAACGGATTTCCTGTGCAATCTTCATTTGCGTCCCAGTTTCCACATAAGCAAACCCGCTATTTTAAACGTTCCTCGCAGTATTGCGCCAGATTGCCGGCAAGGTCGCCCGGCCGGGCCAGCCGGCCCGCCCAGGCCTCGGCATGCCGGCGCACCCCTGCCCCGCCCCCGAGCAGCGCCTCCCAGGCCGACCGGATCCGGCCGTCCGCCGGCCTGTCAGGTTCGTTCCAGCATTGCCAGAGCCCGCGCAAGGCTGCTCCGAGCCCGGGATCCAATCCCTCGCAATAGACCGCCAGGAACGCCTCCAGTTTCCTCAGGTGAGCCCCGTCCGGCTGGGGATAAATCTGCCAGACCAAGGGGCGCCGGGCCCACTGCGCCCGCACGAAAGAGTCCTCCCCCCGCACGAAATTCCAGTCGCAGGCCCAGAGCAGCTCGTCATAGGCGGGCTGCGCCAGGAACGGGAGGAAGCGAGCCTCTAGGCTGCCTTTTCTTGCCGTCGCGCCCGGCCCCTGGCCGGTGACGCCAAGAAACGCTTTCACTTCCGGGGCGAGGCGGCTGTCGGTGACCGCCGCGACGACCGGGTCCGCCCCCCCGGACCAGGCCTGCAGCAATCCCTTTACCGCGGGGTTCTCGTACCCAAACAGCGACACCACCGTCGCGGCAGGACCCGGTGGGGCAAAGCCAAGGTCTCCCCAGTATTTCGCCTGTGCCGCCGGGGAGCTCTGGAAGGCGCTGCGCCTCGATTCGAGCGCCGCTTCCCGCAGTACCCCGCCCGTGCCCGGAACGACGCCGGGGAAAAAGAAGAACCGCTCGATCGGGAGGCGCGGATGCGGCGATGGCAGGCCGTGATGTCCTGCGACCCAGGGTTCCGCGCTCAGGTACTCGAGGACGATCCAGACCGGGCGCGGGCTGCGCACCGCCATCGATTCGACATAGGCCTCCGGCAGCCCGCCCCCGAACGCGTCGATGGCAATATCTGCGGGCGTGCCGAACGCGGCGTCAGGCGCCCAGTGCAGGATTTCGACGCCGTACACGACCTGCCTAGGGTGGCCCCCGCCGATTTCCGGACAGAGCCTGGCGAGCGGTGCAAGGTCGTCGATCCAGAGCCGCACCCGCCCGCCGTGTTCTGCGGCCAGCTGCTGCGCGAGGCGCCAGCACACCGCGGCATCGCCGAAGTTGTCGACCACCCTGCAGAAGACGTCCCACGATCGGGACATAGGAAAGCACCTCGCTCAATCCAGGCCGCCAGTCTGCCTCCCCGGGACGGTTCCCTCAAATGGAACGTAGAATGCGCGCTTGCGCCTCGACGTCATCGTGATCGGCGCCGGCGCCGCCGGCATGATGTGCGCCGCCCAGGCTGCGGCCCGCGGGCGCGGCGTATTGCTCATCGAGCATGCCGCCAAGGTCGGCGAACGCATCCGGATCTCTGGCGGCGGCCGCTGCAACTTCACCAACCGCAGCGTAGGGCCGGGCAATTTCCTCTCGCAGAACCCGCATTTCTGCCGGTCGGCACTGGCCCGGTTTTCCGCGCGCGATTTCATCGCCATGGTCGAACGGCGCGGCATCCGCTACCACGAGAAGACGCTCGGCCAGCTCTTCTGCGACGACTCGTCCGCCGAAATCATCGCCATGCTGCGCGCGGCCTGCGACGAAGCAGGGGTGCGCTGGGCACACCCCTGCGCGGTGCAATCCGTAGGGCGTGCCGGGCCCGGAGGCCCCCGGTTCGCGGTGGCGACCGACCGGGGAACGTTCCAGTGCGACTCGCTCGTCGTCGCGACCGGCGGCCTCGCCCTGCCGCAGATCGGCGCCACGCCGTTCGGCTACAAGCTGGCGGAGCAGTTCGGCCTCGGCATAGTGCCGCCCAAGCCCGCGCTGGTCCCCCTCGCGCTCGCACCGGAGGTGCTCCTGAGGCTGAAGACCCTGTCCGGACTGTCGATCGACGCGGTGACACGCTGCGTGCCGGGACAACCCGTCTTCCGGGAGGGCGTGCTGGTGACGCACCGCGGGCTCTCCGGCCCGGCGATCCTGCAGATCTCCACGTACTGGCAGGCGCAGGCCGATCCCAAGCGACCCATCCAGGTCGACCTGCTGCCGTCAACCGAAGCGCGCGCCTGGCTCGCAGGACACCGGCATTCGAAGGCGCTGCTCGCCACCCTGCTCGCCGAGCGGCTGCCCCGACGCTTCGCGCAGGAGTGGTGCGCGATGCACGGATGGGAACGCCCGCTGAACGAAATGTCCAGCAAGGAGGTAGAGGCTGCGGGCAGCGCGCTCAAAGGCTGGACCCTTGCGCCTTCTGGCACGCTCGGATACGCAAAAGCCGAAGTGACGCTCGGCGGTATCGACACCGCCGGGCTGTCCTCGAAGACGATGGAGGCCGTCGCCGTGCCCGGCCTGTACTTCATAGGCGAAGTCGTGGACGTGACCGGCTGGCTCGGCGGCTACAACTTCCAGTGGGCCTGGTCTTCAGGCTGGGTTGCGGGCCAGTACGCCTGACCGCTCCGGTATGATCAGCCTCACATGAACAAGATGCAGCGATTCCTCGCCGCGGTGCGCGGCGATCCGGTGGATTACCCGCCCAGCGTCGCGTGGTGCAACTTCGCCACCGACGGCGTCGACGGCGGCGAAAATGCCCGCCGCCAGCTTGCGTTCCAGGAGGCGTGCGACTGGGACATCTGCAAAGTCATGAACGACTATCGCCTCGCGCCGCCGGCGGATATCGAGACAATAGAATCTGCGGCGGACATGCTGCGCTTCGCCCGGCAGCCGATGTCGGAGCGGATCTTTGCCGAGCAGCTCGAGTGCCTGCGCATCATGCGCAAGCGCCTCGGGCCCGGGGTTCCGCTCATCGACACCCTCTTCGAGCCGTTCTTCTCGCTGCTGTTCGCGGTCGGCTTTTCCAGGGCGCCGCTCATCCGCAGCCATCCGGCCGAAGCGGCTGCGATGCTGGGCACGCTCACCGACACATTCACCGACTACGTGGCCGAGATCAGGAAGATCGGCGTGGACGGCGTCCTGTACGCGACGAACGCGTGCATCCTCCCGCCCTCCTCGCGCGGCATCAGCGACGCGGAATTCCGCGCCTTCCACCGGCCGTTCGACCTGCGGCTGCTCGACGCGATGGATGGCCTGGTCCGGATCGTGCACGCACACGGCAACCCCCTGGACCTCGGCCGCATCCTCGATTATCCGTGCGAGGTATTCAGCTGGTCCGACCGGCTGCCGGGAAACCCTTCAATTGCCACGGTGCGCAAGCTCACCGGCAAGTGCCTCATGGGCGGCGTGGACGAGTCCAGGCTGCAGGAGCGTTCCCTGCCCGAGATCCGCGCCGAAGTCGCGGATGCGATCGCGCAGGCCGGCGGCACGCGCAACTTCATCCTGTCGCCCGGCTGCAACGTCGCTTCGGGAATCGCGCTGCGCTCGCTGCTATGCATGAGGGATGCAGCGCGATGACCACTATTTATCGCGCCAAGCGCATCCTCACGATGAATCCCGCCCGGCCGCAAGCGACGCACGTTGCGGTCCGGGATGGCCGCATCCTGGGCGCGGGAAGCCTAGACGAACTCAAGGGCTGGGGCGACTACACGCTCGACGAACGCTTCGCCGGCCGGATACTGATGCCCGGCCTGGTCGAAGGCCACAGCCACACGATGGAAGGCACCTTCTGGCGCTATGCCTATGTCGGCTATTTCGACCGCACCGACCCGGATGGCCGGGTCTGGCCGGGCGTGGGCTCGATCGACGCGGTGGTGGAGCGGCTCAAGGAGGCCGGTGCCAAGCTGGCCGACGCGGAGGCCCCGATCGCGGGCTGGTCCCTCGATCCGATCTACTTCGGCGGGCGGCGCTGCACGCGGCACGACCTCGACCGAGTTTCCACCACCCGTGCCATCGGTGTGCTGCACGCCAGCGCCCACATCCTGAACGTGAACAGCAGGGCGCTCGAACTGGCCGGGCTGCTGCGTAGGGGCGTGGACCATCCCGGCGTCCCGCTCGGCGAGGACGGCCTTCCCACGGGCGAGCTCAAGGGGCCCGAAGCCATGATGCCGGCCGGTCCGCACGTGGGCTTCGACCGCGACATCCTCGCCTGCGACGAACTTGGCCTGCGCTACTTTGCCAGGCTGTGCGTCCGCAAGGGCGTGACCACCGCCGCCGACCTCGCCAGCCTGTTGCCGCCGGACGCCGTGGACATGATGCAGCGCGTAACCGGCGAGGCGGATTTCCCGGTGCGCGTGGTCTCGCTGCGGCGCATGCTGAACCTTGCCCCCAAGGACCTGATTGCCCGCGCGAAGGAACTCGCCGAGGCAAGCTCGGACCGCCTGCGGCTCGGCATAGTCAAGATCGTCGTCGATGGCTCGATCCAGGGCTTCTCGGCGCGGCTGTCCTGGCCCGGCTACTTCAACGGCGCGCCCAACGGACTGTGGTACGTCACGCCGGAGGAGCTTCGCGCAGCGCTTGCCCTGGCGCTCGAGCACGGCGTGCAGATCCACACGCACACCAACGGCGACGAAGCCACCGAACTCGTGCTCGATTGCATGGAAGAGGCGCTGGCCAGGCACCCAGCGCGCGACCACCGCTTCACGATCCAGCACGGGCAACTCGCGACTGCCGCCCAGTTCCGCCGCATGAAGGCCCTGGGCATGTGCGTGAACCTCTTCCCCAACCACCATTTCTACTGGGGCGACCAGCACTATTCGACCACGGTGGGCCCCGAGCGCGCCGAGCGCATGAATGCGTGCGCCACGGCGCTGGCGAATGGCGTGCCACTGGCGATCCACTCCGACGCACCGGTCACGCCGCTGGGACCACTGTTCACTGCCTGGTGCGCGGTGAACCGGCTGACGGCGAGCGGCCGCACCCTCGGCAGCGAGGAAAGGATCGGCGTCGGGGACGCATTGCGCACCATCACCCTGGGAGCCGCATATACGCTGAAACTCGACCAGGAAATCGGCTCGATCGAATGCGGCAAACGCGCCGACTTCGCCGTGCTCGAGGATGACCCGGCCGAAATCGGGCCCGGGCGCCTCAAGGACGTGCGCGTCTGGGGTACCGTGCAGGGCGGACGCGTTTTTCCCGCACCGCCCGCCCCTTGACCGGCCCCCTCCCGGTCACGGTCGTCGGAGGGTATCTCGGCGCCGGGAAGACGACCCTGGTCAATCACCTGCTGCGCAACGCGCAGGGACTGCGCATCGCGATCCTCGTCAACGATTTCGGCGCGCTGGCCATCGACGCCGACCTGATCGAGGCACGCTCGGAAGACCTGATCAGCATTGCGGGCGGCTGCATCTGCTGCTCGTTCGGCAGCGACCTGATGGGCGCACTGATGAAGCTTGCGCAACGCGATCCGGCGCCGGATCACGTGCTGATCGAGACCAGCGGGGTGGCCATGCCGGACGTCGTCGCCCGCTCGGCAGCGCTGATCCCCGCGTATGCCATCGACAGCGTAGTGGTACTCGCGGATGCGGAGACCGTGCGCGCGCGAGCCGCGGACCGCTACATGGGCGACACGATCACGCGGCAGCTGGACGCAGCGGACCTGGTGGTGCTCAACAGGACCGACCTCGTCGCCGCCGCTGAACTCGAGGCTCTGCGCCGGTGGATGGCCCGCGAAGCGCCGCGTGCGCGTTTGATCGAGGCGGTTCGTGCCGAGGTTCCGGCAGAGGCGATGTTCGGGTACAGCCACCCAGCCGTTGGTTCAGGCACGTTGGCCTCTGGAGCGATCCGGCCGGCGGAGGACGCGGCCGCCCGCTATGAGAGCGCGAGCTTCCTGCCCGACCGGCCAATGGATGTCGAGGCGTTGGCACGTGCACTCGCCCGCCCCGAATGCGGCCTCGTGCGCGCCAAGGGAGTGCTTTGCGACGCCGACGGCCTGCTCAAGACACTTCACCTCGCCGGAGCGCGTTTCGAAGTCAGACCTTTCCCGCACGCTGGCGCGGCGGCCACGGGGATCGCCTGCATCGGCCTGCGCGGCCGGTTCAATCGCGCGGCGATCGAAGACGCCCTCGCTCGCGCCGCCGCCGCGGCGCGCTGATATTCAACCGACCGAGCTTTCGGCCTCGCCGCGTGTCTCGTAGATGTGCGGCGCCAGGCCGCGCTCGCTGATCGCCTTGCCGAGTTTTTCGCGCAGGAAGGCGCTGGTGGTGAAACGCGTAATGTTGCTGTAGTAGTTCGCGACCATGTACTGGACTACGCCCGCATATGCGTCCATCGCCGATTCCTCGATCTGGAACCCGTCGTAATTGACCACGACGTTGACCTTGCGCCCGATCTCCTTGCACCTGCGCTCTACCGCATCCTGCACGTCGTGCGCGTCCTTGGGCGTACGCAGCTTGAGGCCCTGGAAGTTCAGGAACAGCAGGTTGCGCCCGGCGTTGTACGAGATCCGGTCGAGCAGGGAAATCGACAGCAGGATGTCCTTGAGCCCCATCGCGTCCGCACGGAAGATCCGCTCGTCCATCAGGGTTGGCTTACCGATGATCGGCCGGAACGCCATATGAGGCAGGATGTCGCGCTCGATTTCGACGCCCGGCGCGATTTCGACCAACTCCAGCCCCTCGGGCGTCAGCGCCAGGACGCAGCGCTCCGTGACGTAAAGCACCCGCTTGCCGTCCCGCGCCGCATTCTCGCCGCTGAAGGTCACCTGCTCGATCTTCTCGACGAATTTCCTGTGCTTGCCTTCGTTGAGGATATTGAGCCTGCCGTCGCTGATGGCGACCTTCAGCCCGCCCGCGGTGAACGTTCCGATGAAGATGACCGTGCGGCTGTTCTGGGTGATGTTGATAAAGCCGCCGGCCCCGGCAAGCTTCGGCCCGAAACGGCTGACGTTGATATTGCCCCTGGCATCGCACTCGGCGAGGCCCAGCACGGCGAGGTCAAGGCCGCCGCCGTCATAGAAGTCGAACTGCTGGTTCATGTCCAGCTGCGCCGAGGCGTTGGTCGAAGTGCCGAAATTGAGGCCGCTGCCCGGCACGCCGCCGACGATGCCGGGTTCGGCGGTCAGCGTCATGTATGGCAGCAGGCGCTCCTCTGCGGCGATGTTGGCCACACCTCCGGGCATGCCGATGCCGAGGTTCACGATCGCATTCGGCATCAGTTCGAAGGCCGCGCGGCGCGCGATCACCTTGCGTTCATCGAGCGGCAGCGGCGGTACCGCGTCCAGGGGCACCCGCATCTCGCCCGAAAGCGCCGGGCTGTACTGCGTGCCGTAGGTCTGCCAGTGGTGCTCCGGTTTGGCCACCACGACGCAGTCGACCAGGATCCCAGGCACTTTGACGCGTCGCGGCAGCATCGCGCCGTTTTCCGTGATGTATTCCACCTGGGCGATGACCACCCCGCCCGAATTCCGGGTGGCCATGGCAATCGCCAGCACATCCTGGGTCAACGCCTCGCGATCCATGGCGATGTTGCCGTCCGGGTCCGCGGTCGTGCCGCGGATGAACGCCACATTGGGCTTCGGGGCCTTGTAGAACAGCATCTCGCGCCCCGCGAGCGTCATCACCTCGACCAGTTCCTCGGTCGTGCGCGCGTTGATCTTCCCGCCTTCCAGCCGCGGATCGACGAAGGTGCCCAGGCCCACCGGGGAAAGGTTGCCTGGCTTGCCGGCAGCGACCTCGCGATACATGTGCGAGATGACCCCCAACGGCAGGTTGTAGGCCTCGATCTTGTTTGCCAGCGCCAGTTCACCGAGCCTGGGCACCAAGCCCCAGTGACCCCCGATGGCGCGCTTCACCAGACCCTCGTGGGCGAGGCGGTTGAGGCCCTGGTCCTTTGCGTCACCGGGACCGCCGCCGAAGAAAAGGGTCAGGTCGCGAGGCGCACCGGTGTCGACAAAGCGCTTTTCGAGCGCCGCGGCCAATCCGTCCGGCACGCCGACCAGGCCGAAGCCGGAGAAAACCAGCGTGTCGCCGTCATGTACCAGCCCCACCGCTTCTTCAGCGGTAACGATCTTGTTCTTCATGATTGCCTCTCCCGATTGCGTTTCTCGCTGCCCCCGGGGACAGCGTCACGCCATGATGTGCAGCCCCGCATCCACGTAGATCACGTCGCCCGTCATCCCGCTGGAGGCGCCGCCGGCCAGGAATGCGACTACGCGGCCGATCTCGTCTATGCCGACGAGGCGATGGCCCGGCGCGCGGGTGACCGCCATGTCGATCAATTCGTCGAAATGGGCAATGCCGCTTGCGGCGCGGGTTTTCAGCGGCCCGGGCGACACCGCAAATACACGGATGCGGCGCTCCCCCAGCTCGCCGGCGAGGTAGCGCACAGACGCCTCTAGCGCCGCCTTGACCGGGCCCATCAGGTTGTAGTTGCCGACCACCTTGTCGGCCCCGTAGTAGGTCATGGTGATCAGCGTGCCGCCGTTCTTCATCAGCCCCTCGGCGTAGTGCGCCATCTCGATGAAGGAATGGCAGGAAACCTGCATCGCCTGCAGGAAGCCGGCCTGCGAGCAGTCCACCACCCGTCCATGCAGGTCGTCGCGCGGTGCGAAGGCGATCGAGTGGATCACGAAGTCCAGCACGCCCCACTCCTCCCGGATGCGGTCGAATACGGCCTTCATCTGGCCGGGCTGCGCGACGTCGAGCGGCATCAGGAGCGCGGCGTCGATCTGCCGCGCCAGCGGTTCGACGTATTGCTTGGCCTTGTCGTTGAGGTAGGTCAGCGCAATGTCGGCGCCGAATGCGCGCAGCTTCGCGGCACAGCCGAAGGCGATGCTGTCGGCGTTGGCGACGCCGATGACGAGGCCGCGCTTGCCCTTCAGCATCTCGCCCACGCGCGAATTCTCGTCCCACACCTTGGGCAGGGGATCGACGGATTTCCGGTCAGGGCACATGGTGGTTCCTCCTGGATGGTTCGTATCGATGTGCCGCCTCAGGCGCTTGCCCGGGCCAGCGGCACGCTCTGCGGCGCATTCTCGAGCCCCAGCACCGCACGCATCTGGTCGAAGGTCTTGCGCGTGTCGTCGCTCATGTCCTCGAGGGATCCCAGCACGTACTCGCACTTCTCGATGGCGCGCACGCGATCCGCATGGTCCGGCAGGAGCAGCGGCAGGGTGGCCAGCGCCTGCGCCGGCTCGAATTCCGCGACGAGGCTCTGCTGGTGGATGATGCGCGTGCGGGTGACCTCGCCCAGGGACGCGAACGGCTCCTGCCCCGTCAGCATCTCGTTGGAGCGCTCCAGCCTGTCGCGGCGCACCGCCTTGCGGGACCGCGCGAGCAGGATGAGCATGCGAATGACCGCCACCGGGTAATTGCCGCGCGCGATCTGGGCGAGGGCCTGGCGCACTTCGGGGATGGCGCGCAGGTCGGTGCCGGCCACCTGGCTGATGCGTGCGCGCTCGGTCGCGCCGATCGCGCGCATCAACGGCGACGAATAGACCGTGTAGAAGCAGGTCTCGATCCAGGCGTCGCGCATGTCGCGCGCAGCGTCGAACCAGGCGGTGACCAGTTCGGCGCCCGCCTTTTCCCACAGGCGGAACGGGTTGTCGGCGGCCGCCTCGGTGCGGTTGGCGCGCACGGTTTCGGCCAGTGCCGGGATCGACGCCAGCATCGGGTTGCGGTCGCTCATCAGGTAGCGGCGGATGCGCAGCGGGTGCGTGTTGACGCGCCAGCGCGCGGTGGCCTCGTTGCTCATCGCGCGCACCAGCGGCCGCGCCGTCAGGCTGTACAGTTCGGCGCCGAGCTGCGACAGGCGCGACACCGCCGCAAAGGCCTTCTCGTCGTCGCGCCCGCTGTCCAGCGCGAGGATGTCCTTGATGCTGCGCTCCTCGAAGGCGATCGAGAAGCGCTTGTCGCGCCCCTCCCCGGTCTCGTCCACGATCTTCATCTCGTAGAGGCCCGGCGCCATCGCCTCGATGGCCTTCAGGGTCGAGACGATCTCCTTGTGCTCCTTGTTAGCCACCGCCGCCGAGACGAAGATGCCCAGATGCCCGATGCTGTCGTGCACCGTGTAGACGATCCGCTGCCCGCGCGCCTTGATCTCGTTGACGTTGGAATAGACGTCGGTGATCCAGTTCAGGGCCTGCGCCGGCGGGGTGATGTTGTCGCCGTGCGAGGCGAAGACGATCACCGGCGCGCGCACGTTGCGCAGGTCCACGTGCATGCGGCTGTCGAGCAGCGCGCCGCCGTGGGCGAGCCGGTTGCCGACGAACAGATTGTCCACGATCCAGCGGATCTCGCTCTCGTTCATGAAGTAGAACCCCGACCACCAGCGCTCGAACTCGAGATAGCGCTCGGACTGCTTTTCGGTCCCGGCGAACACGTCGTAGTACTTCTGCCACAACGCGTTGCCCGGGTTGAGGTTCTCGAAATTCTCGACCAGGTTGGCGCCGTCGAACTGGCCGTTGCCGAGGTCCGCCATCATCATCGCCGGGACCACGCCGCCGCACAGGCCGCCGAAATAGCGCAGCGGATTCTTGCCGCGGTTGCCCGACCAGTAGGACAGCGGCGTGCCGTTGACCACGATCGGGCCGGTCAGGTCCGGGTTGGTGGCGGCGAGCAGCATCGCGGCCCAGCCGCCCTGGCAGTTGCCGATGACCACCGGTTTCGGGCTGTCCGGATGGCGGCGCTGCACTTCGCGCACGAAATTCGCCTCGGCGCGCGTCACGTCGGCAAGCGTCTGCGTGGCCGTCGGATGGGTGGTGAAGATGCAGAAGTACACCGGATGCCCGGCGTGCAAGGCGACGCCGACCTCGCTTTCGCTCTTGAACCCCCCGATGCCCGAGCCGTGGCCGGCGCGCGGATCGATGATGATGTACGGCCGGGCGTTCTCGCGCACCTTGACGCCTTCCGGCGGGTGGATCGAGACCAGGGAATAATTGACCGGCCGCTCGAGCTTGGCGCCGTCGACGATGACGTCGTAGTCGTAAGCGAGCACGGGCGGGCAGCCTTCGAGTTCATGGTGGACGAAGTTGTTGCCGCGCCGCCGCATGATGTCGATGAACAGCACCCAGCGCTGCCAGGCGTCGGCCAGGTAGGCGGGCAGGTCCCCCGGCTTCACGCGTTCCAGGCCGCTCGCGACAGTACGCGCCGCGGCGCTCTGCTGCTCGTTGAGCTGCTGCATGGTCTGCTGCGCGGCGTTGAGATGCAGCGTCGTGATCTCGGCCAGGTCCTTCGCATAGGTTCCCGCGTTCTCGGACCCGGAGACCATCTCGCGGACCACTGTCTTCATGTCGGCCATGGCCTCCAGATTTCCCGGAGCCAGCATGTCCTTGGCCGAATAAGGCTGGATCCGTTCAGATTCCGCTCGGGCGTTCATGGCGTGTTTCTCCACTCAGGTTGGATCGCATCGGTAGGTGTGGCAGGTCGTTGGTGAGCTCGGCGGTGTGCCGGGCGATCATCCATTCTTCGTTGGTCGGCAGTACGAGCGCGGTGACGCGGCTGCCGGGCCGCGAAATCACGGTTTGCGACGCTGCGTTCGCTTCAGCGTCGAAGTCCAGCCCCAGCCAGGCAAGCGCGGTGCAGACTTTCTCGCGCACCGGCGCCGCATGCTCGCCGATGCCGCCGGTGAACACGAGCGTGTTGATCCCGCCGTTCACAGCGATGAGCGCGCCGGCCTCGCGCACCGCGCGATGGCAGAACAGGTCGACGGCTTCCCGCGCCTCGGGCCGCGGGCTCGCCAGCAGTTCGCGCATGTCCTGCGAGATTCCGGAAACGCCGAGCAGCCCGGACTGCTTGTAAAGCAGGGTCTCCAGCGCCTTGGCGTCCATGTGGTGGTGTTGCATCAGGTAGAGCAGCACGCCCGGATCCAGGCTGCCGGTACGCGTGCCCATCATGAGCCCGTCGACCGCGGTGAACCCCATCGAGGTGGCGCGGCTCCTGCGCCCCTCCATCGCGCACATCGAGGCGCCGTTGCCGAGGTGCGCGACCAGCACCTTGCCGTCCGCCCGCGCGCCCAGGTGCTGCGGCAGGACGTCGGCAATGTACTCGTACGACAGGCCGTGGAACCCGTAGCGCCGCACGCCTTCGGCAGTGAGCCAGCGCGGCACCGCGAAGAGCTGTGCCAGGGGCTGCTGCGTGCAGTGGAATGCGGTGTCGAAGCAGGCGATCTGCGGCACATCCTCTAGCGTGGCCGACATCGCTTCGATCCCGGCGACGTTGTGGGGCTGGTGCAGCGGAGCCAGCGGGACGAAGGACTTGAGCGCCTCCAGCACTGCGGCGTCGACGCGCACCGGCTGCGAGTAGCGGGTCGCGCCGTGGACTACGCGATGGCCGACGGCGGCGATGCGCCGGCCCGACTCGTGGTCGTGCAGCCAGTCCACCAGGCACGCCAGGGCCGCACGGTGCTGCGTATCCTTTCCCAGCGGCAGGTCGACATCGTCGAGGCGGTTGCCGTCCTTGTCCCTGACCTTGATGTGCGGCCGCGCGCCGATGCCGTCGATCTGCCCGGCCAGTTCGGGCGTACTCGGTACCGCCTGCCGGTCGAACAGGGCGAACTTGATCGAGGACGACCCGGCGTTGATGGTGAGGATGCCGTCATCCATGGTTCGCTCCCTGGGCCGCCCCCGCCAGCAGAATGGCGAGCGCGCACGAGGTCAGCCTCGCACGCACGCTGTCGGCGCGGCTGGTGAGCACGATCGGGACTTTCGCCCCCAGCACGATCCCGGCGGCGTCCGCATTCGACATGAACGTCAGCTGCTTGGCCAGGATGTTGCCGGAAACGAGGTCCGGCACGAGGAGGATGTCGGGATCGCCGGCCACCGGCGAGGCAATGCCCTTGATCTCGGCGGCCTCGCGGCTGATCGCGTTGTCCATGGCCAGCGGCCCGTCAAGGATCGCGCCGGTGATCTGGCCGCGGTCGGCCATCTTGCACAGCGACGCGGCCTCCATCGTCGAGATGATCTTGTCGTTGATGTTCTCCACCGCGGACAGGATGGCGACCTTCGGCAGGGCGATCCCGAGCGCATGCGCGAGGTCGATCGCGTTCTGGCAGATGTCGGCCTTCTCCGCGAGCGTCGGGGCGATGTTGATCGCCGCGTCGGTCACCATGAGTGGCTTGTGGTAGGTGGGCACGTCCATGAAGAACACATGGGACAGGCGCCGCGCGGTCCGCAGGCCGAATTCCCGCCGCACGACGGCCGCGAGCAGTTCGTCCGTGTGCAGGCTGCCTTTCATCAGGATGGCCGCCTCGCCGGAGCGCACCAGCGCCACCGCTTTCTCTGCGGCGTCGTGGCTGTGCTCCGCGTTGACCAGGCGCACGCCGTTGAGATCGACTCCGGCGGCCTCGGCCGCGGCGCGGATCTTGTCCAGCGGACCGACGAGGATCGGCTCGATCATGCCTTCCTGCGCGGCCTCGATGGCGGACCGGATCGCCGCGTCGCTGCACGGGTGCGCCACCGCCGTCGACACCGGGCGTGCAGGCTTGGCACGCCGCACGAATGCTGCAAACTTGTCGTGCGTCTGGACCGAGATCCTTGCGACCTCGTGCATCGGGAGCACAAGCCGCTCGGACGGCGCCACCACCTCGGCCACCCCTTCGGCCATGACCTCCCCGGCAGTGTTCGTGCAGCGGCAGTCGAACAGCACCGTGCCGGTCTTCGGGTGCTTTTCCCGGACCACGACTGTTGCCGTGATCGTGTCTTCCGCGTGAAGCGGTTTCAGGAAGCGCAGTTCCTGGCTGACGTATTGGGTGCCCGGTCCCGGCAGCTCGTTGCCGAGCACGCTCGAAATCATCGCCCCGCTCAGCATGCTGTGGGCGACGAGGCGGCCATCCCCGTACTTGCGCGCGAAGTCGTCGTCGACGTGTGTGGGGTTCAGGTCACCCGACAGCACTGCGAAGGTCTTGACGTCGGTGCGCGTCAGCGTACGCGTGAGACTTGCCGTGTCGCCGACGCGGATCGCGTCGAAGGGCCGGCTTTCAAGCGACTTGTCCCCATTTCCGGATTGCTTGGTAGTCACGATTGCACTCATTTTGGCTGCCTCATTGCAGTGCAGCATACCGGGAGTGCATCAGGGGGATTTGACCCTCCTCAATTGCAGGGCAGCTTTTCCGGGGGATTAGATGAGAACACCTATCATCTTTTCATTCAGGCCTTTGGGGGAGCTTTCTTGACCAGGGCGGCCAATCCAGCCAATGGCTTGTGCGTCACCGCCCTCACGGCAGGCTCGCGCATCCCGCCACCCGCCATCGCATCGGTGACCCGCGCGTGCTCGTTTTCATGGCAATAGATGCACAGCAACTCCCAGTTCGAGCCGTCCGGCGGATTGTGGTCGTGGTTCCCGTCCTTGTGGTGCACGGTGAGCTCGCGCAGGCGCGAGGCGGGGAACTCGCGCGCGCAGCGGGCGCAGACCCAGGGCAGCAGCTTGAGCGCTTGATCCCGATAGGACTTTTCGTTCGACACCACGTGCGTAATCCCGCTAGCGAGACTGGCGCTAAGGCGCAGCCACAGCCCCTGCTCTCAGCAGCGCCTCGATGCGCTCGGCCGAATAGCCCAGCGTATGCGCGAGGACTGCGCGAGTGTCCTCCCCTGCCCGATAGGGCGCGGCACCGCGCGCATGGACAGCCGTGCCGTCGATATGGAACGGCGCAGAGGTCACGCGCACCACGCCGCGCGCCGGATGCGGAATCGTAGTGAACGCCTCGCGCTCCTCCATGTGTGGATGGGCAATGACATCCTCCATGGCTTCCACCGGCGCGCAGGGCACACGGGCCGCGGTCAGCGCCTGCATCGCCGCCTCGATCGACTCGAAGCTGTCGAGCCAGTCACAGATCACCTGGCGCAGTTCGGGCCAGTGGTCGCGCCGTCCCTGCGAAGTGGAAAAGTGTGCCGCGCCCGCGGGCCCGTCCTGCCCCATCGCGGCCAGCAGCCGGTCCCAGGTCGTGCCGCCGCCGATGAACTGCACCGAAAGCTGGCGCCCCTTGATCGCGTGGATGATCATCCCGGGGCGCGGACCCTTTGTGAACTCCCCGCCATTGAGCACCGCGGCGATGCCGATGTCCTCCGCGGCCCAGAGCGACTGCAGCATGGACACGTCGAGATACGCGCCCTCCCCGGTGCGCTGGCGCCGGTTGACGGCCGCGAGCACCAGGCCGAAAGCATGCACGCCCGCCAGTGCATCGGCCGACTGCATGTATGCCACGCGGGGCTCGGGCGAACCCTGGCGATCCAGGTCCATCGCCCCCGAGGCTGCGTTGATCAAGTGCGCAAACGCGGGACGGTTGCGCAATGGCCCGGTCTGTCCGTAGCCCGAGATCGAGCAATACACGATCGCCGGGTTCACGGCCGAGACTGCAGCGAAGTCCAGGCCGTGCCGCGCCATCACTCCGGGCACGAAATTCTCGATCAGCACGTCGGCCTTGCGGGCGAGGTCGAGCACGACCTCTTTCGCCGCGGGATTGGCAAGGTCGATCGCGATGCTTTCCTTGCCCGCATTGAAGCGCACGAAATAACTGCTCTGGTCCGCACGCCCGGCCTCGAGCTGCATGTAGAAGGCGCGAGTGTCGTCGCCCAGCTCAGGGCGTTCGACCTTGATCACCCGCGCGCCCAGATCGGCCATCAGGCGCGTGCAATAGGGCCCGGCCAGCACCCGCGTGAAGTCAAGGACCGTGAGGCCTTCCAGCAGCGATTTCGAATTGTCCGGGTCCTGCATGGTCGGTGCACCGTCCGGGAATCTCAGGCGAATGGGTATACTTTACGCATGAAGCCGCTGCTGCGCACCCTTTGCGTCCTGGTGCTCTCTGCCGCCGCTGCCGCCTCGGCGGCATCGGCGACGCCGCTCGCGCAGGCGCAGGCCCAGGTGACGCAAAACGATGCCCGTGCGATCCGCGCGGTAATCGAAGCGCAGCTCGAAGCGTTCAGCAAGGATGACGGCGCCCGCGCGTTCTCTTTGGCCACTGCGGGGATCCGCGAAATCTTCGGTACGCCCGAAAATTTCATGGACATGGTGCGCAAATCCTATGCGGTCGTCTACCGGCCGAAAAGCGTGCTGTTCCAGCTCCCCGTGGTCGTCGACGGCGAAGTGGTGCAGCCCGTGCGGATGACGGACGCCGAGGGGCACGGCTGGATGGCGCTTTATCCCATGCAGCGCCAGCCGGACGGCAGCTGGCGCACCAACGGCTGCCAGCTCGGCCGCCTGGCCGGGCAGGAGATCTAAACGGCTCCCCCCACGCCTGCTATTCCGGCTCGAGCCCGATCCTGGCCGCCAGCTGGCGCAAGGCATCGGTCTCCGAGCGTATCAGTTGTGAAAGCTCGGCCGGCGTGCCGGTGACCGGAAGGATGCTGAGGTCATCGAGAGTCCTGCGGAAGTCCGCCGACTTGAAGGCCGCGACCACCTCGGCATGCAGTCGTTCGACGACCGCGGCTGGCGTGCCGGCCGGCGCCAGCAGGCCATACCAGGAACCGCCCGTGAATCCGGGCATCCCGGCTTCGGCCATCGTCGGGATCGTGTCGGCCCTTGCAAGCCGCTGGGAGGCGGCCACGGCAAGCACCTTGAGCTTGCCTGCCTTCACGAGGGGCAGCGTCGCGCCCGGCGTGGCGAACGTGTACTGCACTTGTCCGCCGGCCAGGTCGGCGATCACCGGGCCGCTGCCCTTGTACGGAACATGCACGGTGCTGATTCCCGCAGCCGCCTTGAAGCGCTCGTCGATCATGTGGTTCTGGCTGCCCTTGCCGAACGATCCGAAATTGACCTTGTCCGGATTCGCCCTGGCATAGGCGATCAGCTCGGCGAGGGTGTTGGGCGCAAAGCCCGCGTATGTGACCAGGACGTAGGGTCCGCGGCCCGCAAGGGCAATCGGCGCAAGGTCCTTGAGCGGGTCGTAGGGCAGGGCCTTGACCGTGACCTGGGCGATCGTCAGTTCGGCGTCGGATGCGAACATGAGCGTATATCCGTCCGGGTCCGAGCGCACCACCGACTGCGTGCCGATCCTGCCGCCGGCACCCGGCCGGTTCTCGACCACCACCTGCTGGCCGAGCGATTTCGACATGTGCTCGGCCAGCAGCCGCGCAACCGTATTGGTGCCTCCGCCCGGCGGGTAGCCCACGACGATCCTGACCGGTTTCGACGGCCACGGCTGCGCCGTGGCCAGCGCGGGCAGGAGTGCGGTGCAGAGCGCAATCCCGCAAGCGCGCAGCAGGTGCAATGGTCCGTTTCTTCTCATGGCGGTCTCCTGGCTTGTTACGCGTCGAGCAGCTTCAGCCGCTGCACCTTGCCCGATGGCCCCTTCGGCAGGTCGGCCATGAACCGGAACACCTTGGGCGTCTTGAATCGCCCGAGTTCCTTCTCGCAGAAACCGCGCAGCTCGGCCTCCGTGGCATTGCAGCCGGGCTTGAGCACGACGGCGCAGAAGATCTCCTGGCCGTAGTGCGCATCCGGCATGCCGACCGCCGCCGCATCCATGACGGCCGGATGCTTGTAGAGCACGTCGTCGATCTCGCGCGGCGCTATGTTCTCGCCGCCCTTGATGATGAGCTCTTTCAGGCGGCCGGTGACAAAATAATAACCCTCGTCGTCCATGTATCCGAGATCGCCGGTGTGGAGCCAGCCGTCGCGATCCAGGGCCTTCGACGTCTCTTCCGGATTCTTGTAGTAACCGAGCATCACGTTGTCGCCCTTCACCGCCAGCTCGCCGATCTCGCCGGGCTTGCACGGCGCGCCGTCGAAACCCACGACCTTCGCGGCATTCCCCGCCGGCTTGCCGACCGAACCGTACTTGCGCCTGGCCTGCTCGAGCGGATTGGTGAAGATCGGCGCAGCCGTCTCCGTCATCCCCATGGTCTCGATGATCGAGAGGCCGAACTTCCTCTCGAACGCGCGGTGAAGTTCCGGGGCGAGCGGCGCGGATGCCGAACGGCCGAACCGCACGCGCGAGCGTGCGCCGGCCGGCGCCGCGGGTGCAGGAGAAGCGGCGAGGTAGGAAATGATGGTGGGCACCACGTTGAACCACGTGCACTCGTAGCGATCCAGCAGCTCCCAGAACTGGGACACCGAAAACCGGTGCGGCGCAACCACGCTGCCGCCATGCACTAGCGGACCGACGGTGGCGACGATCTGGCCGTTGATGTGGTACAGCGGCAGGGATGACAGGACGCGATCCTGGGGCGTGAGCTGGTGCGCCTCCTGCACGTACAGCGCGCCCGACACCACGTTCTTCTGGGTGAGCAGGCACCCCTTCGGACGCCCGGTCGTGCCGGAGGTGTACATCAGGAGCGCAGGGGCGCCCTCCGCGGGCGCCGGCACTGCGAGCGCCGGCAGGCGCTCCTCCAGGAACAGCGACGCGGCATCCACGTCGATCACGATGATCTCGATGTCCTGCGCAACCGCCTTCACGCGATCGCCGAGCGCTTGCGCATGTTCCGCGTCGGTGAACACCAGCCGCGTGTCCGAGTGCTCCAGCACGTACTCGAGCTGCGAGCCCTGGGACACCAGATTCAGCGGCACCGACACGAACCCGCCGTACATCGTCCCGAGGAACACTGCCGCGGTCTGGTAGCCGTTGGCGCAGTAGAACGCGATCTTGTCGCCGGGCACATACCCCGCACCGAGCAGGAACCGGCACAGGTTCTCGGATTGGCGCCGCAGTTCGCCGAAGGTCAGGATCCGCCCGGTTTCAGGCGCAATCAGGTAAGGCTGGGCCGACCGTTCGCGCGCCTGGCGGTCTACGAAGTGCCGGACCGTCCGCACCGTGGTCCCGGCCATCAGCGCCCGTGCTTGGCGTGGTACTCGCCGAAGATCTCGCCGGTGGTCGGTACGCGGGCGGGAATCGTGCGCACGATCCGGGTCGTGTTCAGGTAGTGGCGGTAATTCATGTTCTCGGAGATCGAGTTGCGGCCCCAGGTGCCGCAGCCCATCGACAGGGAAAACGGCAGGCCGTTGTCGAAGGCGCCGCCGTTGGCAATGGCGTGCGCCTGGTTCACGATGACGCGCGCGGCGGGCATCTCGAGTCCCAGGCGCATGACATGCGCGGCGTCCTCGGTGTGGATGCCCACCGAATGCCCCGCGCCCTGGTGGGCGTAGATCTCGCGCACGATGTCAAAGGCGTGGGAAAAATCCCGCGCGCGATAGAGCGTCAGGACGAGGGAGAGCTTTTCGCCCGAGAACGGGAATCTTCCGCCTATGCCCTCCTCCTCGACCATCAGGAACCTCGCGTCCGCGAGGCCCGCCCGCGCGAGGCCCGCGATCTTCAGGATGTCGGGAACCGGGCGCGCCATGAGCGCCGGATTGAGCTTTCCGGCGGGCCACATCGCGGCGCGCAGCTTTTCCTTTTCCGCCGCGTCGAGGAGCGCGCCGCCTGCCTTGCCAAGTTCGGCCAGCATGCCGGCATAGACCGCGTCCACGATCACCAGCGAGTTCTCAGAGGAGCAACTGGTGGCATTGTCGAAGCATTTCGAATCGCGGATCTTTGCCGCGGCATCAGCCAGCGCCGCCGAGGCATCGACGATCACGGCGACGTTGCCGAGGCCCACCCCGACCGCAGGCGTGCCGGAGGCGTACGCTGCGCGCACGTTGGCCTGCGAGCCGGTCGCGACGACGAGGTCCGCCTGGCGCATCAGTTCGTAAGTAGTGTCCTTGGTGACGGGCGAGGGCAGGACCTGGACGAGGTCGCGCGGCGCGCCGACCTTGTCGAGTTCGGTGTGCACGTACTCGAGCAGCAGCTCGGCCGTCGACCAGCCCTTGGGCGAAGGCGCAAGGATCACCGCGTTGCGACCCTTGAGCGCGTTGATGATCTTGTTGGCGGGCGTGGCGCCCGGATTGGTCGACGGGGTGATCGCGGCCACCACGCCCACCGGGCGCGCGATCTCGACGATCCCGAGGTCCGGGTACTCGGCGATCACTCCCACGGACCTCGCGCCCTTGAGGTCGCGGAGCAGCCCGAGGGTCTTGCGCTCGTTCTTGGCGATCTTGTCGGGGACGTTGCCCAGCCCGGTGTCCCGGACGGCAAGCTCGGCCAGGCGGCGATTGTTCTCCGGCTTGATGATGGCCCACCCCGCCGCCGTGACGACCTCGTCCACCCCGGCCTGGTCGTAGCCCTCGAAGACGCGCTGCGCGGCCCGCGCGCGAGCCACCAGCGAGCGCACGATGTCCCTTGCGGCAGAGGTTCCCGTACCGGTATCGATCACTGCAGCCATCGCATCACGATCCTGAAGCAAAGAACAAAGTCTATTCCAGTTTGATGCCGGCCTGCTGGATCAGCGCGGACCACTTCTTGAGTTCGGCCTTGACGGTCTGGTCGAGCTCGGCCGAGGTGCTGCCCACGGCGTCGGCGCCCTGCTCGAGCAGTTTCTGGCGGACCTCGGGGAGCTGCACCACTTTCGCGACCTCCTGCTGCATCCTTGCCACCATCGCCCCGGGCGTCTTCGCGGGCGCGAAGATCGCGTACCAGGAATCCACCTCGTAGTCGGGGATTCCGAGCGCCTCGGCGACGGTCGGGACGTCCGGTGCGGCGCCCGAACGCTTGAGCGTCGTGACCGCGATGGGCCGGAGCTTGCCGCTCTTCACGAATCCTATGGCCGCGGGTATCGACACGAACAGCAGCGGCACCTGCCCGCCAAGGACGTCGGTGACCGCAGGCCCGCCGCCCTTGTAGGGGATGTGCAGGAGCTTGATGCCCGAGCGCAGCATCAGCAGTTCTCCCGCGATGTGGGAAGGCGTGCCGGCGCCCACCGAGGCGAATGCGACCTTGCCCGGCTGTGCCTTGGCCTGCGACACGATGTCCTGCATGGTCCTGAACGGCGAGGACGTGTTCGCCGCAATGAGTTGCGGGAGGCTCGCCACCGTGGTCACCGAGAGGAAATCCCTCTCCACGTCGTACGAAAGCCGGTAAAGCAGCGGGTTGATCGTGTGCGAGGACAGCGTGAACAGGAACGTGTAGCCGTCGGGCGAGGACTTGGCGGCGGCTTCGGTGCCCACCGCGCCGCCCGCACCGCCGCGGTTCTCGATCACGATCTGCTGGCCCAGCGCCCGCGAGAGCGGCTCCTGCACGATGCGCGCAATCACGTCGGTGCCCCCGCCAGGCGGGTAAGGCACGATGAAACGGACCGGCTTTGACGGCCAGTCCTGCGCAGCGGCCGCCTGAACCGCTAGAGCCAACCCGACCATAACGGCGCGACGAACGAACCCTCTCATCATGTCTCCTCCAGGTGCACGGGCCCGTCTGTGCGGGCTCCCTGCTCAGCGGTTGATCAGACGTACGGCTTGTACTTGTCCAGGTGGCGCACGGGGTGCTTCAGCGCATCGCGCCGGAACGGGTCGCCGAGTTCCCTCGTCACCATGAGCTCGATGACGGTGGTCTTGCCGTCCTTCTGCGCCTTGCAGGCGGCCTGCAGGGCGGGCCCCACATCGGCCAGGCTGTCCACGGTCACGCCCTGGGCGCCCATCGACTTTGCCACCGCGGCCCAGCTCGGGTTCTCGAGGTCCACGCCCTGGAAGCGGTTCTTGTAGAAGTCCACGTGGTTCTTCTTTTCGGCGCCCCATTGCTGGTTGTTGAACACCACCGCGGTGACCGGGAATTTCTCGCGCACGCAGGTCAGGATCTCCCCGAAGCTCATGCCCCAGGCGCCGTCGCCCACGTAGGCGATCGCGGGACGGTCCGGCGCGGCGGACTTGCATCCGATCATCGTCGGGAACGCGTAACCGCAGTTGCCGAACATCATGGCGCCGAACATGCTGCGCGGCTTCTCGAACTTGAGGTAGCTGTTGGCGATCTGGCAGATGTTGCCGATGTCGGTGGAGACCATCGCGTCCTTCGGCATGGCCTTCTCCAGCTCGCGCAGCATCTGGCGGGGGTGCATGTACTTCGAGCCTTTGGCAACCTCAAGGCTCCACGCATCCTTCTCCTGGTGCCAGGTCTCGAGCTCGCTCGCCCAGGCGTCGCGCTCGGTCTTGATGGACTTCACGCGCTCGTCCTTGTTCGCCATGCAGGCGAGCGTGCGGCCCTTGAGGCGCTGGACCAGCGCCATCGCGGCCTCGCGGGCATCGCCGTTGATCGTGACCGAGGTCTTCTTGACGAGGCCGAGCATCTTTGCGTCGGCGTCGATCTGGATGAGCTTCGCGTTCTTCGGCCAGTAGTCGAACTCGTACTGCGGCAGCACGCCGAAAGGCCCGAGGCGCGAGCCCAGCGCAACCACGACGTCGGCCTTGTTGAGGACCTTCATCGCGGCCTTGGAGCCGTGGTAGCCCAGCGGGCCGCACCACAGGCGGTGGCTCGCCGGAAAGGTGTCGTTGTGGAGGTACGAATTGCAGACCGGCGCTTCGAGCGCCTCCGCGAGCGCGATGCAGGCATCCGCGCCGTTCGACATGATCACGCCGCCGCCGGCGATGATCACCGGGTATTTGGCGCTGGCGAGCAGTTCCGCCGCTTCGTCGAGGTTCTTTCCGCCGCCGGGGCCGCGCTCGATGCGGATCGGCTGCGGGATCTCGCATTCGAGTTCGCCGTAGAAGAAGTCACGCGGGATGTTGAGCTGCGTCGGCCCCATTTCCAGGATCGCGCGGTCGAAGGCCCGACCGGTCAGCTCGGCCATGCGCGCCGGGTTGTTCACGTGCGCCTGGAACTTGGTGATCTTGGAGAAGATCGGCAGCTGGTCGGTCTCCTGGAAGCCGCCCAGGCCGATCGACAGGCTGCCGGTCTCCGGGGTGATCGCGACCACCGGCGAGTGCGCCCAGTACGCGGCCGCGATCGCGGTCACGAAGTTGGTGATGCCGGGGCCGTTCTGGCCGATGCAGACGCCATGCCGCCCGGACACGCGCGAGAACCCGTCGGCCATGTGCGCCGAGCCTTGCTCGTGGACCGTGGGCACGAAGCGGATCCCGGCCGCGGGAAAGAGGTCCAGCGCATCCATGTAGGCCGAGCCCACGATGCCGAAGACGTGGGTCACGCCCTGCGCGACGAGCGTCTCCACAAACGCCTCGGAGGGGGACATCTTCACTTTGCCGGAAACGACAATGCGTTTCGCGTCGGAAATATTGGTCATGGCGGGGTCTCCAGTTCAGGACGGGTGCTTGCGATCAGGCGCGGGAAGTCTCTCACAGGGCTCCGCAGCATTGCAATGCAATCGGGACAAAATCAGAACCCATCGTTCCGGAATATGATAATTTAGCGATATGGCCCGCAAGGAAGACAAGATCCCCGCAACGCTGCGCTCGTTCGCCGTCCTCGAGGCGCTGGTCTCTGCGGAACGTCCTGCGTCGCTCACCGACCTCGTCAAGGCGTGCGCGCTGCCCAAGCCCACCGTGTACCGCATGCTCGCCATGCTGGAATCCGCCGGCCTCGTGGTCCGCGACCCCGGCGCGGCGCGCTACGCGCCCGGCCCGCGGCTGGCCACGCTCGGCCTCAACATCATGATGAACGGCAGCCTCGGCTCGGCCCGGCACGCCATCCTCGCGCAGCTGGTCGCGCAGATCGGCGAGACCTGCAATTTCACGATGCTGCAGGGCGGCGAAGTCATGTACCTCGATCGCGTGGAGGCCGCCTGGCCCCTGCGCATGAACCTGACCAGCGGCTCGCGGGTGCCGTTGCACTGCACGGCGAGCGGCAAGCTCCTGCTGGCTTTCCTGCCCAAGGCTTCGCGCGACCGGATCCTCGACAGCATCACGTACCAGCAATACACGGAAACGACCATTGCCAGCCGCAAAGCCCTGGAGGCCGAGCTGGCACGCATCCGCAAGGTACGCCACGCCATCGACAACGAGGAGTTCCACGCGGGCCTGGTTTGTGTTGCGGTGCCTACCCGGAGCCCCGGGGGGCGGCCGTGCGCCGCCGTGGCAGTACACGCGCCGGTCTCGCGGATGCCGCTGGAAAAGGCGCTGCAGTACCTGCCGCTGCTGCGCAAGGCGGCGGAGGCGATGGAAGCGACGTTCGCCGCGGAGTAGCAGTCCCCTCCCTATCTCCCGGCCGGCTTGAGCGCGGCGATCCTGCGCCGCCTGTCGATCGCGCCTGAGGCTGCCGCCTTGAGAAGGCGTTGAAACGTGGGGCATTCGGCGTGGCTGGGTGCCGGGCATGCCGCGGCGTGGCGCAGGCCGCGGCTCACCGCCCGCAGTTGCCCGATCGTCGTGTCGATCTCCTCCGCCTTCGCCGCAAGCTTCTGCCTGTCGATGCGCGGTCCGCCGCCCGGGGAAAACATGGCCCCGATTTCGTCCAGCGAAAACCCTGCGGCCTGCCCGAGCGCAATCAACGCCAGCTGGTTCAGCACGGACGGCGCGAAGCGGCGCCGGCCACCCTGCCGGCCCGGTGAAGCGATCAGCCCCTTCTTCTCGTAGTAACGCAGCGTCGATGCCGGCACACCCGTGCGCTTGGCGACTTCGGAGATATCCATCGATGAACCCTTGACTTGAAGTTGACTTCAACTTCTAGAGTGGGCCCATGACGCCTACCCGTCAACCTTTTCAAGGAGCTCACATGTCATCGCTGCAGGAAGCCTCAACGATTGTCCTCATAGGAATCGGCGCCACCGCCTTCATGGATGCGTGGCTTTCCTTCCTCAAACTGATGGGCGTCCCCACGCTCAATCTCGCAATGGTCGGCCGCTGGGTCGGGCACCTCGGTCGCGGCAGGGTCGCGCATGCCGCCATCGGGAAATCGGCGCCGATCCCGGGCGAACTGGCCTGGGGCTGGCTCACGCACTATGCAGTCGGCGTCGCTTTTGCAGGGTTGCTCGCGAAGGTGCAAGGTGCCGGCTGGCTGCAGAACCCCACAGTCCTCCCGGCCGTCCTGGTTGGCATGTGCACGGTCGTGGCGCCCCTGTTCGTAATGCAACCTGCCATGGGTGCGGGATTCGCGGCATCCCGGACCCCGACGCCGCTGAAGAACTGCTTTCGAAGCCTGGCCAACCACACTGTATTCGGCCTGGGCCTCTACCTCTCCGCCGTCGCCATCGAATGGGCCGCACAATGAAGAGGATCGCCGTGATCTACCACAGCGCCCACGGGCACACCGAGCACATCGCGAGGCATGTCGCCGACGGCGCGAAGTGCGTCCCGGATACCGAAGTCCTGCTGCTGAAAGCCGAAGACCTCGCCCGGTCCCCCGATGAACTGCTCCGGTACGACGGCTACCTGCTCGGTTCGCCCACTTACCTCGGCGGAGTCTCCGGCACTTTCAAGAACTTCATGGACGCCACCGGAGGCCTGTGGCGCACCCAGAAGCTCAGAGGCAGGCTCGCCGCCGGGTTCACCGTTTCTTCACTGCCTTCAGGCGACAAGCAGTCGACACTGATGTCCATGTTCGTGTTCTGCATGCAGCACGGCATGGTCTGGGTCGGGAATCCCTTCCTGCCCGGGCAGCAGAGCGGCGCCGCCTATGACGAGGCCGTCAACCGGCTCGGATCCTGGTCCGGACTGATGGCGCAGGCAGGCCATTCCGCGCCGGCAGATTCGTTTCCGGCCGGCGACGTGAAGACAGCCAGGATGTTCGGCCGGAACTTCTCTGAGACCATCCACCGTATGTCCGCCAAAGGGTGAACACCATGATTCCGCAGAAATACGGCCCGATGCTCTTCGGCCTGATCCTGTCCGGGCTGATGTCGCTCCTGGTCTCCGGGATTTCCACGTTCCGCGCCGTGGGCCTGTCCCCCGCCATGGCCGGGCTGTGGGCCGGCTCGTGGCTGGCAGCGTGGTGCTTCGCATTCCCGGCCGTCCTGCTGGTCGCACCGGTTGCGCAGAAGGTGGTTCGCCTACTTGTCGCCGAGGATCATGTCTGACGCCTTTTCCGCCACCATCACGGCCGGTGCATGCGTGTTGCCGGACACGAGGGTAGGCATGATCGAGCAGTCGACCACCCGCAATCCCGACACTCCATGCACCCGCAGCCGGTCGTCCACGACCGCCATCGGGTCGATGCCCATCTTGCAGGTACCGGACGGGTGGAAGATCGTCGCGCCGTAGCCGCGCGCGAACTCGAGGAGGTCTTCGTCGCTCCTGGCGCCGCTTCCCGGCTTGTACTCTTCCGCGACGTACGGCTTCATCGCCTCGGTTGATGCAAGCGAGCGTGCGAGCTTCACTGCAGCCACGGCGCAACGCCGGTCCAGTTCGGCGGAAAGGTAGTTGGGCTTCATCGAGGGCGCTTCGAAGGGGTCCGCGGAACGGATCGCCACCGTGCCGCGGGACTCCGGCCGCAACTGGCACACCGAAAACGTGAACCCCGGCCAGGGATGCGGCTTGGCGCCCGCGAGGTCCGCCGAAAGCGTCGCGACATGGAACTGCACGTCGGGCGTCTTCGACTCGGGCAGCGCCCGCGCGAAGATTCCGCCCTGGTTGATGCCGATGGCCAGCGGCCCGGTGCGATGCAGCAGCCACTGCAGGCCGATCCTGATACGCCGCGGGAGGCTGGCCAGGTCGTCGTTGGTGGTGATGGGCTTAGTGCACTTGTACATCAGGCGCAGTTGCAGGTGGTCCTGCAGGTTCTCGCCGACGCCGGGCAGGTCCCGGACCACGGGGATTCCATGCGACTGCAGCAACGATCCAGGCCCGATGCCCGACAATTGCAGCAGCTGCGGGCTCTGCAACGCCCCCGCCGAGAGGACGACCTCCCGGCCGGCCCGCGCCTCCTTCACGACGCCGCCCTGCCGGTAGCGCACCCCGACGGCCCGTGTGCCTTCGAAAATGACGGCCATGGCATGGGCGTCGGTCTGCACATCGAGGTTCGCGCGGTCGCGCACCGGCTTCAGGTATCCCGTGGCCGAACTCGAGCGCATGCCGTTGCGCGTGAACAACTGGTAATACCCTGCGCCCTCCTGCGTTGCACCATTGAAGTCGTCGTTGCGCGGAATGCCGATTTCGGCGGCACCGCGCAACACGGCCTCGATGAGTTCATGCTTGTGGCGAATGTCCGTGCAGGCCACCGGTCCGCCGGCGCCGTGGTACTCGCTCGCGCCGCGCGAGTTGTCCTCGCTGCGCAGGAAGTACGGCATCACGTCGCTCCAGCCCCAGCCCCGGTTGCCGGCGGCGGCCCAGCGGTCGTAGTCCTCGTGCTGCCCGCGCACGAAGATCAGCCCGTTGATCGAGGAGCATCCGCCGAGCCCGCGCCCGCGGGGCCAGTAGATCTTCCTGTTGTTCGTCCCGGGTTCCGGGTCGGTATGGAAGCCCCAGTTGTACACGGGGTGGAACATCGTCTTGCCGTAACCGATCGGGATGTGGATCCACAGGTAGTTGTCGCGCGGCCCCGCTTCGAGCAGCAGCACGCGGTTACCCGGATCGGCACTCAGCCGGTTGGCGACGACGCACCCGGAAGAGCCCGCCCCGACGACGATGTAATCGCAATTTATCAATTTACGGAATATTTCGAGTCATCTTGTGCGACCGAGTATTGCAATCACCTTTTGATTTGTCTAGCATCGGACGCGCAATTCGTGAGATGCGTGCAGGACGGTCGAGGCCGCACAGACGGCCCGATGGAGACAGATCAACAAACCGAATCAATCGCGGAGGAGCGACCATGGCAGGCAACTGGAAGGCACGATGTATCGCATTGCTGTCCGGCGTACTGGTTTCGATCGGCAGCGCGCAGGCCCAGCAACCCCAGCAGTTCAAGATGCGCATCCAGACCGCCGTCCCTTCGGCAAGCATCTACTTCGAGCTGCTGAAGAAGTTCGGCGACCGCATTGACAAGATGACCGCGGGCCGGCTGAAGATGGAGATCCTGCCCGACGGCGCGATCGTCCCGGCATTCGAGATCCTCGATGCGGTCGACAAGGGCATCGTCGAAGGCGGATACGCATGGACCCATTATTGGTCGGGCAAGAACCCGGCTGCGGGCCTGTTCTCCAACCCGATGGCCGGCGCCGGCGTGGGCCTCGACCAGCTGTCGCACGTGGCGTGGATCTTCGAAGGCGGCGGGTACGACCTCTACCGGAAGCTTTACTCCGATGTGCTCAAGGTCAACGTCGAGCCGCTCTTCATCCAGCCGATGGGCCCGGACCCGCTCGGCTGGTTCAAGCGCCCGATCGCCAGCACGGCCGATTTCAAGAAGCTGAAGTACCGCGCCCCGCCCGGGATCACCGGCGAAATCTTCAAGGAGATGGGCATCGCCGCGGTGGCCCTGCCCGGCGGCGAGATCGTCCCCTCCGCGCAGCGCGGCGTGATCGACGCGGCCGAGTGGATCGGCCCGGCCGACGACATCAACCTCGGCCTGCAGACCGTCTGGAAGCACTACTACCTGCAGGGCCTGCACCAGTCGACCGACATCGGCGAGGTCATCATCAACAAGACGTTCTGGGCCAAGCTCCCGCCCGACATCCAGGAGATCGTGCGCACCGCGGCGATGGCCTCGATGACCGAGACCTACACCTACAACGTGTTCCGCAACGCCAAGGCGATCGTCCGCCTCAGGAACGAGTTCAAGGTCGAGATCCACGACACGCCCAAGGACTTCTTCCCCGAGTTCGTGCGCGCCACCAACGTCGTGCTCGACCGCTACTCCGCCAAGGACGCGTTCTTCAAGCAGGTGCTCGACTCGCAGCGCAATTTCGCCAAGGACGTCGTGCCGTACTGGACGAAGATCCTCGACCTGTACTCCAACCTGGGCAACGCGGCGCTGCAGAAAAAATAGCCGAGGGATGACGCAACCCCGGGGGCGCGGCGCGGCCGCGCCCCTTTTTTGCGATCGCACGCATCACACAAAAACTGGAGCTCCCATGCAGAGCCCGCCTTCCGCGATGCTCAAGGCCATCACCCTGCTCGACACCATCAGCCTGTGGTCGGGCCGGATCATCGCCTGGCTCATCATCCCGATGGTCCTGTCGCTGGTGTATGAAGTCGTGGCGCGCTACGTGTTCGACGCGCCCACCGAATGGGCCTACGACATGACCTTCATGCTGTACGGCACGTTCTTCATGGTCGGCTCGGCCTATACGCTCTACAAGAAGGGCCACATCCGCACCGACTCGTACTACGGCGGCTGGTCGCCGCGCACCCAGGGCTGGGTGGACGCGGTCTGCTACCTGCTGTTCTTCTTCCCGCCGCTGATCGCCTTCCTGGTCGTCGGGTGGGACTACTTCCTCCACTCCTTCCGGCAGGGGGAAAGGATCGTCACCAGCCCCTGGATGCCGATCGTGTACCCGTTCAAGCTCGCGATTCCAGTGGCTACGCTGCTGCTCCTGCTGCAGGGCCTGTCCGAATTCCTGAAGAGCGTCTGGGCCGCGCGCAAGGGAGAGTGGCTTTGAAACCCGAATACGTGGGCCTGCTGTCGCTGGTCATCCTGTTCGGCGCCATCTTCATCGGATTCCCCATCGCGTTCACGCTGATCGCGGTGGCGCTCGGGGTCGGATACGTCGCCCTGGGCGACATCGCGCTGCACCTGATGACGCTGCAGTTCTTCTCGGTCATGCGCGATCCCACGCTGGCGTCCGTCCCCTTCTTCCTCTTCATGGGCTACCTGCTCGAGCAATCGGGCCTGATGGAAAGGCTGTTTCGCGGCGTGCAGCTGATGCTCGCCGCGCTGAACGGGTCGCTATACCTGGCCGTGCTGATCACCGCGACGATCTTCGCGGCGGCCACCGGCATCGTGGGGTCCTCGGTCACGCTGCTCGGCGTGATGGCGGCGCCGGCGATGAAGCGCAGCGGTTACGACGTGCGCATGTCGGCCGGCACCATCGCGGCCGGCGGAACGCTCGGCATCCTGATCCCGCCTTCGGTGATGCTGATCGTCATGGGGCCCGTCGTCGGCGTGCCCGCCACGGACCTGTTTGCGGCGGCGATATTCCCCGGCCTGCTGCTGTCGGGCCTGTACATCCTCTACACGCTGGTGCGCAGCTACCTGAACCCCAAGCTCGGCCCGCCGCTGCCCATGGAGGACCGCCGGCCGTTCGCCTACGTGGTGCGCGAAGTGGTGCTGGGCATGCTGCCGGTGGTGATCGTTATCCTCGCCACGCTGGGCGTGATCCTCGCCGGCATCGCCACGCCGACCGACGCCGGCGCGGTCGGGGCGTTCGCGGTGTTCGTGCTGACGCTGGTCTACCGCAAGCTCACCTGGGAAAAGATGAAGGCGGCGGTCATGTCCACGCTCGAAGTGTCGTGCATGATCCTGCTGCTGGTCGCGGCGTCGAACTACTTCGGCGCGATCTTCTCGCGCCTGGGCAGCGCCACGCTGATCGCGGAATCGCTCCTGACCCTGAATTTCTCGCCGACCGTGATGCTGCTGATCATGCTTGCGATCATCTTCGTGCTGGGATGGCCGCTCGAGTGGGTGCCGATCGTCCTCATCGTGGTGCCGATCTTCCTGCCGCTGGTCAACAAGCTCGGGATCGACCTGGTGTGGTTCTGCACGCTGGTCGCAGTCTGCCTGCAGACCGCGTGGCTTTCGCCGCCGGTCGCGCTTTCAGCCTACTTCCTCAAGGGCGTGGTGCCCGACTGGGAACTCAAGGACATCTATGCCGGCATGATGCAGTTCATGGTCCTGCAGGTCGCCGGGCTGCTGCTGATCCTCGTCTTCCCGCAGATCGCGCTGTGGCTGCCCGCCTACCTGCGCCAATAACCTCCCCGGATCCCACGATGGCTGAAGAAACCGAAAAGATCGCCGAGAAAATCGATATCCACCGCGGCCTGAAGGGCGTCTATTTCGACCGCTCCGCCGTGTGCTTCATCGACGGCCGCGCGGGCGAGCTGCGCTACCGCGGCTACTCGATCCACGACCTGGCCGTGCAGTCGACCTTCGAGGAGACCTGCTACCTGCTGATGCACGGCGAACTGCCCTCCAGGATCCAGCTCGCGGAATTCGATGCCGGGATGAAGGCCGCGCGTGCGCTCCCGGCCCCGGTGCTCGACGTGATCCGGGCCGTCCGCACGGCCCACCCGATGGACGTGCTCCGCACCGCGGTATCCGCGCTGGCCGCCTTCGACCCCGAAGTCGCGGACAACTCGCGCGAGGCGACGCTCAGGAAAGGCATGCGGCTCACCTCGCAGGTGCCGATGATCGTCGCGGCGCACGCGCATATCCGCGCGGACCGCGCCCCGATCGCGCCGGACATGAAGCTCGGCCACGCGGCCAACTTCCTTTACATGCTGACCGGCAAGGCGCCGAGCGCGGACACTGCGCGGCTCATGGATACGGACATGATCCTGCACGCCGAGCATGGTTCGAACGCATCGACGTTCACCGCCAGGGTCGTGGCCGGTACCGAAGCGAACCTGCACGCGGCCATTACCGCGGCAATTGCGGCCCTGTCCGGCCCCGCGCACGGCGGCGCCGCCGAGAATGTCATGCACATGGCGAAGGAAGTCGGCGACCCGGCCAACGCGGCCGAGTACGTGAAGAGGAAGCGCGCCAACAAGGAAGCCGTGATGGGATTCGGCCACCGCGTCTACCGGGCCGAGGACCCCCGCGCGCGCCACATGCGGGCCGGCGTGGAGAAGCTCTCCCGCGAGATGGGCCAGCCGCAGTGGTACCAGATCCTCGAGGCGCTGGTGGAGGCGATGAAGCCCTACTCCCGCCACGGCGTGAACGTGAACGTCGACTTCTACGCGGGCGTCGTCTATTACCTGAACGGGATCCCGGCCGACCTGTTCGTGCCGATCTTCGCCGTGGGACGCATGCCGGGCTGGGCGGTATCGGTGCTGGAGCAGATGGAGAACAACATCCTCATCCGTCCGCTGACGCTGTACAACGGCCCGGAGCCGCGCGAGTACGTGACGCTGGATAAGCGCTAGCCCGGCCGATCGTAGGTATTGCGCACGCGCCTGGACCTTGCCAGATAGGCTGTCCAGATGCCCGCGCCCACGATGGACGCAAGCAGGCTGGAAATGAACAGCGGTTCCCTGGCGCTTGACTCCCCCAGCGCCAGGAGCGGGACAACGAAGCCCATCACCACGACGCCCGCGGGACCGGTAAGCCAGAGAACGAGCATTGCACGCCGCACTGCCAACCAGCGCCTTTCGCGCAGGAGGCCCCATCCGGCGTAGGTGCTGAGGGCAGCGATCACGGCTTCGCTGCACCACATGGCCGCCTTGAAGTCTTCCCACCGCGGCAGCGACTGGAGCGCCGGATACTGGTGCTCCGCGGCCAGCAGGTCGGCGCCGATGCGGATCGCGCCGATGAGCGGCCCGAGGACCAGCATGGCCGCAACCAGCAGCAGCCAGCCGCGGACGCCGCTCAGGGGCTTTCCGGGCGCGGTCAATGCCAGGCGCTGACCGGCTCGAACATCACGCGCTGGTAGTGCGCAGTGTCGTCGAGTATTCGCGTCACGAGGATGCGCTGCTCGCCCACGGGCAGCGGCACGTTGAAGCGTGTTCCCTTTGAAGCCAGTCGCGGCGGCAGGAGCATGATCCCGGCCGCCAGCGGCAGCCCCTGCGGCTCGGGCAGGATGCCGCGCTTGTAGCGCTCCCCGAAATCGGATTCGCGCCGCGTTGCCTCGTCCCAGACCTGGTTGCCCGCCGTCACATCGAGGCGCAGCGTCACCGTGCAGGGCTTGGCTGCGAGCACTTGGATCCCAAGGCGCAGCTCCTCGTCGATCGAAAAAATCCGCCGCAGCACCCCGAGGAACCAGTCCCTGCCGGGTTCGATCAGGACCGCGACCAGCTCGCCGTGCGCCGCCCAGCGTGCATCTGCCCGGCGGATGGCGAGCCCGAGCCCCCCGGCGCTGGCATCGACGATCCGGGCCGGCCCGACTTCGGCGGCACGCAATTGGGACCGCTTCAGGCGCTTGCTGGTCCCATCGAGTTTGAGCTGCAGGCGCCGGCGCGCCGCCTCGCTTGCCCCGTCCGGCGATCTCTCGGGCGCCGGCAGGACGGTGAGCACGCTGCCGTAGCCGGCGAGGATACGGGCCGTCGCCGCCATCCCGATGCGCTTGACGCGCCGCCTCGGCGGATCCATGCCCCAGTGCCCGATGACCCTTTCCAGCATGCGATTGCGTTCCCGGATCGTATAGCCGCTCCCGAACAAGGTGTCCTCCTCGCCGGGCTCGCGCCCCAGGTCGCGCTCCAGTCCGGCCCTCAACCTGGGCAGGCAATTGGCCGTGCCGATGTACAGGAGCGATGCGCCCTTGCCTTCGAGGAGGCGCCGCAGCGTCGGCCGCGAATCCCCCTTCGGCAGCACCGCGAAATTCGCCTCGTCCGAAGGCGTCGTCTCAAGGCTCACCGCGCTCGCAACCCGGGCGGCGATGCGGTAGACGAGTTCGACATCCCGCGGGCCGACGGCATCCGGATTGGCCAGTTCGAGCAACAGCGCCCGCGCGTACTCGACCCGGGCGTTGGTGTTGTACCGGCTGCCCTCATAGGCCGGCACCGCCGTGCGCGCGGCATCGCCTCCTTCGGCCAGGGCGTATCGCCGGTGGAGCCTTTCCCAGATTGCCGCAGTCAGGGAACTCTGGAGCATGTAGGCAAGCGCCAGGCGGCGGCCGAGCCAGCGCAGGCTGCAGACCGACAGTATCGCGAGATTCTGCGCCACCCACTTCGAACGCCGCCCGTCGGCATCCAGGACAAGCGCGAAACCATCGGAGAACTCGGACGCGCTGTCCCACATTGCCTGCAGGATGGCCCGGCTGCCGTCGACGCCTTCCGCAGGACGGCCCGACGGCGCAAGGTATTGCTCCCCCAGGGCGCGCCACAGCGGCCGCGCAGCCTCATGCATCAGCAGCAGGATCCGGCCCCGGCGGCCGGGTGTGAACGAGCCGGTCGCGTTCATCGTCGCCGTCCAGTTCGTCAGGTCGGCGAGGGCGTGGGTCGGATCGTCCCCGGTCAGCAGCGCAAGGAGCTTCTTCGCTTCCTCCACCGTGCCCATCGGGTGATCGGGTTGCTGCCCGCCCCCGAACGCGATATCGCGAAACCGGTCAAGATCGAAGGTAGCGATGGTCAGGCTCCGTCTGGAATTCGTTCCATCATAGCCCTGCCCTGTCCGACCGGGAATTCCCTAGCCTTGGCGGCTCGTCGAAAGGGCCAGGACAACCGCCGCCGCATCCACGATGTCCTCGACGCTCGCGCCGCGCGACAAGTCGCTGATCGGCTTGGCGAACCCCTGCAGGATCGGCCCGATGGCCCGCGCGCCGGCGAGGTACTGGGTAAGCTTGTAGGCGATGTTGCCGGCGTCCAGGTCCGGAAAGACCAGCACGTTCGCGCGCCCTGCGACCGCGCTCGCCTCCTTTACCTTCTTCGCGGCGACCGCAGGCACCAGCGCTGCATCAGCCTGCAGTTCCCCGTCGATCGCAAGACCCGGAGCCCGCTGCCGAGCGAGCTCAAGCGCACGCAATACCTTGTCAACGTGCGCGTGCTTTGCACTGCCCTTGGTCGAAAACGACAGCAACGCCACCCGCGGTTCCTCCCCCAGCACCGCGCGGTAACTTTCGGCCGAGGCGAGCGCGATGTCCGCAAGCTGCTCCGACGTCGGGTCCGCGTTAACGGCGCAGTCCGCATATACCAGCACGCGGTCCGGAAGCACCATGACGAAGAAGCTCGAGGGCGTCGCGACGCCTTCGGCGAGGCCGACCGTCATCATTCCAGCCTCGATTACACGCGCCGTCGGGTGCGCAACGCCGGCGAGCATGGCCTCGGCGTCCCCGGCCTTCACCATCAGGCCCGCGTGGAACAGCGGCTTTGCCGCTATGCGCCGCGCGATCTTTGGATTGGAGTCCGGGCGGCCTTTAACGTAGAGCGCAGCATAGGCATCGAGCTTGCCGCTCGCGTCGACTTCTCCCAGCACGATCGGCTCGGCGATCCCCTCCTCGCGCAGGCGATGGGCCGCGGCAACGATGCGCGCGTCGCCGCCCTCCGGAAACACGACCCTGAGGCCCCGACCGCGGATCTTCTCGATGCAGCGGCCGACGACATCGCTGGAGGCAGCCATTTCTAGGCGAACTTCGCGGCTCGCGCGGCGGGCTGGCCCGCGCGGGCCGCCTGCAACGCCTCCCACACGCGAACAACGGTCGCCGGCATGTCGAAGTGCGTCACCCCGGCCTGGCCCAGCGCGTCGATGATGGCATTCATGATGCACGGCATCGAGCCGGTGACGCCGGCTTCGCCGACGCCTTTGGCGCCGAGCGGATTGGTCTTGGTGGGCACCGGGTGGTGGATCACGCGGAGCCCGTCGACGAGGATCGCGCGCGGCATCGGGTAGTCCATGAACGAGCCGGTCAGGAGCTGCCCCGTCTCCCGGTCGTAGACCGCCTGCTCGCCGAGGATGTGCCCCGCCCCCTGGGTGATCCCGCCCTGCATCTGGCCTTCGACCAGCTGCGGGTTGATGATGTTGCCCGCATCGTCGCAGGCGAGGTAGGACACGACTTCGACCTCGCCGGTCTCGGGCAGGATCTCGACCTCGGCGATGTGGCAGCCGTTGGGGAACGTCGACCCGAACCGGTTGGCATAGTCCTGGTCGAGCGGATGCGGCTTTTCGCCCGCGTGCTTCCTGGCGAGCGCGACCATGGACACCTGCCGGTCGGTCCCGGTGACCCGGTAGTTCCCTTCCGCGAATTCGATATCCGCCGCCGCGGCCTCGAGTTCCTCGGACGCGAGTTCCAGGCCTTTCTTCACGACCTCCCTCGCGGCCAGCTGCAGCACGCTGCCTACGCCCAGCAGCGACCGCGACCCGCCGGTCGGGTTCCCGGTCAGGTTCTGGTCGGGGTCCGCCGTGCGCAGCCGGATCGACTCCATCGGCACGCCGAGCACTGCGGAAACGATCTGCGCATAAGCGGTCTCGTGGCCCTGCCCGTGCGAATGGGAGGTCGCCTCCAGCGTGATGGAGGCATCGGCGCCCCAGCGCACTTTCACTTCATCCTGCGGCGCCATGCCGCCCCCGCCGCTGGCTTCGATGTAACAGGACATCCCCCTGCCCCGCAGGCGGCCGCGCGCGGCGGACGCAGCGCGGCGCTGCGCGAATCCGTTCCAGTCGGCTGCGGCCAGTGCGTCGTCGAGCACGCCTTCGAAGTCGCCGCAGTCGTACTCGAACCCGGTGACGATCTTGTACGGGAATTTCGACTTCGGCACGAGGTTCCTGCGGCGCAATTCGGCCGGATCCATGCCGATCTGGCGCGCCGCCTCGTCCACCAGGCGCTCGATCGCGTAGGAACTCACCGGCCGTCCGGCGCCGCGGTAGGCTGCCGTGGGGATCGTGTTCGTGAAGGCGAGGCTCGCATGCACGTGCACCGCCTGCACGTCGTAGACCCCGCTTACCACGTTCACGAGGTTGAGCGTGTTCACGAAGGCGCCCGTGGGCGCGATGTAGGCCCCGAGGTTGCAGGTGAAGTCGAAGCGCATGCCGAGGATCCGCCCGTCTGCGTCCAGGGCCATTTCGCTGTGGTGGAGCACGTCGCGCGCCTGCTCGTCGGCGAGGAACATTTCCGAGCGCGTGCCCACCCACTTGACCGGCCGGCCGAGCTTTTTCGCCGCCAGCAGGGCGGCGCAGTATTCCGGATAGAGGTTGAAGCGCACCCCGAACCCGCCCCCCACCTCTTCCGCAACAATGCGGATCCGCTCCGGCGGCACCCCGAGCACGGTGGAGATCTGGTTGCGCATCACAGACGCACCCTGCGTGCACGAGTGCAGGTAATACATGTCGGTCGCCGCATCGTAGCTGCCGATGCAGGTGCGCGGCTCCATCGGATTGCCGACGACGCGGGTGTGATAGGCATCGAGCTTGACGACGTGCGCGGCCTTACCGAACGCTGCCGCGGTGGCCGCCTCGTCGCCGCCAACGAAATCCAGCGCAAGGTTGCCGGGAACGTCGTCGTGCACCAGTGGCGCACCGGGTACGATCGCGTCCTTGGCGTCGAACACCGCGGGCAGCTCCTCGTAGTCGACGAGCACCGCCTCCGCCGCGTCCTGGGCCTGCACCGCGGTCTCCGCAACGACCAGCGCAATGGGTTCGCCCACGTAGCGCACGCGACCGGCCGCGAGGGTGGGCCGGTGAGGGATGATGAGGTCGGCGCCGTTGCGGCCCTTCATCGGCGCGAACGCGGGCAGCGACTTGTACCCGGCCGCCGCTACGTCGTCCCCCGTGAGCACTGCAATGACGCCGGGCATGCCGAGCGCAGCCGAGGCATCGATCGAAGCAATGCGCGCGTGCGGCCGGTCCGACCGCATGAAGCAGCCGTGTGCCTGCCCGGGCAGGTTCCAGTCGGATACGTAGCGCCCGCGGCCGGTAAGCATGCGCGCATCCTCGAGGCGCCCCTTGTGTCCAAAACTCTGCATGAATTCAGCTCCGCAAAAAAGCCCGCTCAGGGCGGGCCCGGTCATCAATGGATACGCTGCCTACTTCTGCCCGGTCTTCGCCTTGACGTAGTCCGCCAGCACCGCCACGTCGCTGTTGGACGGCTGGCGCCTGGCCATTTCGGCCACGACCGGCTTCATCTCGCCATACAACTGGTTGTCCTGCAGGACTGAGTACAGGTACAGCTCGGGCGTGATGTCGTCATCGGGGGTTTCCGCGCGCAGCTTGGCATAGGTCTCGCGCGCCTCGCGCACCTCGGCCTGCTGCTGGGGCGTCAGGCGCGGATCGCGGGGTGCGCCGCGCGCGCCGGCGTGCGCCGAGCTGCCCAGCCTCGCGATCTGCACCAGTTCCGGGGTCTGCGAGATTTTCTGCGGCACACCGCTGGGCAGCATGCTGACTTGCGGCTGGGCGCCTTGCTGCACCGCACTCTGTTGCGCGCCGACCCTGAAGACTGCCGGGCCGCTGAAGGACTCCTGCCGCCCGCTGCGGAAGTAGACGACCTTGAGCACCACGCCGGCGGGCACTTCGAACGTGTCGCCCTCGTGGATGTTCATGTAGGCCTGCGCCTTCGAAGTGCTGGCGCCGCTGGTGACGGCGACGTACCCGGCCAGGTGGTTCACCACACCCACGTCCCCTGCGGCAAGCGCCGCGGCGGCCGGAGCCAGCGCCAGTACAAGCGCGGCCGGCCGGGCCCAGCGGTTCATTTTGGCTTGGAGAGCGAGATCAGCACGCTGCACGGCGCGTAGTCGAGGAGCGAGGCGCCGACCGAGCCCTTCCACCAGCGGGCGGCAAAAGACGTGTTCTGGTTATGCCCGACGACGATCAGGTCCGCGCCCAGTTCCTTGGCAAGGCGGCAGATCTCCTCCACGGGCTCGCCCACGGCCAGGTGCCCGGTGGACTTGAACCCCTTGTCGGTGAGGGACTGGATGCCCTCGTCGAGGACGACCTGGGTGCGCTTCTTCTCCTCCTCGAGGAGTTCCTCGGGCACGAAGCCTTCCGTCAGGAAAAGGCTGGGCGGCATGCTGGCCACGGCCAGCAGGTGGGTCTCGGCATGGTGGAATTCCGCGAACTCGGCGCATTCGAGCAGCGCGCGCTTGCCTTCCTGCGAGCCGTTATATGCGAGGAGAATCTTCTGGTATTTCATGTGTGCCTCCTTCGATTCGCCGCAACCCTACTTCGCCAACAGGCCGAGCCGTTCAATAGTAGCGCGTTCTTCGGTGAACGTCGCGGCCGCCCATTTTGCGTAATCCTCGCTCGACTTGTACCAGTAGACCTGGTCGAACTGCTGCAGGACCTTCATGTGGTCGGGGTCGTCCAGGGCTTTCTTGAACGCATCGTGCAGCTGCCTCACCAGCTTCGGGTCCATTCCCCTGGGCGCCACGATTCCGTACGGGGAATAGGACACGATGTTGATGCCCAGCTCCTTCGCCGTCGGGGCATTCCACTTGGTGCGCTGCTCGCCGAAGGTGACCAGCAGCCGGAACGTCCCGGCCTCGACGTGCCGCGACCACCCCGTCGCGTCGGACTGTGCCATCACGTGCCCGCCCAGCAGCGCCTGGGTCGAGTCGGCGTTGCCCTTGAACGGCACGTGCAGGAACTGCACCCCGGACTTGTTGCCCAGTTCCTCCATGAGCAGGTGCGGCGAAGTGCCGGTGCCGGTCGAGCCGTAGGAGAACCTGCCCGGATTGGCCCTGGCGTATTCGATAACGTCCTTGAGCGCCTTGAACTGGGAATCCGACTTCACGACCACCCCGAACGTGTAGCCGGTCAGGCCGATGATGTAGGTGAAGTCCTTGAGGGGGTCCCAGTCGACCTTCTGCATGTGCGGGATGCGGAACGCGCCTACGGGCAATTGCGAGAGGGAGTAGCCGTCGGCCTTCTGGGTCTTCGCCATGACGCCGGGCCCGAGCATGCCCCCGCCGCCCGGCTTGTTCTCGATGATGATGTTCTGGCCCACGTACCTGGAGGCGATCTCGGCGAACTTGCGCAAGTGGGTGTCGGTCGAGCCGCCCGCGGGCCAGGGGCAGATCAGCGAAATGGGCCGGGTCGGGAATGCCTGCGCCAGGGCGCACCCCGCCGCCAGCAGCGCGGAGGCGGCCAGCACGGCCGAGGCTGCGCGAACCCTTGGGTGAACCGGCATGGCGCGTCTCCTTCCTTTTATGTTTTTTGTGGTGCGCACAGATTATACTCAGTGCCGGGGATCGCCCGCTGTTTCGCTGCGGGCGCCGGCCCGCCTCCCGACGGCCGCTAGAATCGTGGCCTCCCCCGATCAATCAACCTATCGTGGAATCAAGCAAATGCTAGACGTATCGCGCAAGGACCTCATCGCCGGCGTGGCCGGCAGCGGCACCATGGGCCGCGGCATCATCCAGGTGCTCGCGCAGTGCGGCGTGCGGGTTCTGGTGTTCGACGCCAAGTCCGGCGCCGCGCAGGCGGGCAAGGACTCCATCGCGCAGTCGCTCGCCAAGCTCGTGGAAAAAGGCCGCGTCAAGCAGAAGGACGCCGACGCCACGCTCGCCCGGATCGAGATCGTCGGCGACCTCAAGGCCTTTGCGCCCTGCCACCTCGTCGTCGAGGCAATCATCGAAGTCCTGCAGGTCAAGCGCGAGTTCTTCACCGCGCTGGAAGGCATAGTGAGCGAGGACTGCATCATCGCCTCGAACACCTCGTCGCTCTCGGTCACCGCGATGGCCGCCGGCCTAAAAAAGCCTGGCCGCGTCGCGGGATACCATTTCTTCAACCCCGTGCCGGTCATGAAGATCGTCGAGGTCGTCGGCGGCGTGCTCACCGAACCCTGGGTCACCGAGGCGCTGACCGAACTCGCCAAGCGCTATGGCCACACGCCGGTCAACTGCCAGGACACGCCCGGGTTCATCGTCAACCACGCCGGGCGCGGTTTCGTGCCGGAGTCGCTGCGCATCTATTCCGAGGGCATCGCGGAGCCCGCGGTGATCGACCGGATCCTGGTGGATGCGGCCGGCTTCAGGCTCGGGCCCTTCGGCCTGATGGACCTCGTAGGCCTCGACATCGCGCACGGCGTGATGAAGTCGATGTACGACCAGTATTACCAGGAGCCGCGCTACCGGCCATCGTTCGTTTCGGACCCGCGCGTAGCCGCCGGGCTGCTGGGACGCAAGACCGGGCGCGGCTGGTACGAATACAAGGACGGCAACCTAGTGCCGGAACCGGAGTCCTCCGCCCCGCCGGCGCGCCCGACCTCGGTGTGGATTGCCCCCGATGCCCCTGCGCTCAAGGAGTTGATCGGCCGGCTCAACGTCAAGTCCGAGTCGGGCTCGAAACCCTCGCCGGACGCGCTGTGCCTCGTCGCGCCGCTGGGCAAGGATGCAACCACCTCGGCCATCGAGCACGGGCTGGATGCGGAGCGCACCGTGGCCGTCGACCCGCTGTTCGGCTTCACCAAGCGACGCACGATCATGACCACGCCGATCACCAAGTCGGCCTACCGCGCCATGGCGCACGGCCTGCTGGCCGCCGACGGCGTGCCGGTGTCGGTGATCAAGGACTCCGCCGGGTTCGTCGCCCAGCGCGTGGTGGCGCACATCGTGAACGTGGGCTGCGACATCGCCCAGCAGAACATCGCCACGCCGGAAGACCTGGACCGCGCCGTGGTGCTCGGCCTGGGCTACCCGCACGGGCCGCTCGCCATGGGCGATGCGGTCGGCGCCGCGAAGATCCTCGCCGTGCTGGAGGCCATGTACGACTTCTACAAGGAACCGCGCTACCGCCCGAGCCCCTGGCTCACGCGCCGCGCGCGGCTCGGCGTTTCCCTGCTTACCCCGGAGAACTGAACATGTTGAACGCATACATCTACGACGGCCTGCGCACCCCGATCGGCCGGCACGCCGGCAAGCTCGCCACCGTGCGCCCCGACGATCTTGCGGCCGGCGTGATCGCCGAAGTGGTCAAGCGGAACGGCGTGAAGCCTGAGGAGATCTCAGACGTGATCCTCGGCTGCGTCACCCAGGCCGGCGAGGACAGCCGCAACGTGGCGCGCTTCGCCACGCTCGCCTCCGGCCTTCCGGCCACGGTGCCCGGCGTAACCGTCAACCGGCTGTGCGCGAGCGGCCTGCAGGCAACCGTCGACGCCGCGCGCGCCATCACCTGCGGGGAAGGCGAGCTCTATATCGCGGGCGGCACCGAAAGCATGACCCGCGCGCCCTACATCATCGCCAAGCCCTCCTCGGCGTTCGGGCGCGATTCCAAGATGTACGACTCCACCATCGGTTCGCGATTCACGAACCCCAAGGTTGCCAAGCTGTTCGGCGACCACGCGATGCCGCAGACCGCGGACAACGTGGCCAAGGACTACGGCATCACCCGCGAGCAGGCCGACGAGTTCGCCCTCGGGTCGCAGCTGAAATACGCCAAGGCCGAGGCCGAGGGCTTTTACAAGGGCGAGATCCTCCCGGTTGCGCTCCCCGGCGCAAAGAAAGACGCGCCGCCGGTCATGGTGAGCGCGGACGAGCACCCGCGCCGCGATGCGACGATGGAGTCGCTGGTCCGGCTGAAGCCGCTCTTCGAAGGCGGAGTGGTCACGGCCGGCAACGCTTCGGGCGTGAACGACGGCGCCGCCGCCCTCATCGTTGCAAGCGAGAAATGGGGCAAGGCCAACGGCAGGAAGCCGATTGCGAAGATCCTGTCGGCAGCCTCGGCCGCAGTGGAGCCGCGCATCATGGGCGTCGGCCCGGCCTTCGCGATCCCGCTGGCGCTGCAGCGCGCCGGGCTCACGCTCAAGGACATGGACATCATCGAGATCAACGAAGCCTTCGCCACCCAGATGCTCGGATGCCTCGCGATCATGAAGGTGGACTTCAAGGACCCGCGTGTAAACCCCAACGGCGGTGCGATCGCCATCGGGCATCCGCTCGGCTGCTCCGGCGCGCGCCTCGCGATCACGGTCGCAAGGCAGCTCGAGCGCATGAACGGCCGTTACGCCGCGATTTCGCTGTGCATCGGCGTGGGCCAGGGCCTGGCCATGATCATCGAGCGCACCAGGGCCTGACTCGGGAACGGGCGGCGCGCTAGCTCCTGGCCGCCCCCTGGTTCTTGGCCTCCAGCGCCTTGATCAGCCCGTCGATGCCGGAGCGGGAGATTTCGCTTGCGAACGTCCCGCGGTAGTTGGCGACCAGGCTGACGTTCTCGATCGTCACGTCCACGACCTTCCAGTCGCCCGACGCGTCCTCCATTCGGTAGTCGATCGCGAACGGCGGCCGGCCTGCCTGCCTGACGATGGTCTTCACCAGCACCTCCCCCTTCGCGGCCGAGGCGGGCAGCGGCTTCACGTCGACGGTCTTGTCGCCGCCCGAGGTGCGGCTCAGCGAAGACGTGTAGGTGTTGACGAGCAGGGCGCGAAACCCGTTCTCCAGCGCCTTCTTCTGCTCGGGCGTCGCGTCGCGCCACGCCTTGCCGGCGGCCATCTGCGTCATCTGGTTGAAATCGAAGTACGGCAGTACCTTCTGCTCGGCGAGGGTGCGCAGGGTCTTCTGGTCGTTGTTCTGCTTGATGACGCCGAGAACTTCTTCCACCACGGACCTCACCAGCGCATCCGGCGCGGTGGCCGCCGCGGCTACTGCGCAGGTTGCGGCCAGCAGGGCCGTGGCGACGAACCGCGAGAATGAATGTTTCATGCTCCGCTCCTTTGCGGGATGGGGTGCCTTACCCGCTCGCAACTAGCGTGCCATTTCGCCCGGCGCAATGAAATCAGGGGCCTGCATCAGTCCGGACGCGATCCAGCCCGGCGGATTGTCGTTCGTTCACGACACCGGGTTGGATCCTTTGAGGCGCGAGGACGCGCGCCCCGGGGCACCGGGCCGCGGGCCCGGCCCTCCAACCCAGGGGCCGCAAGCCTCGCATTGCGCGCCCGAAAAGTCGCACCGACGGGTGCTCCGCCGCGCCCCGGGGAAGTAAAATTGGCCCGAACCCACCGATTGCAGGAGCACTCCATGAACGCCCCGTCCGCCCTCCCCAAAGCCCGCTTCGTCTGGGACGACCCTTTTCTCCTCGGCGAGCAGTTGTCGGAGGAGGAGCGCATGGTGCGCGACGCCGCGCACGCCTACTGCCAGGACAAGCTTGCGCCGCGCGTCACCGAAGCCTTCCGCCACGAGAAGACCGACCCGGGGATCTTCCGCGAGATGGGGGAACTCGGTTTGCTCGGCCCGACGATCCCGGCCGAGTACGGCGGCCCGGGCCTCAACTACGTGAGCTACGGCCTGATCGCACGCGAGGTGGAACGTGTCGACTCGGGCTACCGCTCGATGATGAGCGTGCAGAGTTCCCTGGTCATGGTGCCGATCTTCGAATTCGGCACCGAGGCGCAGAAGCAGAAATACCTGCCCAAGCTCGCCAGCGGCGAGTGGATCGGCTGCTTCGGCCTGACCGAACCGAACCACGGCTCCGACCCGGCCTCGATGGTCACCCGCGCGAAGAAGGTCCCCGGCGGCTATTCGATCTCGGGCGCGAAGATGTGGATCTCGAACTCCCCGATCGCCGACGTGTTCGTGGTCTGGGCGAAGGAAATCGACGGCAACGCCCCGGACGGCCCGATCCGCGGATTCGTCCTCGAGAAGGGAATGAAGGGGCTCTCCGCGCCGGCCATCCACAGCAAGGTCGGCTTGCGCGCCTCGATCACCGGCGAGGTCGTGATGGACGAGGTGTTCTGCCCCGAGGAAAACGCCTTTCCCGATGTGCGCGGCCTCAAGGGCCCGTTCACCTGCCTGAATTCGGCGCGGTTCGGCATCGCGTGGGGCGCGCTCGGCGCCGCCGAGGATTGCTTTCACCGGGCGCGGCAATATGTGCTCGATCGCAAGCAGTTCGGCCGGCCGCTCGCGGCCAACCAGCTGATCCAGAAGAAGCTGGCCGACATGCTGACCGAGATCTCCATCGGCCTGCAGGCGTGCCTGCGGCTCGGGCGCATGAAGGACGAGGGCGGCGCGGCCGTCGAGATCACTTCGATACTGAAGCGCAATTCCTGCGGAAAATCGCTCGACATTGCGCGCATGGCGCGCGACATGATGGGCGGCAACGGGATCTCGGACGAATTCGGCGTGGCGCGCCACCTCGTGAACCTCGAGGTGGTGAACACGTACGAGGGCACGCATGACATCCACGCGCTGATCCTCGGCCGCGCGATCACCGGAATCCAGGCGTTCAGCTGAGAGCATGATCCGCCTCGCCGCCGCGCTCGCCCTCGTCCTGTGCGGGCCGGCCGCGGCGCAGGGGCCGGATTACCCCGGCGCCCCGGCCGCTACGGGCGGCGCCAACGGGGTATTCCTGGTGGCCAAGCCCCACCTCCTCGACCCTCATTTCAGCCGCACCGTGGTCCTGGTCACCCAGGCCGACGACTACAGCACGGTAGGCGTGATCATCAACCGCCCGACCACGCTCAAGCTCTCCGATTTCATTTCCGAAGGGGGCGTCGAGACCGGCAAGTATCGCGACCGGGTGTTTCTCGGGGGCCCGGTGATGCGCAACGCGCTGGTGGCGGTCTTCCAGGCGGAGTCGCCTCCGGCGGCCCCCGCCTTCCATGTGCTGCGCAAGCTCTACCTCACCATGCATCCCGACAACATGAAGGCGCTGCTCGAATCCACGGACCGGCGCTACCGGCTGTACGCGGGATTTTCCGGGTGGGCGCCGCGCCAGCTCGAAAGCGAATTCGACCGCGAGGGCTGGTTCGTGATGCCCGCAGACGAGGAAATCGTATTTCGCAAGGATACGGACGGGATCTGGGAGGAACTCATGCAGCGTGCCCAGGCGTTGAAGACGCGCTCGATTCCCCGGCGACCCTCAATGCCGCGGAACCACAAAGCAAAAGGCCCCGCCGAAGGCGGGGCCGGGATGCCCGGCTGACGCCGGGCCGCGCTGCGAGAGCAGTGCGGGTTTCACGTGGCAATTCACCACGCCTTGAGCGCTGCCTAGGACGCAGGGTCCTTCGGCCCTGCGCACTTTCCTGAAGGTTATCCGGACTGTTGCCCGGACTTCCGACGGTCTTCGCTCGAGTAACTCTTGCGAAGCGGCACCGCTCCTTTCAACCATAGCAGCTGCATATCCGCTGTCAAGGATTGCGATTACAATTCCTCGGCGACCCCGCACCGCAACACAAGGAGAGCTGTCCGATGCCTGCCCGCTTCTTTGCAGCGCTCTTCGCGCTCGTCCTGGGGTGGAGCAGTGCAGTGCAGGGCCAGAATGCCGGCCAGGCCGAACAGGCATCGGACGAGGACACGGTATTCCTGGTGGCGCACCCGGCATTCCGCGATGCGGGCTACTTCCATACCGTGCTGATCGCGGCGCCGATCCGCGGCGGCGGCCACATCGGCGTGATCCTCAACCGTCCGACCAATCGGCCGCTGATCTCGCTCTTCCCGGAGCACGAACCGTCCAAGAAAGTGGCCGAGCCGGTCCGCTATGGGGGCCCGTTCGCCCCGGGCGCCCTGGTCGCAGTGGTGAAGGCGGAGAAGAGCCCCGGCGTCGGGACCCTGCCGCTCATGAAGAACCTCTTCATCGCGTTTCGCGCGGCCACCATAGACAAGGTAATCGAGGAGACCCCCAACGACGCGCGCTACTTCGTGGGTTACGTGGGCTGGCGCCCGGGCGAGCTCAAGTCCGAGATCGAGCGAGGGCTCTGGAGCGTGCTGCCGGCCAACCCGGACACGGTGTTCCGCAAGGACCTGGGCGGCCTGTGGGAAGAATTATTGGCGCAAACGCGCCGGCTCCAGGCAAGAGGAAAGGAAGCGCTTCCGCTCCCCCTCCTCACGCTTTCACAAACTCCATCGAGCCTTTCTTCCAGTCGACCTTGATCGTGTCCTTGGGGGCGAATCGCCCTTCGAGGATGGCCTTGGCCAGCGGGTTCTCGATCTGCGCCTGGATCGCGCGCTTCAGCGGCCGCGCCCCGTAGACCGGGTCGAAGCCCTCCTTGGAAAGTTCGGAGAGCGCCGGCTCGCTGACCTCGAAGCCGTAGTCCATTTTCGCCAGCCGCCCTTTCAGGATCGCCAGCTGGATCGAGGCGATCGACTTGATCTGTGCCTGGCCCAGCCCGTGGAACACAACCACCTCGTCGATGCGGTTGATGAACTCCGGCCGGAAATGGCTCTTGACCTCGCCCATCACGGCAAGCTTCACCACGCCGTAGTCGCTGCCCTCCATCTGCTGGATCATGTGCGAGCCGAGGTTGGACGTCATCACGATGACCGTGTTCTTGAAATCGACCGTGCGGCCCTGCCCGTCGGTCAGGCGCCCGTCGTCGAGCACCTGCAGCAGGACGTTGAACACGTCCGGGTGCGCCTTTTCGATCTCGTCGAACAGGATTACCGAGTACGGTTTGCGGCGCACGGCCTCGGTCAGGGCGCCGCCTTCGTCGTAGCCCACGTATCCCGGGGGCGCGCCGAGCATGCGCGCGACGGAGTGCTTTTCCATGTACTCCGACATGTCGATGCGGATCAGGTGCTCCTCCGAATCGAACAGGAAAGACGCGAGCGTCTTGCACAGCTCCGTCTTGCCCACCCCGGTGGGCCCGAGGAACAGGAATGAGCCATAGGGGCGATTCGGGTCCGACAGCCCCGAACGCGAGCGGCGGATGGCGTCCGACACGAGCCGCACCGCCTCGTCCTGGCCGACCACGCGCTCGTGCAGCTTGTCTTCCATGTGCAGGAGCTTCTC
>JAFEDL010000004.1:65082-65726 GCA_018241645.1 Pseudomonadota bacterium
AGCTTCGCCTTCTCGCCGCTGGCCTCGCCCGACTCGGCCTTCTTGAGCTGCGCTTCCAGCTGGGGGATCTTCCCGTACTGGATCTCCGACATCTTCTGCCAGTCGCCCTTGCGGCGCGCCTCTTCCATCTGCTGGCGCAGCTTCTCGATCTCTTCCTTGATGTGCTGCGAGCCGGCGACCTGCGCCTTCTCGGACTTCCAGATTTCCTCGAGGTCGGAATACTCCTTCTCGAGGCGCGCGATCTCCTCCTCGATCAGCGCGAAGCGCTTCTGCGAGGATTCGTCCTTTTCCTTCTTGACCGCCTCGCGCTCGATGCGCAGCTGGATGAGGCGCCGGTCGAGCTTGTCCATCGACTCGGGCTTGGAGTCGATCTCCATCTTGATGCGCGAGGCCGCCTCGTCGATCAGGTCGATCGCCTTGTCGGGCAGGAACCGGTCGGTGATGTAGCGGTGCGAAAGCTCGGCCGCGGCCACGATGGCCGGGTCGGTGATCTCCACGCCGTGGTGGACCTCGTACTTTTCCTGCAGTCCGCGCAGGATGGCGATGGTGTCCTCGACCGAGGGCTCGCCCACGAGCACCTTCTGGAAGCGGCGCTCCAGCGCCGCGTCCTTCTCGATGTACTTGCGGTATTCGTCGAGCGTGGT
>JAFEDL010000050.1 GCA_018241645.1 Pseudomonadota bacterium
GCTCGCGCCGGCCCGGCCGGACGAGGCTGCGGAAGCCCCCAGGGTCCGGCGCTTCGCCTTCAGGGCCGTCGCCTAGCCTGCTTCGGGCAGGACAAGCTGATTAGAATGGCGCGATGCGCGCCAACATCGATACCGTCCGCGGCTGGGTGGCCGCGGCCAAACGCATCGTGGTCCTTACCGGCGCCGGCATCTCGACCGAGTCCGGCATCCCCGACTTTCGCGGCCCGAACGGCCTCTGGACCCGCGACCCGGAGGCCGAGAAGCTGTCCGATATCCGTTATTACCTCGCCGATCCCGGGGTGCGCCGGAAGGCGTGGCAGAAGCGCCTGACGAACCCCGCCTGGACCGCGCAGCCCAATGCGGGCCACAAGGCGATCGTCGAACTGGAGCGGCGCGGGCAACTGCACGCGCTCGTCACGCAGAACATCGACGGCCTGCACCAGAAGGCGGGCAACTCGCCGGAGAAGGTGATCGAAGTTCACGGCACGATGCACTCGGTGCTGTGCTGGGACTGCAACTGGACCGGCCCGATGCTTCCCGCGCTCGAGCGTGTCCGCGCGGGCGAGGAAGACCCGGCCTGCGCCGAGTGCGGCGGGATCCTCAAGAGTGCCACGATCCTGTTCGGCGAAGGGCTCAGGCCCGGGGTGATGGAGCGCGCACTGCAGGCCGCCGTGGAGGCGGATCTCCTGATCGCCGTCGGGACAACGCTGCAGGTGTACCCGGTGGCAGGCGTGGTGCCCGCCGCCAAGGAGGCCGGCGCAAGGCTCGTGATCCTGAACGCCGATCCCACGCAGTTCGACCGCATCGCGGATGCAGTCCTGCACAGCCCGATCGGCGAGACCCTGCCGCTTCTCGCCGGCTGAGGCAAACCGCACATATCGCCGCCGGTTCCTGTTGTAGCCTGTCCACCGGTGGCCTAGAATTCGAACGATGGTTCAAATTCTGAATATTCGTTCCGATAAGCCTGCCTCCGAGCGGGTCCGCCGCAAGAGCGAGGCGCGCCGGCTGGAGATCCTGCGCGCCGCGGCCCGGGTATTCCGCCGCCGGGGGGTGGCCGCCGCCGGCATGCGCGAAATCGCCGAGGAGGCCGACCTCTCCCCGGGCAACCTCTACTACTACTTCCGCGGCAAGGACGAGCTCCTGTATTTCTGCCAGGACCGCACGCTCGGCCAGATGCACACCGCGGTGGAACTCGCGCGCGCCACGGACGCGCCGGTAGCCGACCAGCTGCGCGCGGTGCTCGCGGCCCACCTGCACTGCACGCTCGACGAGATGGAGGGCGCCACGGCGCACCTCGAGGTCGAGGCCCTGCCGGACAAGCTGCGCGGCCGGATCGTCGGGAAGCGCGACGCCTACGAGCGCGCGGTGCGCGCCCTCGTGTCGAAGGGCGTGAAACGCGGCGAGTTCGCGCCCTGCGATGCGGCGCTGGTCACCCGCGCAATGCTCGGCGCGGTGAACTGGACCGCGCGCTGGTACCGCCCGGACGGCTCCCAGTCGGTTGCGGAGATCGCCCGCGCCCTGCCGGAATACCTGGTTCGCGGCCTCCTCAGGGATGCGAAACCCTCCCGCTCCAGATCACAGGCGAAACCATGCTGACACTCTTGCGGCGCAGGCTCGGCAAGCTCAAGGACCGGCTCGAGCGCAGGGTCGCGACGATCGCCTCCGGCGGCAAGCCCCGCGCGGAGCAGGCGCCGATCAGTGCGGCCGACAAGGACTTCATGCTCGAGTGGATCATGGGCAGGGTCGACGACCACGCCCTGATCTCGCGCGCAAGGGCCTCGGACACGGGCCTGGGCCTGATCGAACGGGCGTGCGCGGCGCGCCCGGCCAATGCCCGCGTCTGCGCGGTGCGCGCGGAGTTCTGCCTCGAGGCCGGCGACCTGGCCGGGGCGGTGGAACACGCCGACCGGGCCTACGCCCTCGGGCGCCTCGAGCCCGAAGTCGGCCGGGTCCTCGCCAAGGTGCTGGTCGCCGCCGGGCGCGGCGCCGATGCGCTGCAGGTCATTCCCCCGGCGCTCGAAAACGCCAGGCGCACCAACGCGCACGCAACGCGGCTGGAGCTGTGCCTGCTCTGGCGCTCGCTCGAGCCCGAGTCGATCGAGCCGCTCCTCGAGTCCGCGCGCACCCACGTGGCCGCGCGGGAGTTTGATGTTGCGATCCAGGCGTTCGAGGCCCTGCGCGCGAAGTACGGCCCGCGCTCGGACATCCTGCTGCCGCTGGCCGCGGTCTACCAGGACCTGGCCCGCGTGGAGGATGCGACTCGCGTATACATGGAGGCGGTAGAGGCCGAACCCGACAACGTGGACGCGCTGTGCATGGCCGGCATCTGCGCGCGCGACCTGTGCGACACGGCAACCGCCGACCGGCTGCTGTCCAAGGCCTTCGCGCTCGACCCGGCCTCGTCCTTCGCGCAATACAACCTCGGCCTGCTGCGCCTGGACCAGGGGCGCATCGACGAGGCCGCGCAGCTGGTGCTCGGCGCGCGTGCGGCCGGCCGCGGCGAGCCTTGGAGCGCCGAGGGGCTGGCGGGCAAGCTCGCGGCACCCTCGGAGCGCGACATGGCGGACCTGGACTGGGCGACTGCGCGTTTCAAGCTCGTGCACGACCTGGAGCAGTTCGGGTACCTGCGCGCGCACGGCAGGGTCGGGCCCGAGCTCGATCCCGTGATCGCCGAATACACCGCCGCGCTCCGCGACCCCAACCTGCCCGAAGACGCCTACAGCATGGTGGCGCTGCACCCGGGCACCTATCCGATGCTTTCGCGCACGTACAAGGCCCCGCTGCATGCGCCGGACCCGGAGCCGCCGCAGGGGCCGCTGGTAAACCCGGACCTCGACTGGAAGTCGCTGGAGGATGCCTACCTCAGTGCAAAGCCTGGCCTCGTGGTCGTCGACCAGATGCTTGCGCCGCAGGCGCTGGCGGCGGTGCAGGCTTTCTGCCTGGAGAGCACGATCTGGAACGAGTTGCGGGGCGGGTACGTCGGCGCGTACATGCCCGACGGATTTTCCGGCCGGCTGCTGCTGCGCATCGCATCGGAATTGCGCGCGCGCATGCCGCGCCTCCTGCGCGAGCATCCGCTGCAGACCATGTGGGCCTACAAGTACGACTCGCGCTATCCGGGCATAGCCGTGCACGCGGACATCGCCGCGGTGAACGTCAATTTCTGGGTCACGCCGGACGCGGCCAACCTCGACCCGGAATCGGGCGGGCTGGTGGTGCATGTCACCGGAGAGTCGCGGGAGGCGAGCGTGGAGCAGGTGAGGGCCGGGCCCGCCGCGATCCGCAAGCACCTCGAGGAGGCGGGCGCAAGGCAGGTGCGGGTGCCTTACCGGGCCAACCGCGCCGTGATCTTCGATGCGCGCCTGTTCCACGAGACGGACGCGTTCAGGTTTCGCGAGGGATACGAGAACCGTCGCGTGAACATCACCATGCTGTACGGCACTCGGAACGGCTAGGTTACGGGAGGAGGGGAAGGCTATGCGGGCGATGCAGCAGGTACACCTGAAACTCAACGTCAACGGCGAGGAGGAGGAAGTGTCCTTCGCGCCCTACAAGACGCTCCTCGAGGTGCTGCGCGAGGACATGAACCTGACCGGCACCAAGCATGGCTGCGAGCTGGGCGAATGCGGGGCCTGCGCGGTGCTGGTGGACGGCCAGCCGCTGTTGGCGTGCCTGGAGCTCGCGGTCGAATGCGAGGGCCGCGCAATCGAGACCATCGAGGGACTCGCGAACGGTTCGGTGCTGCATCCGCTGCAGGCCGCGTTTGCGGACCTGGGCGGCGCCCAGTGCGGCTACTGCACGCCGGGCATCCTGATGACCGCCAAGGCCCTGCTCGAGGCGGAGCCCAATCCCTCGCGCGAGCGGATCCGCGAAGCAATCTCCGGGAACCTGTGCCGCTGCACGGGCTACCAGCAGATCTACGAATCCATAGAAGAGGCTGCGCGCAGGATCAACGAAGCCAGGGTGCAGGCATGAACGCCCCGGAAAAAGTAAAGCCGCGCACGCGCTTCGACACCGTAGGCAAGCCGCGCCGCCGCGTGGACGGCCGCGCCAAGGTCACCGGCCTGACCAGGTTTGCCGACGACCTCGTCCTGCCGCGCATGGTGCATTGCAAGCTGCTGCGCTCGCCGCATCCGCACGCGGTGATCGAGGCCATCGACTTTTCCAGGGCGAAGGACTTTCCCGGCGTGCACCTCGTGCTCACGGGCAAGGATTTCCCGGTGAGCTTCGGCATCCTGCCGGTGACCCAGGACGAATACCCGCTCGCCAACGAGCGCGTGCGCTATGTGGGCGACCCGGTGGCCGCGGTGGTCGCGAAGGACGAGCAGACCGCGGATGCGGCGCTTGGGCTGATCGAGGTGAAGTACCGGATCCTCAATACGGTGTCTTCCGCCGAGGAAGCGCTGGCCAACCCCGAGCCGCGCATCCACGACTACGGCGAGCAGGGCAACATCCATCGCCTGCAGGCATTCGAGTTCGGGGACGTGGACGAGGCGCTGGCGAAATCCGACCACGTGTTCGAGGACCTGTTCTTCTTCGAAGGCAACACCCATTTGCCGTTGGAGCAGCACGCCTCCGTGGCCGCGCCTGATGGCGAAGGCAAGCTCACGTTGTGGTCCTCCACCCAGGTGCCGCACTACATCCACCGGGCACTTTCGCGCGCGCTGCGCATGCCCGCGCAGCACATCCGCGTGATCGCCTGCCCGAACGGCGGCGGATTCGGCGGCAAGTGCGACCTGCACAACCACGAGATCGTGGTCTCGCGCGCTTCGCTGATCCTCGGCCGGCCGGTGAAGATCTGCCTCACGCGCGAGGAGGTGTTCTACATGCACCGCGGCCGCCACCCGGTGCTGATGAAGATGCGCACCGGCGTGACCAACGAGGGCAAGCTCACCGGCATGCACCTGCAGACGCTGCTCGACGGGGGCGGCTACGGCTCGTACGGCGTGGCGAGCACGTTCTACACCGGGGCGCTGCAGACCGTGACCTACGAGCTGCCGCGCTACAAGTTCGACGCCTGCCGCACCTTCACCAACAAGCCGGCCTGCGGGCCCAAGCGCGGCCACGGCACGCCGCAGCCGCGCTTCGGCCAGGAGGTGCAGCTTGACAAGATCGCCGAGAAGCTCGGCCTCGACCCGGCGGAGATGCGCCTCAACATGGTGGCCAAGCCCGATTCGCTGACCGCCAACTGGCTGAAGATCGGCTCAATCGGGCTGGAGGAGTGCATCCGCCAGGTGGTGGACCACTCGGACTGGAAGAAGAAGCGCGCGCAGCTCCCGCCCGGGCGCGGCCTGGGGCTCGCATGCGGCTCGTACCTGTGCGGCGCGGGCCTGCCGATCTACTGGAACAAGATGCCGCAGTCGGGCGTGCAGATCCTCGCCGACCGCAGCGGGCAGGTGACTGTGTTCTGCGGCGCCACCGAGATCGGGCAGGGCTCGGACGACATGCTGGCCGCGTTCGTGGCCGAGGTGCTGGGGATCGACGCGTTCGACGTGCGCCTCGTCACCGGCGACACGGGGCTGACGCCGGTGGACCTCGGCTCGTATTCGAGCCGGGTCACGGTGATGATGGGCCACGCCGCGATCCAGGCCGCCGAGCGCATGCGCGAGATGATCGTCGACGCGGCTTCGATGGAGCTGGAGGTTTCGCCCGAGCGGCTGGTGATGGCGCAGGGCCGTGTGTTCCTGTCCGAGGATCCCTCCAAGGGGATGACCTTCGCCGAGGCGGTGGTGTACGCCGAGACCAAGTACGGGACGCTGGGCACCGTCGGTTCGTACGCTCCGCCGCGCGCGCCGGGGCGCTTCAAGGGGGCGGGTGTGGGCCCCTCGCCCGCGTACTCCTACACCGCGGTGGTGGTCGAGGCCGAGGTGGACCAGAACACCGGGTGGATCCACGTGCCGAGGATCTGGGTGGCGCACGACATCGGCCGGGCGGTGAACCCGGTCCTCGCGCGCGGGCAGGTGGAAGGCAGCATTTACATGGGGCTCGGGGAGGCGCTGATGGAGGAGCAGGTGTTCCGGCGGCTGCCGCCCAAGATGTCGCATGCGCTGGTGCACAAGTTTCCCTCGCTGCTCGAATACAAGAGCCTCACGTCCCTGGACATGCCCGAGGTGTTCACCTACCTCGTCGAGGACCCGGACCCGAACTGCCCGTTCGGCGCGAAGGAGGTCGGGCAGGGGCCGCTGCTGCCGGTGATGCCGGCCGTGGCCAATGCCGTGTACGACGCGGTGGGTGTGCGCATCGACGAGGTGCCGATCACGCCCGACAAGGTGCTGCGCGCGCTGGAGCGCAAGGCCAAGGGCGAGACGCCGCGCGTCGGCCCCGACCATTTCCCGAAGGTGCCTTATCCCACACCCATCTATGTGACGACGCCGTGGGAAGGCGGGGACGGCAACGAGACGAAACCGGCCGATCGCAAACAGGCGGTGGCGTCATGATGCGCCTGCCGTGGTTCGGCTTCCATGCGCCGCGCACGGTCGCGGAGGCGGCGAAGATCCTCGCCGGGGAGGGCCCGCAGGCCATGCTGATCGCGGGCGGCACGGACCTCGTGCCGAACATGAAGCGCCGCCACCAGTCCCCGCAGACGCTGGTGTCGCTGCGTCGCGTCGACGAGCTGAAGAAAATCACAAATGGTTCAGGCCTGAAACTCGGCGCCGGGCTCTCGCTCACCGAGGTCATCCACTCGGACAAGGTGCGCGCCGGGTACACGGGCCTCTACCAGGCGGCCGCGCAGGTGGCCACCGTGCACCTGCGCAACATGGGTACGCTGGGCGGCAACCTGTGCCTCGACACGCGCTGCACCTACCTCAACCAGAACTACGAGTGGCGGAAGGCGATCGACTTCTGCATGAAGAAGGACGGCGACATCTGCTGGGTGGCGACGGCGAGCAAGCGCTGCCTCGCGGTGTCCTCGACCGACACGGCGCCTGCGCTGATTTCGCTGGGGGCGAAGGTGAAGCTGGTTTCCTCCCAGGGAGAGCGCGAAGTCCTGCTCGCGGACCTCTACGCCAACGACGGCATCGACTACATCGTGCGGCGGCCGGACGAAATCCTGACCGAGGTCTCGCTGCCCGATACCGCTGGCTGGAAGAGCACTTACTGGAAGCTGCGCCGGCGCGGCGCGTTCGACTTTCCGGTGCTGGGCGTGGCGGCGGCGATCAAGTTCGCGCCCGACGGCACGGTGGAAGCGGCACGGATTGCGCTGGGCGCCGTGTCTTCGCGGCCGCTCGCCACCAAGGCGGGCGACTCGCTCATCGGGAAGAAGCTTACCGACGAAGCGATTGCCGAGGCGGGCGGCAAGGCGCAGAACGTGGCCAAGCCCATGGACAACACCGACCTCGACATCTACTGGAGGAAGGACGTCGTGTCCTCCTTCGTCGGCTACGCGCTGCGCGAGCTGCGCGGGGACGACATGCGCGACACGCGCATGCGGATCTCCCGACAGGCGCTGTAGAAGTGAAACTTTAGTCTCCCGTACCGGATGAACCATCCGCTGCAATGCCGGTGCGGCACGCTGAAGGGCTATGTCAGTCCTCCCGGCATGGCCGTCCGGATGATTTGCTATTGCAGGGATTGCCAGGCTTACGCCCGGTTTCTCGGAACCCCCGGCGCTGTGCTGGATCCGCAGGGCGGCACCGAAATCGTCGCCACTCTTCCGGGGCAGGTGCATTTCACCGAGGGCGAGGCGGTCCTCGCCTGCATGTCCCTGTCCGGCCGCGGGCCCCTGCGCTGGTATGCGAGCTGCTGCAATACACCCATCGGAAACACGTCCCGCGACTTCAAGACTGCGTATGTCGGCCTGGTTCACAGCTGCCTTGCCGGGAGCGAGCCTTCGCTGCAGGAATCGTTCGGGCCCGTGCGAATGGTGCTGTGGACAAAGTCCGCCAATGGCGAGGTGAAGCCCTCGCAGCTGGGAGTCTTCGCAGGCATGCTGAGGATCATGACGGGCGTGATCGGCGCGCGCATCGGCGGTGCCTACAAGCACAATCCCTTCTTCCTCGCGGATACGGGTACGGCTATCAGGGAGCCTCGCGTACTGACCGAGGCCGAGCGGGACCGGTTCACTAATCCCGTCTGACCCCTGCGTCCGTCCCGGGCGCTTAACCCGCGGCGCAGGGTGGCCGGCGTAGGGAGAAAGCAGGGGGGGCGCCAGGAGGTGATCAGGGGGAAAGCACATCTGCAGCGGTATTGTGGTTTCTGGCAAGCTGGCATAACGTGCTGAATACAGGGATGGACGACGCCGGGGAGCACGAATCTTGATATCAGATACGAGCGGGGTTCACGGAGTGTCACCTAAAGAATGCCACCTAAAAATGTCAACCAAATCTAGTTAGTTTGCTCGTAATGTTCCTACTTACATGACCGAGTCACAGGACAAAAACGGCGCGCGCGTTCAAGTCGGTTCCAAGGTACGGGTCGTTCAAATTCGCCCATCCGTGCTCGCGCCGCTCCCCGAAAAGGATAGGCAAAACGTTTTGAGCATGAAAGACGAAGTCTTCGAGGTCTACGAGATCGACCAGTGGGGCGGCGCTTGGGTAGAGAAGTGGTGGTATCACTCAGACGGCACTGCATTCTCACATTCACTTGGTTTGAGTGCGGACGAAATGGAGATTGCCGAATGAAAGAGCAAACTAACTTTAGGTGCTGCGGACGGGCTTCCGGCACCTCACAAGTGCAATCGTCCGCGTGGGCCCGCCGCAGACCAGGACGTTGGGTGGCGAGGTGACCGAGCGACGTAGCTTCCAGGACGAATTGCTCTCTGAGGAGTCGGCGTGGTTGCGCTGGCTGCTTGCGCTCGTATGCGCAGTGATCGGGGTCACCTTTGCCGCACTATTGGTATGGTGGGTGAGCGGGTTTATCTCAAGGCCTCGCATCGACGCCGTAGTATGGTTTGTCGGAGGTGTTTTTGCCGCGCTTGCCGGCATCTTCCTTGTCGTGTCATATCGACTTGCGCTAAATCGTAGTAAGACTTCGAGATTGGGACTGCCGGGAGACCTTTTCCTAGCTGGCGGGTTCTTCGCCCTACTTGGGATCGGTGGTGTCGTTGCTGGCGATTTGGTCGAGTCGAACACCGCAGTTAAGGCCGTGCTTTCAGCTTTTGGCATGTCAGGAGTCTTAATAAGTTGTGGTGCTTTCGCAAGAAAGAACAAGAAGGGAGCATCACAGTGACGCCGCCTAACTTTAGGTGCAGCGGACCGCCGTCGGCGGCCGCTGACCAGGCACGTTAGACGTCATGCAATTCACTGTCACACCGGTGCCAGACGAAGCTCAATGCGAGGAGCTTGAGTCGTTCTTGATTGAGCGCATCTACGAGTTCAACGCGAAAGAGACTGGCTACTTCGACGGAAGACTCTTAGCGGGCACGGTGCGAAACGAGCGCGGCGAAGTCATCGCCGGCTTCAATGGCCACACTTGGGGAGGTTGCTGCGAGCTTTCTCATGTCTGGGTACACGAGCAGTACCGTGGGCATGGGCTTGGAACCGCGCTCCTTGCTTCCGCTGAAGCAGAGGCTCAATCGCGCGGTTGCGTGCAAATCGTTCTCGCCACACATAGTTTTCAGGCGCCAGCCTTCTATGAGCGCATGGGTTACGAGAGAAAGTACGCTCTCGAGGGCCGGCCCCAGGGCCATTCGCAACTCATCTACTCAAAGCTCTTGCGTGACAGGAATGCCGTCTAACCCTTCAATCCAGAGGACGTCACCCGGCAAGCCGGGCGCCGCCTCTCATCTCAAACGTTAGGCCTCACTCAACGTTGTGCCATGGTGTGCAATCAAGATCCTTATGATCTCAATCGCTTCGTCGAGGCGCACGCGGCAAACTATGACGACGCCCTCGCCGAATTGCGGGCCGGAAGGAAGCGCACTCATTGGAGTTGGTATGTCTTTCCTCAAATCTGCGGCCTCGGGTCCAGTGCCATGTCAGTCCGCTACGCCATAGGTTCTCTGGCTGAAGCCGTTGTCTACTTGCAGCACCCTGTACTCGGTCCCAGGCTTCGCGAGTGTGTGGCGTCAATGAATTCGCACCACGGTCCCAGTGCCACCGATATTCTGGGTGGCATCGATGCGCAAAAGCTTCATTCTTGTCTTACCTTGTTCATCCAGGCCGCTCCCTCAGAGCCGGTCTTCAATAAGGCGCTGCATAGGTACTTCGGTGGAGAGCCCGATGCGGCCACCCTCCATATTCTGGCGAACTGACGTGTCCCGGCAATCCGGGCCACGCAACTGGTGTTAATTGTTAGCCTCATTAAGGGACTCCTCTGCGCAAATGTGAGCTCCTTGATATGCTGGTTAAATGAAGGTCAGCGAAATACTTCGAATGCTTGGTGAGGATGGATGGTTTCTGGCCGCAACTCGCGGAAGCCACCGGCAATTCAAGCATCCCTCGAAGCTCGGGCGGGTCACGGTGCCGGGAAAGCCAAGCGACGACTTGGCACCGGGCACTCTGAACAGTATCCTGAAGCAATCAGGTCTTAAGAAGTGAGGCTCAAATGCGCTACGCCATAGTGATCGAAAAAGCCGCGGGAAATTACTCGGCATACGTCCCCGACTTGCCCGGTTGTGTGGCCACGGGCGTCACCCTGGAGGAGGCGGAATCGCAAATCCGCGAGGCGATCGAATTTCATCTCGAAGGAATGCGCGAAGACGGGATCGCCATTCCGGCGCCGGCCAGTCGCGTCGAGTACGTCGACGTAGCGGCCTGAATATCCGGTACTAAAGTAAAACATTTGTCCTGTAAGTTCCGCTACAGGAGCTGGTTATAGGCCGAATTACGTTCCATATTTGGAAATATTACCCGGCCGCCGCAACTCCCCCGCCATGCGCCCCACCACGCTCCCCCAGTCCTCCGGCACGGGCTGCCGGAACAACTGCATGCCCGGATACCACGGGCAGTCCTCCCGCTCGAGCAGCCAGCGCCAGTCCGGGTTGTAGGGCAGCGGCACCCAGGTCGGCCGGTCCATGGCCCCGGCCAGGTGTGCGACGCTGGTGTCGACGCTGATCACGAGGTCCATCAGGGCGAGCAGGGGCGCGTCCGCGAAATTGCGCAGGCCGGCCGCGTCCTGGCGGATTTCCGGATGCGTGTCGAGGAGCGCTTGGTCCGCTGGCGAGACGTCCTGCTGGAAACTGAAGAACTGCGCTGCGGGCGTGACCACCTCAAGCATCTGCGCGAGCGGGACGGATTTGTTCGCGGCCGTACCCTGCCAGACGAGCCCGATCCGCGGCAACGCGGGTGGACCGAGCTTTTCGCGCCAGTGCGCAACGGCGGAAGGGTCGCAGCGCACGTAGCCGCGAGGGGCCGGGATGGTGGTGAGCGTGGTATTGAAAGCCAGCGGCAGGCTCATCAGCGGGCAGTGGAAGTCGAACGCGGGCAGGGGCTCGCCGTGCGCGAGCAGGAGCGACGGACCTTCGAGGGTGGCGAGCAATCCCTTCAGCGGCTTCTGAACTTCGAGTACGACGCTGGCGCCGAGCCCCGCGACGAGCTTCGCGTAGCGGCAGAACTGGATCGTGTCGCCGAGCCCCTGCTCGCCGTGCAGCAGGATGGTCTTTCCCGCGAGGCTCTCCTGGCCCAGCCAGAGCGGCTGCGCAAAATCGCGCCGGCTCGCCGCCATGTGGGGCAGCTGCCAGCGCCACTCCTGCTTCGCCCAGCCCGCCTCGAACTGGCCCAGCTGCAGGCGGAGGAACCCCTCGTTCCAGTGCGTCTGCGCATGGTCGGGGTCGACGGCCAGGGCCCGCGCGTAACTCTCCAGCGCCTCGTCGCGCCGCCCCAGGCCCCAGAGCGAATTGCCGCGGTTGCTGTGCGCCTCGACACAGGCCGGGTCGAGGGCGATCGCCCGGTCGCAGCTCTCCACCGCCTCCCGGCCGCGGCCCACCGCATTCAGCGCGAGCGCGAGGTTCGAATGCGCGCCGGCCTGGCCGGGATCGACGGCGATAGCCTTTGACAACAGCTCGACGGCAAGCTGCGGGCGACTGGTCTGGGAGGCGAGGATGCCGAGGAAATTGAGGGCCGGGAAGTGGCGCGGATCGAGCGCAAGCACCGATCCGTAGAGTCTTTCCGCCCGGCCCAGTTCCCCCCGCTGGTGGAGCGCCAGGGCCTGCTGGAATAACTCGTCCACCGAAGGCCGCGCCTGCGCCCTCCCGAACAGCGCCTGGAGTCTCCTGAGCATGGGACGATACTGCCCCGGTTGCCCCGGGGCGGGCAAGCCCGCCCGCGTTTATACTGCGGGCGCTCGCGGGACTCACGCAAAGGGCTGGTGGTGGAAGAACGCTCCAAATTGGGCCGCTACGAAATCCGCCGCACCCTGGGCAGGGGCGCGATGGGCGTCGTCTATGAAGGCTACGACCCCAAGCTCGGCCGCAAGGTCGCGATCAAGACGATCCTGCAGGGCGCTGCCGCGGACCCGCAGACCGCGCAGGAATACGCCGAGCGGTTCACGCGCGAGGCCAAGGCCGCCGCGCGCCTGAGCCACCCCAACATCGTCCAGGTCTACGACTTCGGCCTCGAGGAGGACGTCGCCTACCTGGTCATGGAGTTCGTGCACGGGACGGAACTGGAAGAGTTCTTCGACCAGAACGAGCGGTTCGACATCGAGGACGCCACGCGCCTGATGACGGAGCTGCTCGAGGCGCTCGAGCTCGCGCACGAGGCCGGCGTGGTCCACCGCGACATCAAGCCGGCCAACATCATGGTGGACAGCGAGGGCCATGCCAAGCTCGCGGACTTCGGCGTGGCGCGCGTCAGCGACGGGCACGACGCGAGCCAGGCCGGCACCATGGTCGGCACGCCCGCGTACATGTCGCCCGAGCAGATCCAGGGGCAGAAGGTCGACCGGCGCACCGACCTCTTTTCGGCCGGCGTGGTGCTGTACCAGTTCCTCACCGGGCAAAAGCCCTTCCAGGGCGGCGGCGTCTACACGCTCGCGCGCAAGATCCTGCACGAGGACCCGCCTGCGCCCTCGCTGCTCGTGCAGTCGATCTCGCCCGAGTACGACCGGGTGATCGCCAAGGCGCTGGCGAAGAAGCCCGAAGACCGCTACCAGACGGCAAAGGAGTTCTCCGAGGCGCTCAACGCGGTCCTGAAAGGCAGGGCGCCGAAAGCGCAGAAGCAGGCCCCGAGGCCGAAAACCGAAGCCACCGAGCCGCCGCGTGCGGATACGCGGCCCCCGGGCGAGGTCGCGGGCACGGGCTTCGAACTGGAGTTCTGGCGCTCGATCAAGGACTCGGACGATACGGACCAGCTGCAGCTCTACCTGAAGAAGTACCCCAACGGGGTGTACGCGGAACTCGCCCAGCGCAAGGTGGCGAGGCTGCTGCGCATGAAGGAACAGGCCCGGGCGGAGGAGGAGGCGAAGCGCGAGGCTGCGGAGAAGGCCCAGCGCGAAGCAGCCGAGCAGGCACAGCGCGAAGCGGCGGAGAAGGCCAGGCGCGAGGCCGAAGACAAGGCGCGGCGCGCGGCCGAGGAAAAGGCCCGGCTCGAGGCGCAGGCGGCCGCACAGCGCGCGGCGGCAGCTAGGCCCCCGGGCGCGATCGGGGACGGAGCCCGGCGCGAGGCCGAGGAAGCGGCCATGCGCCAGAGGGCGCAGGCCGAAGCCCAGGCGCGCGCGCAGGCGCAGGCGCAAGCCAAGGCGCGGCCCCAGGCGGCGCCCAAGCCGGCATCGGCGTTGCGGGTGGACCCCGCGGTAGTGAAGGCCGCGCGCCCGTCGGCGGCAACCATTGCCGCTCCCGCCAGGAAGAGTTCCGAGGCGCTGCCGGGCGTGATCGCGATCCTGGTCCTGGCGGCGGGCGGCGCGGCCTACTTCCTCCTGCAACCGGACGCGTTCGTCGCAGTGAAGGCTCCCGCGCCCCCGGCGGCGCCCGCTGTGAACAAGCCGGATCCGGTGGCCGCGAAAGCCGCAGCCGAGGCCGCCGCAGCCAAGGCGGCTGCTGACGCTGCCGCCGCCGAACAACGGGCAGCGGCCGAAGCTGCCGCGGCCAAGGCGGAAGCCGAAAAGGCCGCCGCGGAGAAAGCCGCCGCGGACAAGGCGGCGAGCGATCGCCGTGCAGCCAGGAGCGCAGCCGAGCGCGCGGCTTCCGAGAAGGCCGCTTCCTCCTCGCGGCTCGCGGCCGAACGCTCCGCGGTCGAGAAGGCCGCCATCGAAAGGGCGATCTCGGGGGGCATTGCGCCGAACCCGTTCGACCGGTTGCGCAGGTAACGGCCCGCCGGCGGTCCCGCAGTATCATGGCCCCACGCCGCCGGCCCGTGCCGGCCGCGCACTGACTAGGATCCACCCATGACTGAAATGAACCGCCAGTTCAAGCTGGTTGCCCGCCCCGTGGGCATGGTGAAGCGCAGCGACTTCGAATTCACCTCCGCGCCGGCGCCCGTTCCCGGGCCGGGCCAGGTCCTCATCCGCGTGCTCTACGTGTCGCTCGACCCGGCGATGCGCGGCTGGATGAACGAGGGCCGCTCCTACATCCCGCCGGTGGCGCTGGGCGAGGTGATGCGCGCGGGCACGGCCGGAAAGGTGGTGGCCTCTAACAACCCGAAGTTCGCCGTGGGCGATTACGTCGCCGGCTGGGGCGGCGTGCAGGACTACGTCCTCTCGGACGGCAAGGACATCACCAAGGTGGACCCGCGGCTCGCGCCGCTGCCGGTGTTCCTCGGCACGCTGGGCATGCCGGGGATGACGGCCTATTTCGGGCTGCTCGAGGTCGGCAAGCCCAGGGAGGGCGACACGGTGGTCGTCTCGGGCGCCGCCGGCGCGGTGGGCACGGTCGTCGGGCAGGTCGCGAAGATCAAGGGCTGCCGCGTGGTGGGCATCGCCGGCGGGCCCGACAAGTGCCGCTGGATCGTCGACGAGCTCGGCTTCGACGCGGCGATCGACTACAAGTCGCAGGACGTGAACAAGGCGCTGCGCGAGCACTGCCCCAAGGGCGTCGATGTCTATTTCGACAACGTCGGCGGCGACATCCTCGACGCGGCGCTGGCCCGCATGGCGAGGCACGGCCGCATCGTGATCTGCGGCGCGATCTCGCAGTACAACAACACCACGCCGGTGAAGGGGCCGTCGAACTACCTCTCGCTGCTGGTCAACCGCGCGAGCATGACCGGCATGGTCGTGATGGACTACACCGACCGGTTCGGCGAAGCGGTGCGCGAGATGGCCGGCTGGATGAAGGCCGGCAGGCTGAAGACCCGGGAGGACATCGTCGACGGGCTGGAGACCTTCCCCGAAACCCTGCTGATGCTCTTCAAGGGCGAGAACACCGGCAAGCTGCTCATCAAGGTAGCGGATGCCTGAGCACCCGTTCGATGCCGCGGTCAGCCTCGAGCCGCTGGGCGAAGGGCTGTTTCGCGGCCACACCAGCGAGCGGTACTGGAACTTCGTCGGTCCGTTCGGCGGCATCACCGCCGCCACCGCGCTGAACGGCATCCTGCGCTGCCCGGAGCGGATCGGCGACCCGCTCTCGCTCACCGCCAACTTCATGGCGCCGATCCAGGCCGGCCCCTTCACGGTGCGCACCCGGCCGGTCCGCACCAACCGCTCCACCCAGCACTGGTCGGTGGAGATCCTGCAGGAGGACCGGCCGGTGCTCGGCGCGCTCGCGGTGTTCGCCGAGCGCCGCGACACCTGGGGCCTCAGGGAGGCGACGCCGCCCGAGGCGCGCCCGTACCTGGAGTGCAAGCCCTTCAAGGCGCCCCTCGAGATCAAGTGGCCGGGCATGTATGAAATGCGCTACGCGCGCGGGCGCTTCGGCGTGGAGAATCCCGACAGCCTGACCCATTGCTGGATCGCGGACGCGCCGCGCCGGGCGCTGGACCACGCCTCGCTCACCGCCATCTGCGACGCCTTCTTCCCGCGCATCTTCCTGCGCCGCTCGCGGCTCGCGCCGATCGCGACGGTGTCGCTGAACATCTATTTCCACGTCGACGCCGGCGCCTTGGCCAAAGAAGGCACCGGCCCGGTGCTGTGTGCGGCCAAGGCGCAGGTCTTCAACAAGGGGTACTACGACCAGGAGGGGCAGGTCTGGGGCGCGGACGGGGTGCTGCTCGCGTCCACCCACCAGATCGCCTGGTACAAGGACTAGGGTCCCCGCGCTACTCCGTGTGGATGGAGCCTTCGAGGTAGAGCGCCGCGCGCCCGGCGATCGACACGCGCGCGCCCAGGTCCTCGCAGAACAGTTCACCGCCGCGCGCCGATACCTGGTGCGCCTTCAGTTTCGACCTCCCGAGGCGCTTCGCCCAGTAAGGAATCAGCGTGCAGTGGGATGAGCCGGTCACCGGGTCCTCGGGCACGCCGTGCCCGGGGGCGAAGAAGCGGGAGACGAAATCGGAATCCTTGCCCGGAGCGGTGGCGATGATGCCCCAAGTGTCTACTTTCACGAGCTCGGCGAAATCGGGCCTGATGGCGCGTACCTCTTCTTCGGAATCGAACACGACCATGTAGTCGCGCGCCTTGAGGACCTCGGTGGCGTTGATTCCGAGGCCCGCTTCCAATCCGGCCGGTGCGGTTGCGGGCGCGCCCGGGCGTGAAGGGAAATCCATGGAGAGCAGGTCCCCCGACTTGCGCACCGTGAGCACGCCGCTGCGCGTGTCGAAGCTGACTTCGCTCCCCTTGATCCCCAGCTGCTCGAACAGCACCCAAGCGCTGGCGAGCGTCGCGTGGCCGCACAGGTCCACCTCGGTCGTGGGCGTGAACCAGCGCAGGTGGTAGCGATCGGGCCCCGCGACGAAGAACGCGGTCTCGGCGAGATTGTTCTCCGCCGCGATCGCCTGCATCACGTCGTAATCCAGCCAGGAATCGAGCGGGCAGACGCCCGCCGGGTTGCCGCCGAAAACGCGGTTCGTGAATGCATCCACCTGGTAGAAGGGCAGCTTCATCGGGTACTCGCTAGAATTGTACGGCCCGGGCGGCGCGCTCGATCTCTTCGGCATCCGCCTCGAGCAGGAAGCGGTCGTCGACGAGCTTCCGGGCCGCAGCCCGGATGCGGGCCACGTAATCTTCGCTGCCAGCATACCGCCGCGCAAGGTTCTCTTTTGCGAAGGCGATATATGCCGCATTCAGGTTGCAGGCGCGGTCGGTGAGCGGCAGGTTCTGCGCGCCATGCGTGCCCAGCGGCGCCTCCATGTCGGGCAGCCTCACGCCGCCGAGGGGGTTGCCGTCCGCGTCCCTCCTTGGCGCCTGGACGATTGCGCCAGGCAAGTGCTTCGGCGCCTGCAACAGGCTCTTCTCGTTCGGCAAGGGCTCCAGCGGCATCAGACGGGTGGCCGGGGGATCGATCCCGTCGCGGACCCAGCGGTCCAGGTTGAGCAGCGTGGCGCGCATCACCGGGAAGAAATCGAGGCGCCCCGGCGGGAACTCGCAGGACGACTTGGTGGCGCGGCCATGCGACGCACCGGCCACGTCGTACAGGCGCACGGTGTCCGGGACGGGCAGGTCGGCAATGCCGCGTGCGCCCGTACGCGCAAGCGAGGCGCGGATGCTCCAGTAATCGGTGGTCATGTTGGTGACGAGCAGCTTCGGCGGCACCTGCCCGCGCGCGGTGACGCGCGCAACGATGCCGGCATAGGTGAGCGGCTCTTCGGTGACCCCGCGGAATTCCGGATGGGTGAACCGCGGGGTGAAGAAGGTGCCCGATTCCGGCCCGGCCCCGGTGGCGTAGATGTTGGCGAGACCCGAAGCGCTGGCGTTCACGTGCATGCCGTCGAACACCCGCCTGTCGCCGGACTGGTTCAGGCCCTCGATCAGGAAGCTCTTCAGCAGGCGTGCCGTCTGCGAATAGCCGACGACGAGCGTGCGGTCGATGCGCCCGGCGAGGGGATTGCGCGTGCCCCATTCGTCCGCGGCGGCATGCCGCAGGAAATCCGCAAAATCCCGGATCGCGGCCACGCCTGCGCCTTCGACGTTGAGCACCTTGCCGGCCGCGTCCCGGAACTGCGGCAGCGCGATCCCCTGGCCGAGTTCCCATTGCAGCATGGCAACGGTGAAGCCGTAGTCCTGCAGGAAGCCATTGCCGCGCCCGAAGGTCCCGATGGGCACGAACGGGTCGCGCGGGCTGTTGTAGAGGAAATGCGAGATCGCCCGGCCGCGGTTGGGCACCTCGACGAGCAGCGCCCCGTTTCCCCGCGCCTTTTCGCCCGGCGCGATCAGCACGAAAGGCGCCTTGTACTCGACCAGGCCGCGCGCATTCTTCGGCGCGCGATCGAGGCCCGGAATCGGTTCGCCCGGGGACAGTTCCCCCGTGACCGTTCCTTCGATGCGCACGAAGTCGCCCGTCCGGAACGTCCCGAACGGGACGGTCGAAGCGACTTCGACGCGCGTGATTTTCGCTGCGGCCGGCAACGCCAGGGTTAGCGCAAGGACAGCGAGGGTGAGCCTTCGGATCGGCATTGCGTCCTCCGCGGTTCAGTCATTGACCTTGGCGCCCGATGCCTTGACCACTGCGGCCCAGGTGGCGACTTCCCGCTTCAGCTGGCGGTCGAAATCCTCCGGCGTGCTGCCCAGCGGCTCCGCCCCCTGCTCGAGCAGGCGCTGGCGCGTTTCGGGGGAATGCGCAGCCTTGGCGACGGCCTCCGCGAGGCGGTTGACGATGTCGCGCGGGGTGGCGGCCGGCGCGAGCACGCCGTACCAGACCACCACGTCCATGTCGACGCCGGCCTCCCGCATGGTCGGCACGTCGGGCATCAGCTCGGCGCGCTTGGGCCCCGTGGACGCGAGCGGCCGCAGGCGGCCGGACTTCACGTGCGCCTGGATCGCGGGAATGTTGGCGTAGGACAGCTGCACCTCCCCTGCGATCAGCGCGGTGAGCGCGGGCGAGGTGCCCTTGTAAGGCACGTGGACGATGTCGGTCTTCGTGAGCGTCTTGAAGAGTTCTCCCGACAGGTGCTGGGTGGTGCCGCTGCCGGCCGAGGAGTAGTTGAGCTTGCCGGGCTCGGCGCGCGCGAGGGCGATGAGGTCGGCCACGCTCTTCACCGGGGTGGAGGCGTTCACCACCAGCACGTTGGGGCTGGAGGAGAACACCGAAACCCCGGCAAAGTCCTTCAGCGCGTCGTAGCCGGGGCGCTTGTACAGCGACATGTTGATCGCCACGGCGGCCGTGTTCATCAGGAGCGTGTATCCGTCGGGGGCCGAGTGCGCGACATATTCGTTGGCGATGTTGGTGCCCGCGCCCGGCTTGTTCTCCACGATGACCTGCTGGCCGAGCAGGTCCGAGAGCCTCGCGGCGAGCAGGCGCGCATTGATGTCCACGCCGCCGCCGGGCGTGAACCCGACCACCAGCTTGACCGGCTTCGCAGGGTAGGCTTGCGCGAAGGCCGCGCCGGGCAGGGCAAGCGCTGCGACCAGCAGGGCACGCAGGACGGTTTTCATGGATTGCCTCCAAAGCGATAGAGTTTCCTGGCATTGGCCGCGAACAGCGGCACGCGCACCGCGTCGCCGGGCAGCCAGCTTTCCAGCTGGTCGACCAGGTCCGCGTCGTTCGGCATGAATTTGGTGAGGCCGGGGTGCGGCCAGTTGGTGCCCCAGACGCAGCGGTCGGGCCGGTCATTGAGCAAGGCCTGCACCAGCGGGCGCATGTCCTCGCACGCCGGCAGGCCGGTATCCGACAGCCGATACCAGCTGGAGATCTTGGTCCAGCAGTCGTCGCGCCCGGCCAGCAGCCGGCGCACTACGGTGAACCCGGGCGCGTTCACGCCCTCGCTGCCGCGCACGCGCCCGAGGTGGTCGAATACCAATGGCACGGGACACCTGCGCAACCGGGGTTCCAGGTCCACCCAGTCCGCGGACTTCGCTATGTTGATTTCGATGTGCCACCCGTACGGGGCGACGCGCCGCGCTATGTCCTCCAGCATGGCCGTGGTCGCGCCATTTGGGAACTGGTCCATGAGGCGCGCAGCGCGAAAGCCGGCCGCGTCGAGGCGCTTCAGTTCGGCTTCGCTCACGTCGGGGCGGATCGCCGCAACGCCGAGAAAGCGTCCCGGGTACTCGCGCAGGAAATCCAGCGTGATCGAATTGTCGCAGCCGTACGGCGTGCCGTGCACCTGCACGCCGTACTCCACGCCGAGCGAAGCGTGCAGGGCGAGCCACGCTTCGCGCGTGCACAGCGGCGGCGAATACTTGCGCTCCCCGGCGAGCGGATAGCGCTCGAACCGGTCGAAGATGTGCGCGTGGCAGTCGATCGTGCCGGCCGGCAGCGCGCGCCGCGGGGGGCGCAGGGCCGCGCTCGGGGCAAGGACGTCAGCCGCGGTCATGGGCAACATTCATTCGATGACGATGTTGCCCTCTTTGGCCAGCATCCGCCATTTCTCGTAGTCGGCGCGCACGTAGGCGGCGAACTCGGGCTGGGTCATGTCCATGAGTTCCACGCCCATGGAGCGAAAGCGCTCCCGCACCGCCTCGACGGACAGGGCCTTGCGGATGGCCGCATGCAGCTTTTCAACGACGGCCGGCGGCATCCCCGCGGGCCCGACGATGCCGGTCCACGTGCTGGCCTCGTACCCCGTGATGCCAAGTTCGGCGAGCGTGGGGACGGCGGGCAGCAGCGGGGAGCGCGCCTTGGACGTGACCGCGAGCGCCTTGATGCGGCCTTCGCGGATGTGGCCGATGGAGGCGGTGAGCTGGTCCATCATCGCGTCGACCTGGCTGCCCAGCAGGTCCGTGATCGCCGGGCCGCTGCCCTTGTACGGGACGTGGGTCAGCTTGAGGTGCGTCTGGCGCATCAGCAGCTCGAGGGCCAGGTGGTTCGAGGAACCGTTGCCCGCCGAGGCGACCGACAGGCCGCCGTTCTTCGCCTTGGCGAGCTCGACGAACTCCTTGTAGGTCGTCACCGGCGTTTTGGGCGCGGCGGTGAGCACGATGGGCACCGACTGGATCGGCCCGACCATCGTGAAGTCCCTGTTCGGGTCGTAGGGGATGGTCTTGTATACGGCCGGCGCGTTGGTGATCGTTCCGCTCGAGCCGAGTCCCAGCGTGTAGCCGTCCGGCGCGGACTTCGCCACCAGCGCGGTGCCGATCGTGCCGCCGGCGCCGGCGCGGTTTTCCACCACCACCTGCTGGCCGAGCGCGTCGCTGAGCGCCGGTGCGATGGTGCGCGCGGTGATGTCGACGTTGCCGCTCGGCGGCCACGGCACGATGATCTTCACCGGTTTGTTCGGGTAATCCTGCGCCTGGGCGGTGGCGTGCAGGCATGCGCCCGACGCCAGCAGCACGGCGAGCGTGATTGTTCTGATCATGTTTTTTTCCCCTCCTCCTTGTGTAATGTACCCTATCGGAAAGGAGGAGTGCACCATGGGCGGGGCGCGATGCTGAGGGACCGGTACGGGCTCGGGCTGTCGACGGCTTCACAGGCGGCGCGCGACGCGTACGTCGAAGGCGTCGACCTGTTCCTGTCGGCCAATTTCGGCTCCGAGGCGGCATTCGAGCGGGCGATCGCCGCCGACGAGGGCTTTGCGCTCGCGCATGCCGCGCTCGGCCGCACCCGCCAGCTGTATTCGAAGCCCGACGCGGCACGGCAGTCGGTCACGCGTGCCCGGGATCTCATGCCCGGCCTGGGGAGGCAGGAGCGCGCGAACGTGGAAATCCTCGCTACCCTCGTCGACGGCAATGGTCCCGCGCCGCTGCCGTTCGCGCTGGAGCACCTCGCCGAATTCCCGCGCGACGTCATGGTGCTGGCGCCGTGCGCGGGGGTGTTCGGGCTCATCGGGTTTTCGGGCCGCAAGGGACGCGAACTCGAGCAGGTGGCGCAGCTCGACGCGCTGGCGAGCGCGTACGGCGACGACTGGTGGTTCCTTTCTTCGCATGCGTTCGCGCTCGACGAGGTCGGCCGGCTCGAGGAGGCGCGCCGCGCGATCGAACGCGCACAGCAGATCTATCCGCGCAACGCGCATGGCGCGCACGTCTACGCCCACGTGCTGTACGAGTCGGGCGAGGACGCGGCCGGGCTGGCCTACCTGGAAGGGTGGCTGCCGGACCTGCCGCGCGAGTCACAGCTGCATTGCCACCTGAGCTGGCATGTGGCCCTGTGGAATTTCGACCTTGGCAACGTGGAGGCGGCGCGGCGCGTCTACGCCGCGGACGTGCGGCCCGGCGGCGCCTGGGGCCCGCCGATCAACGTGCTGACCGATTCGGCCTCGTTGCTGTGGCGCATGCAGTTGGCCGGCCATGCAGGCGACCCTGCGCAGTGGCGCGAGGTTCGCGATTACGCGTTGCGCGAGTTCCCCAGGGCAGGGATCACCTTCGTGGACGTCCATACGGCGCTTGCTTGCGCGGCGGCCGGCGATACGACCGCTTTGCAGGTGCTCGTCGCGCAGCTGCGCGAGCGCGAGGCCGCCGGACGGCTCGCAGCGGGGCAGCTGGTGCCTGCGCTGGCCGAGGCTTTCGGCGCGTACGTGCGCGGCGACTGGGCCGGCGTGATCGACCGCATCGAACCGGTGCTCGGCGAGCACGAGCGCATCGGAGGGAGCCGCGCGCAGCGCGACCTGGTCGAATACACGCTGGCCAGCGCGCTCATGCGCGCCGGCCGGGCTCCGCAGGGACCGCTGCGCCGGCGGGGCGGGCGGGGACGTGCCTGCCTGCCGTTCGCGCGCTGAGCCCGTCCGGATAGAATGGGAACCATGATGCGCTTCGCGACTGCACTGCTGCTCGCCGGGGTCGCCGCAACGGCTGCCGCGCAATCCGGCTATCCCAGCAAGCCGATACTGATGCTCGTGCCCCTGCAGGCGGCGAGCGCGGTGGACAACGCGGCGCGCATCGTGGCCCAGAAGATGTCCGACAACATGGGCCAGCCGATCCTGATCGAAAACCAGCCCGGCGCCGCGGGCCTGATCGGCGCGGAGCGGGTAGCCAAGGCCGCGCCGGACGGCTACACCATCGGCGGCTTCAACGACAGCATCATGACCATGCTGCCGAACGTGCACTCCAAGATGCCCTGGGACGTCCTCAAGGACTTCGCGCCGGTTTCGCTGGTCGCCTCGATGGAGTGGGTGCTGGTCGCTTCGCCTTCGGGCGCGTACCGCAATGCGGGCGACCTGATCCAGGCGGCGAAAGCCCGGCCGGGCTCGCTCAACTACTCCTCCGGCGGCAGCGGCAGCCCGCAGCATGTGGCGATGGAATTGTTCAAGTCGCGCGCCGGGGTCTTCATGACGCATATCCCGTACCGCGGCGCGAGCGCGGCGGCCGTCGACGTCGCCACGGGGCAGGTGGATGCATCGTTCTCCGGCATGCCCACGGCGTTCACGCTGATCAAGAGCGGCAAGCTCCGGGCGATCGGCGTCGCAAGCGCGAAGCGCTCGCCGGTGCTGCCGGACGTGCCCACGGTGTCCGAATTCCTGCCGGGATTCGAGTTCAATTCGCTGTTCAGCATCGTCGTGCCCGCAGGCACGCCGAAAGAGATCGTCGCACGCCTCAATGCGGAAATCGCCAAGGCCGTCGCCGCACCGGACGTGCGCGAAAAGCTGGTGGCGCAGGGCTTCAGCGTCGTCGCCTCTTCGCCCGAAGGCCTGTACAAGTCGACGAAGGACCAGCTCGAGCGCTACGGAAAGCTCTTCAGGCAGGTCGGCATCAAGGCGGACTAGGGCGGGTCAGTCCCGCAGCGCGGTCTCGATTTCGGCGAAGGTGTGCGCGAAACTGGTGGGCTGCAGGTCGATCCCGAGCTGGCGCGCGATCTGGGACAGCGAAAAGATGCCGCGCACCCGTTCGCCCTCGGCCCCCTGTTCGCCGACCAGCAGGTGCTGCCGGCCCGCCTTGCGCAGCGTGGCCACGATGTGCCCCACACGCGACTGGCGGACCTCCTCGTAGACCAGCAGTTCGAGCAACGCGCGTTCGGTCATCAGGTCGGAGACCCGGATCTCCGCGTGCGTCCGCCCGTAATCGAGCGCGAACTTGACCGGTTTCTCGCCCAGCAGGTCGGTTGAAGTCAGGATGCCGGCCACGCCGCCGCCGGGGTCCGTTACGAGGAGGGCGCGCACGCCGCGGCGGCGCATATAGTCTTGCGCAGCCACGATGCTGGTGCCGGGTTCTACTGTCGCCGCCGGGATCCGGGTGAAATCGGTCATGGCCAGCACGGCAGCGGAGTCCAGCGTGACGCGGTCCGGCTGCTTGACTCTGGCCACGCGGGCGCCGGAGACGGACTGGAGGGGGACGAAGCCGAGCGAAGCGTATTCGCGGAACATGTCGCCTCCTGAGAGTGGGGGACTGGCATTCGACCCCGATACGCGCCCGGCGTTCCCTGCAGGCGCCCTTGCCGGAACGGCGACAACATTTCACAATGCAAATTCAGATGCGATAATATGGAAGAAAGTTCTGGATCGCATCGTGACCACTTCCACGCCCGCAGCTGCCTTTGATGCCGAGTACGACCTGGTCGTGCTCGGCTCGGGCGCGTCCGGCCTGACGGCGGCCCTGGTCGCGGCGGTAGAGGGGGCGAAAGTCCTCGTCCTCGAAAGCACACCATATGTAGGCGGCACCAGCGCGCGGTCCTCCGGCACGGTCTGGATACCGCAGCGCGACGACGCAACGGTTTCAACCTACCTCGACGCGCTCGTCGGCGACAGGGAGGATCGCGCATTGCGCGAGGCGTTCCTCGCCGCCGGCCCCGAAATGCTCGCCTGCCTCGAGAAGCATGCCGGCATGAAGTTCCGCCCTTATCCTGCGCATCCCGACTATCGCCAGGACCTGCCCGGCGCCGCGGGCGGGATGCGGCCGTTGGAGCCGCCCGAGTTCGACGGCCGCGAACTCGGCAGGCAGTTCGAGCGCGTGGGGTGGCCGCTGCCCGAGCTGATGCTGTTCGGCGGGATGATGATTACGCGGGGAGAGGCGGGCCGGTTGTTGCGCGCCGGCCGCTCGGTCGACGGGACGCTGCTCGGCGCACGCCTCGTGCTGCGCTTTCTCGCCGACCGGATGCGTTATTCGCGCGGCACGCGGCTGGTGCTCGGCAATGCGATCGTGGCGGCCCTCTACAAGGCCTTGCTCGACCGGAAGGTGGCGGTCTGGTACGAGGCGCAGACTGAGCGCCTGGTCGCAAACGGCGAGGTGCGCGGCGCCGTGGTGCGCCACTGCGGCAACATCTACCGGGTGCGTGCGCGGCGCGGCGTGGTGCTGGCCGGCGGCGGGTTTCCCGCCAGCGCCGAATGGCGCGAGAAGCACCTGCCGCATCCCCTGGCCACGCACACGCCCGCCTACGAAGGATGCGTCGGGAGCACGATCCGGCTCGGCCAGCAGGCGGGCGGCGCGCTGGGTCCCTCCGGGATCGACAACGCCTTGTGGTTTCCAAGCTCGGTGGCCAGGCGGGCCGACGGGTCGACGGCGGTCTACCCGCATATCGTGCTGGATCGCGGCAAGCCCGGGCTGGTCGCGGTCGGGAATTCAGGAGAACGGTTCACCGATGAAGCGGTCTCGTACCACGAGTTCACGCGCGCCATGTACCGCACCTCCAATGTGCCCGCATGGCTGGTCTGCGACCGGCGCTTCGTGTGGAAATACGGCCTGGGCATGATCCGGCCGATGACGCCGCGCCTGGCCCCGTACATCGAGTCCGGGTACCTGCATGTGTCCGACAGCATCGAAGGGCTGGCGCGCGCAATCGGCGTCGACGCGGCGGGCCTTTCCGCAACGGTGGGCAGGAACAACGAGTTCGCGCGGACCGGGATCGATGCGGATTTCGGCAAAGGCGGGAACGCGTACGATCGCGGCAATGGGGATGCGGCTCACAAGCCGAACCCGTGCGTGGGCACGATCGCGAAGGCGCCGTTCTGCGCGGTGCGGGTCGAGCCCACCCCGCTCGGCACGAGCCTCGGCCTGCGCACGGACGTGAACGCGCAGGTGTGCAACGCAGGCGGGATCGCCATCCCCGGCCTGTATGCCGTCGGCAACGACATGCATTCGGTGATGGGCGGAGAATACCCCGGCGCGGGCGCCCAGCTCGGGCCGGGCATGACTTTCGGATACCTGGCGGCGCGGCATGCCGTCCGCCCGGCAATGTAAAGGAGAGAACAATGAACAAACCTACGGAAAAGGGCGTGGTAGGAGCGCAAGATGGTGCGCAGGCGGCGCCGGCAGCCGTCCCGAAGAAGATGACGAGAAAGGGCGGCGAGCTGATCGCCGAATTCCTCGTCAACGAAAGGATGCCGTACATCTTCGGCATCTGCGGCCACGGCAACGTCGGCCTGCTCGACCCGCTGTACGAGGTCCGCGACAAGATCAAGCTGATCTCGCCGCGCCACGAGCAGACCGCCGCGCACATGGCCGACGGGTACTTCCGCGTGAAGCACCAGCCCGTGGCGACGCTGACCTCCACCGGGCCGGGCTCGGCCAACCTGATCATGGCGCTGGCCGTGGCGCAGACCGATTCGTCCGCGCTGCTCGCGATCACCGCCAACGTGCCAACCTCGCAGTTCAACCGCAGCCCGTTCCAGGAACTCAACCGCCACAACCAGGCGGATTTCCCCAACGTGATCCGGCCGGTGGTGAAGCACAGCTTCCAGCCCTCGCGCGTCGACATGCTGCCGCACGCGCTGCGCCAGGCGGTCACCACGATGACCAGCGGCCGGCCCGGCCCGGTAAACCTGGATGTTCCGTACAACCTGTTCCAGGAAGAGGCGGAGGTGGCGCTCGAGCCGGCATGGGACGGCTTCGCCAAGCGCCGCAGCGGCGCCTCTCCCGACGACGTCCGGACGGCCGTCAACATGCTGCAGGCTTCGCGCCGGCCGGTGATCTTCATCGGGCACGGCGTGACGCTTTCGGAAGCGTCTAAGGAGCTCACCGAGTTCGCGATGCAATACCGCATCCCGGTCATCAGTTCGCCGAACGGCATGGGGTGCCTGGACATGCGCGATCCCCTGTCGCTCGGGTTCATCGGCCGCAACGGCGCCTACCAGGCCAACCAGGCGGGGCGCTACTGCGACCTCATCATCGCCATCGGCGCGCGGTTCGACGACCGCTCCGCGTCCTCGTGGATGCCGGGCTACTCGTGGAACATCCCGACCTCCAAGCTCATCCATGTCGACGTGGACCACGCCGAGATCGGCCGCAACTATGCGCCGGACCTCGGGATACTGGCCGATGCGCGCACGTTCCTGCGGCAGGTGCTTGGCGAGGCGGCAGGCAGGAAGATCGACGGCGCGACGCAATTCGCGCAATGGCATGCGGAAATCGCGGGCTGGCGCGCAGAATGGGAAAAATTTGTCGCGCCGAACTTCAATATCCACTCCACGCCGATCCGGCCCGAGCGAATCGTCGCCGACTGCCGCGCCGTGCTGCCCGACGACGCGATCATCTCGCTCGACTCCGGCATCCACCACAACTGGTTCATGCAGTTCTGGGAGGCGCGCCGGCCGCAGACCATGCTGAACACCTGGGGTTTTTCGGGCATGGGCTTCGGGCCGAGCTCGATCCTCGGCGCCAAGCTGGCCGCGCCCGACCGCCCCTGCGTGTCGATCTGCGGCGACGGCGGCTTCACCATGGTGTCCCACGTGCTGTGCACCGCTGTCGAATACGACATCCCGGCGGTCTGGGTGGTGTGGAACAACTTCGCCTGGGGCGCGATCCGCGACCTGCAGTACGCCTACTTCCAGGGCCGCGAGTACGGCACGGGCTTCTACTCCGGGCCCGACCGCAAGCCCTACAACCCCGACTTCGCCGCTTGGGCGCGGGCGGCGGGGGTGGAGGGCCTCACGGTCACGAAGTCTCAGGACTTCAAGGGCACGCTGGAGCACGCCATCAAGCTCAACAAGCCCTGCCTGATCGACGTGCACGTCGACGCCAACATCCGTCCGCCCGGCACCGGCGCCTGGGCGCTCCCGCCGATTCCGCACATGGAACCGGTCTTCGGCAAGAAAATCGTAAGGTGAGGAACATGAAAAAGAACAAGGGCAAGGGCAAGGCGCAGGCATCGATCCGCAACATCGTCGAAACGCCGTGGCTGCAGTTTCCCGGCCACTTCGGCGGCGCGTTGTCCAAGCCGCTGGTGCGGCCCGAGACGGCCGGCTCGAAACTGGTCGACTACCGCATTTCGACCTACCAGCCCATGGCCTACGTCGAAGTGCACAAGCACAAGGTGCAGGAGCAGATCTACCACGTGCTCGAAGGCGAGGGCGCCATGGTGATCGAGGGCGAGACCCGGATCGTCAGGAAGCACGACGTGGTCTTCATCCCGCCCGGCCTGTCCCATTCGATCATCAACAACGGGATCAGCGACCTCACGTTCATCGTCGTCACCACGCCCGTCGAGGACAAGTAGCCGATGGTTGCCAGCGTAAGGATGCTCATCGGCGGCAAGTGGCGCGAAGGCGCGAAGACCCACGAGGTGCGCGACCCGTACCGCAACGAGGTCATTGCGCATGCGCCGGAGTCCTCTCTGCAGGACCTCGAGGATGCGCTGGCGGCGGCCAGCGCGGCGAAGGCGCAGGCCGCAGCCATGCCGGGTTACGAGCGGGCCGCGATCCTGCGCCGCGTGGCGCAGCTGCTGGTCGAGCGCGCGGACGGGATCGCCGAGATCATGTCGCGCGAGACCGGCAAGGCGATCAACGACGCCCGCGCGGAGGTGATCCGTTCGCAGGACACCATCAACCTGTCGGCCGAGGAGGCGATCCGCATCCAGGGCGAGCAGGTGCCGCTCGACGGCAGCGCGATGGGCGCGGGCAAGTACGCGTTCCTGCTGCGTTTCCCGGTGGGCGTCGTGGCCGGGATCACGCCGTTCAACGCGCCGTTCAACCTCGCCTGCCACAAGTTCGCCCCGGCCCTGGCGGCCGGCAACACCATCGTGCTGAAGGCGCCGCCGCAGTCGCCGTGGGTGGTGAGCAAGCTGGCCGAATTGTTCCACGATGCGGGCGCGCCGCCCGGATTCGTCAACCTGCTGTTCGGCAATGCCGTCGGTCCCGCGCTGGTGCGCGACCCGCGCGTCGATTTCGTCACGTTCACCGGTTCGAGCCGGGTGGGCGCGGAGATCAAGGCCGCGAGCGGCCTCAAGCGCGTGGCCCTCGAACTGGGCGGCAACGGCACGACCATCGTGTGCGCCGACGCCGACCTCGACGAGGCCGCGGCGCTGTGCGCGCGCAACTCGATGCGCCTCGCCGGCCAGAGCTGCATTTCGGTGCAGAACATCTACGTGCACCAGGACGTCTACGAGGCTTTCCTGGAAAAAGTGGTGGCGGGGGTGAAGAAGCTGAAACTCGGCGACCCGCTCGACCCGAAGAGCGACGTCGGCACGCTGATCGACGAGAACGCCGCGAAGCGCGTGGAAAACTGGGTGGGCGAGGCAGTTTCGCAGGGCGCGCGCCTGCTTACCGGAGGCAAGCGCCATGGCGCTGCTTACGAGCCCACCGTGCTGGCCGACGTGCGCCCGACCATGAAGGTCGTGTGCGAGGAGATCTTCGGGCCGGTGGCCACCGTGCAGCCGTTCACCGACCTGAACCCGTTGTTCGAGCGCGTGAGCGCCGAACAGTACGGCCTGCATGCCGGCATCTTCACGAAGTCCCTGAAGGTGTCCTTCGACGCGATACGCCGCCTGCGCGTGGGCGGCGTGATCATCAACGGGACTTCGACCTGGCGCACGGACCAGCTCGCCTACGGCGGCATCAAGGCCAGCGGCATCGGCCGGGAGGGCCCGAAGTTCGCGATCCGCGACATGACGGACGAGAGGCTGGTGGTTTTCAACCTATAATAAAAAATGCCTGCCAAGAAGAAGCCCATCCCCCAGGACCCGGCCGAGGCCGCGCCCAAGGAACGCGGCGGAATCCAGTCGCTCGAGCGCGCGTTCGCCATCCTCGAGGAGGTGGCCCGCAACGTCGAAGGGATCAACGTCGCCGACCTGTCGAAGGCGGTCGGGCTGCACAACAGCACCACGTTCCACCTGGTGAAGACGATGGCGCAGCTGGGCTACATCAGCCAGGTGCGCGAGTCCAAGCGCTACCGGATCGGCACGAAGCTCTTCACGCTGGCGGCCGGCGCGCTCGAGGAGAATTCGTTCCTCGCCGTGGCCACGCCGGTGCTGGAAAAGCTGACGGGCGAGACCGGTGAGTCGGCGCATTTCGCCATCCGTTCGGGCAACAGCATCGTCGTGATCGCGCGCACCGCAGGCTCGGGCCTCCTGCAGATGGTCGACCGCAACGGCGGGCAGCGTCCCGCGCATGCCACCGCGCTCGGCAAGGTCCTGTTGTCCCCGCTGAACGACGCCCAGATCCGCCAGTTCCTCGGGCCCGAGGCGCTGCGCAAGTTCACCCCCAAGACCATCTCCGAGCGCGACACGCTGCTGCGCGAGATTGCGGAGGTGCGCCGCACCGGCATCGCGTACGACGACGGGGAGTTCGACGAGGAGATCCGCTGCGTTGCGGTACCGGTCTTCGATTTTGCCGGGCGCGTTGCCGGCGCGGTCGGCATCTCCGGTGCCGTATGGCGGCTATCCCTGCAGTCGCTCCAGGCCAAGGCCGAGCAGGTGCGCGAGGCAGCGCGGTCGATTTCCGCGCAGCTCGGGTACAGCGAGGCGAAGGCACCGCGCGTCGCCTAGCTGTGCCCCGGCCCGACCCAACGGGCCTGACGTATCCCTGTCGCGCTGCCCACCATTTCCCCTTGCACCCATTGCGGGTTTATTCGATACTGTGAATTCGTTTGCGGCATTGTGAAATGTTTGCTGGACCAACGAAGCGAGGAGGATCAAATGAACGGAGACAAAAAAAAGGGGAACGTATCCCGCAGGACCGCGCTCAAGGCAGGCGCCGCGGGCGCGCTGGCCCTTGGATTTCCGGCGATCGTGCGAGCGCAGTCGGACAAGATCAAGATCGGGCACCTCACGCCGCTGACGGGCTTCCTCGGGGCGCTGGGTGAGTACGCCGTCCTCGGCATGCGGATGGCGCAGGAAGAGATCAACAAGTCGGGCGGCGTGATGGGCCGCCAGATCGAGGTGATGTCGGAAGACTCGGTCAACCCGGCCACGGCCGCGACCAAGGCGCAGCGCATGCTCGAGCGCGACGGCGCGACCCTGCTGTTCGGCGAGATCAACTCGGCATCGGCCAAGACGATCATGCAGGTGGCGGCGCGCAACAAGCGCCTGTTCATGAGCGTGGGCGCGCGTTCCGACGTGCTGCGCGGCAAGGACTGCAACCGCTACACGTTCCACGTCGACATCCCGGTCACCGTCATGGTGAACGCCGTGGGCCAGGCGCTGATGCGCGACGGCCTGGTGAAGGGCAAGAAGTTCTTCAGCCTGACTTCCGACTACCTGTTCGGGCACGACCTGGCGAAGGCGGCCAAGTCCTTCTTCGCCGCCAACGGCGGGAGCCTGATCGGCGACGAGCTGGTCGCCACCGACGTGACCGACTTCAGCCCCTACCTGCTGAAGATCCGGCAGGCGAAGCCGGATGTGGTGTCCACCAACCTGGGCGGCAACCAGGTCACGAACTTCGTGAAGCAGTACGCCGAGTTCGGGCTGCCCTACCCGGTGGTGGGCTTCAACCTGAATACCGCGGATGCGTGGGCGGCGGGCGACGGCAACCTGGGCGGGATCTGGCCCACCGTCTGGCACCACGACCTCGACGTGCCCGGTTCGAAGGCCTTCGTGGCCGCCTTCATGAAGAAATACGGCAAGCGGCCCGAGAACCACGCCTGGATCGAGTACGTCTCGCTCAAGATCCTGGCGCAGGCCATGAACGCGACGAAGTCCACCGACACGGAAAAGCTGATCGCCTATTTCGAGTCGCAGGCGGAGTTCGACCTGCTCAAGGCGCGCAAGGGCTATTTCCGCTCGTGGGACCACCAGCTGATGCAGGAAGCCTACCCGTTCACCGTCAAGCCCAAGGGCCAGGCGAAGGGCAAGCAGGACTTCCTCGCGTTCGGGGCGGCGGTGCCCGCGGCGAACCAGCCCCTGGAGCTGCTTGCGCCGGCGAAGGAGCAGAACGCCTGCGTGTTCTAGCCGGGTCCGCGCCGAAGGGGCCGCGGCTCCTTCGGCGCGCCGCGGATTGCGCGGCGCGCGGCGCGTGACGACCCTCCCAACTCCCCCCGCATTCCTGGACTAAGCATGCAGTTCCTGTTCTTGCTGGAACAGGTGGTGAACGGCCTCGTGCTCGGGGGCTACTACCTCCTGATCGCGCTCGGCCTGTCGCTGATCTTCAGCGTGGGCGGGGTGGTGAACCTTGCGCACGGCGCGTTCTATGCGTTCGGGGCCTACGTGTCGCTCGAAATCGCCAAGCACACCGGCTTCGGGCCTTCGATCGTGCTTTCGCCGGTGGCGGTGGGCCTGCTCGGCGTGCTGTTCGAGCGGTTCCTGCTGCGCCGGTTCTACACCGCCGATCCCATCCTGAGCCTGCTCGTGACGTTCGGGTTGGCGATGGTGGCCGAGCAGCTGATCCGGATGATCTGGGGTGCCGCGCCCTTGTCCGCGTCCATGCCGCCCGGGTTCAAGGGGCAGCTCATGTTCGGCGACTTCATGTTCTCGCGCTATCGGCTGCTGCTGCTGGCCGTCGTCGCGGGCGTGCTTGCCGCGATCTGGCTGCTGCTGCACAAGACTGCCTTCGGCCGCGTGGTGCGCGCGGGCATCCAGCGCCCCGACATGGTGGCCGCGCTGGGAATCCGCCTGCAGCCCTACATGACCGCGATTGTCGTGCTCGGCGTGGGCATGGCCGCGCTCGGCGGCGCGCTGTTTGCCCCGATCACGGTCGTGCACCCGGCCATGGGCGCGGAGATCATCACGGTCGCTTTCGTAGTGGTGGTGATCGGCGGGCTGGGCAGCTTCTGGGGCGTGGTGCTGGCCGCGCTGCTGGTGGGCGTGGTGCGCGGCATCACCATCCATTTCGCCCCGGCGGCCGGCGAGGCCTCTATGTACGTGCTGATGTTCCTGGTGCTGATGTTCAGGCCGCGCGGGCTGCTCGGCGAGCGCATCGAGAAATTCGAGTGAGGCCGGCCGCATGAATGCCCCGCGCACCCATTCCAAATACCGCCCGCTGTTGATCGCGCTGGCGGGCCTTGTCCTGCTGCCGCTCGCCATGCGCGTGCTCGGGCTCACGCTGGACAATGGCACGGCGATCGTCATCTTCGCGATGGCCGCCATGGGGCTCAACCTGCTGGTCGGGTATACGGGGCTCACCTCGTTCGGCCATGCCGCGTGGTTCGGCATCGGCGCCTATGCGGCGGCCATAGTCCAGAAGCAGTGGCTGCACGGGCAGATCCTGCTGCCGCTGCTGATCTCGATGGCTTTCGTGGCGTTGCTTTCGGCCGTCGTCGGAGCGCTGGTGCTGCGCCGGCGCGGGGTCTATTTCTCCCTGCTGACGCTGGCGCTCTCGGCGCTGGCCTATGCGATCTGCTTCCGCTGGACCGAGGTCACCGGCGGCGAGGACGGCCTCGGGGGGCTTTCGCGCGGCGGCATCGGGCCGCTCGACCTGGGCAACTCGGTGGCGTACTACATCCTGTGCGCAACGATCGGGTTCGCCGTGTTCTACGGACTGCTGCGCGTGGCGCGTTCGCCCTTCGGGCACGTGCTCGTGGCGATCCGCGAGAACCAGGTGCGCACGACTTTCCAGGGCTACCCGGTGGATCGCTACCGGCTGGTCGCGTTCGTGATCTCGGCCGTGGTCACGGGCCTGGCCGGGGCGCTGCTGGGGTTCCTGCACTTTCTCGTGTCGGCCGAGGCGGTATCGGTGGCGCTTTCGGGCGAACTGCTCGCGATCGTCGTCATCGGCGGCATGCACAGCATCCTCGGCCCGGCCCTGGGCGCGCTGTTCTTCGTGCTGTTCCGCGAGTTGTTCTCGATCTGGAGTTCCAACTGGCTGCTCTGGTTCGGGGTGGTGTTCGTCGCCTTCGTGATGTATTCGCCCGGCGGGCTGGTCGGCATCTGGGCGCAGCTCGTGCGGCGCTGGAATCCGCCGCCCGAGGAAGGGGCGGCCATGAGCACGCGCAACATCATCGCGGGGCTGCCGCTGCCGGCATACCTGCGCCCGCAGTCCCGCACGGGGACGGTGCTCGAAGTCGAGGCGGTGTCGCGGCATTTCGGCGGGATCCAGGCCGTGGCCAACGCCAGCCTGCGCATCGAGGTCGGCCAGATCCACGCCCTGATCGGCCCGAACGGCGCGGGCAAGACCACGCTGTTCAACATCGTCTCGGGACTGTTCCGGCCCAACCAGGGTGCCGTGCGCCTGTACGGGGAGGCGATCGAGCACCTGCCGCCCAACCGGATCTGCGAGCGCGGCATCGCGCGCTCCTTCCAGATCACCAACCTGTTCCGCGGCCTGACGATCTACGAAAACCTGCGGCTTTCGCTGCAGGCGCGCCATGCGGCGCGCTTCAACCTCTGGCGCGACATCGACAGCTACGCCGACATCCATGCCGAGACCGTGGAGCTGGTGCGTTTCCTCGGCCTTGAAGGAATCGAGCGCATCCTCGGCGGCGACCTGTCCTACGGCGGCCAGCGGCTGGTGGACCTCGGGATCTCGCTGGGATCCAAGCCCGAGGTGCTGCTGCTCGACGAGCCGCTCGCCGGCCTTGCGGCGGCCGAGCGCGAGCGGGTGTCGAACCTCATCAAGGCGGTGGCCGCGAACATCCCCGTCCTGATCGTCGAGCACGACATCGACCGCGTCCTCGGGTTTTCGCAGGTGGTGACGGTGATGAACCAGGGCGAGGTGCTGATGGCGGGTTCGCCCGAGGAAGTGCGCAACGACGCCCGCGTGCAGGAGATCTACACCGGGAGCGGGACGCCCCCTGTCACCGGCCGCGTAGCGGGAGAGGCGCGCGAGCGCGCCCACGTGCTGCGGTTCACGAACGTCAACGCGTTCTACGGCAAGAGCCACATCCTGAACGATGCGACGCTCGACGTGCGCGAAGGCGAGATCGTCGCGCTCCTCGGGCGCAACGGGGCGGGAAAGTCCACGCTGCTGAAGGCGCTCGCCGGCCTGTTGCCGCCGGCGTCCGGCACGATCGAATACGAAGGCCGCAACATCGCCGGCTTGCCGGCGCCGGACATCGCGCGCCTCGGCATCGGCTACGTGCCGCAGGGCCGCGGCCTGTTCGCGGGAATGACGGTGGCCGAGAACCTGTCGCTCGGGCGCCTGGCCAGGAAGACCGACGGCAGCCACGGCACGGTCTGGAGCGAGGAGAAGATCCTCGAGTTCTTCCCGCGCCTCAAGGCGCGGATGAACGTCGCGGCGGACTACCTCTCCGGCGGCGAGCAGCAGATGGTGGCGGTGGCGCGCGCGCTGTCGGGCAACGTGAAGCTGCTGCTTCTCGACGAGCCGTTCGAGGGCCTGGCGCCGGCCATCGTGCAGGAGCTGTTTACTGTGTTCGACCGTCTGCGCGGTGAGACCTCGATCGTCATCGTCGAGCACAACCTCGACCTCGTGCTGGCGCTCGCCGACCGGGTGTTTGCGCTGGAGCGCGGCGCGGTCTTCCATCAGGGGCCCGCCGAAGCGCTGCTGACCGATCTCGAGTACCGCAAGAAGATTCTCTGGCTGTGACCGGCCTGCCGAAACAATTCCAAACCGAGGGGTAGAGAGTGAAAGCTGACAATCGCGGCAAAGTGGCGCTCGTTACGGGCGCGTCCAAGGGGATCGGGCAGGCAATTGCCGAGCGGCTTGCCGCCGACGGCGCGTCCATCGCGGTCCACTACGGCGAGGACGCGGCCGGCGCGGCCGAAACGGTGCGGCGCATCGAGGCGGCCGGCGGCAAGGCGAAGGCATTCAGCGCGAATGTCGCGGACGCCGCAGGCGTGAAGTCCCTGTTCGGCGCGGTCCAGGCCGCATTCGGGCGGGTCGACGTCGTGGTGAACAATGCGGGCATCAACGTGGCCGCGGCCCCGATTGCGGACACCTCGGAAGCCGATTTCGACCGCGTCATGCAGATCAACGCCAAGGGCGTGTTCCTCGTGATGCGCGAAGCCGCCAGGTGCCTCGCGGAGGACGGGCGGATCGTGAGCATCGCGACCACGCTCAGCCTCACTGCACGGCCGGGATTCGGCGCGTATGCGGCGAGCAAGGCCGCGGTGGAAGGGCTGACGCGCGTCCTTGCGCGCGAGCTTGCCGGCAAGCGCATCACCGTGAACGCGGTAGCGCCGGGCCCGGTCGACACGGCCCTGTTCCGCAAGGGCAAGAGCGAGGCGCAGCTGCAGTTCTCCGCGGGGTTTTCGCCGCTGAACCGCGTGGGCAAGCCGGACGAGGTGGCGAGCGTGGTGGCGTTCCTGGCCGGTCCGGAATCGAGCTGGATGACCGGGCAGGTGGTACGGGCGAACGGCGGCTGGATCTGAAGCAGTTCCGCAATCGGAGAAGAGATGAGCAACGCATATGACGTAGTAGTGGTGGGCGGGGGCAACGCGGCTTTCTGCGCGGCGCTGTCCGCCCGAGAAACCTGCGGGCGCGTGCTGGTGCTCGAACGCGCACCCGTGGACGAGGCCGGGGGCAACTCGCGGTTCACGGCGGGGCTGATGCGCGTGGCCTACACCGGGGTGGAGGACCTGAAGCGCCCGATCCCGGACCTGAGTCCTGAGGAGATCGCGCGCACGGACTTCGGGACCTACACGGAAGACCAGTTCCTCGACGACATGGCGCGGGTCACGGAATACCGCTGCGACCCCGACCTGACCGAGATCCTGGTCAAGAAGAGCCTGGACACGGTGGCCTGGATGCGCTCCAAGGGCGTGCGCTTCACCGCCGCCTGGGGGCGCCAGGCGTTCAACATCAACGGCCGCTTCAAGTTCTGGGGCGGGCTCACGGTGGAGGCCGTGGGCGGCGGGCCGGGCCTCGTGGAGAACCTGACCAACGCGGCGAAGAAGAACGGCATCGAGGTCTGGTACGAGGCGCGGGTGACGGGCCTCATCGCGGACGACGACGGCGTGCAGGGCGTCAAGGTCAAGGTCAGGGGCCGGACCACCGAGGTGTACGCGAAATCGGTGGTGTTGGCCGCGGGGGGCTTCCAGGCAAACCCGGAGATGCGGGCACGGTACCTGGGACCGGGCTGGGAACTGGCCAAGGTGCGGGGCACGCGGTTCAACACCGGGGATGTGCTGAAGATGGCGCTGGACATCGGGGCGGCCCCGACGGGCAACTGGTCGGGCTGCCACGCGGTGGCCTGGGAGCGGAACGCGCCGGAGTTCGGGGACCTGGCGGTGGGCGACCAGTTCCAGAAGCACTCCTACCCGTGGGGGGTGTACCTGAACGCCGAGGGCAAGCGGTTCGTGGACGAGGGGGCGGACTTCAGGAACTACACGTACGCGAAGTACGGGCGGGTGATCCTGAACCAGCCGGGGCAGTTCGCCTGGCAGGTGTTCGACGCGAAGATGAAGCCGCAGCTGCGGGACGAGTACAAGATCAAGCAGGTGACGAAGGTGACGGCGAACACGCTGGAGGAGCTGGTGAAGAAGCTCGACGACGTGAACGCCGAGGTGGCGCTGCAGGAACTCAAAGCCTACAACGCGGCGGTGCAGACCGGAATCCCGTTCAACCCGAACGTGAAGGACGGGCGGGGCACGCAGGGGCTTGCGATCCCGAAGTCGAACTGGGCGAACACGCTGGACACGCCGCCGTACGAGGCGTACGCGGTGACCTGCGGGATCACGTTCACGTTCGGGGGGCTGCGGATCAACACCGAGGCGCAGGTGATGTCGACCGACGGGCTGCCGATCCCGGGCCTGTTTGCCGCCGGCGAGCTGGTCGGCGGGATCTTCTACTTCAACTACCCCGGCGGTACGGGGCTTACGAACGGCGCCGTGTTCGGCAAGATCGCGGGTACGAGCGCCGCCAGGGCGGTCAGGCCCTGACCCGCCGTGCAAAGCTCACTCGACCGGGATACCCGCGCTCTTGATCAGGTCGCGCATCTGCTCGAAGCGCGCCTTGGTCATCGCGCCGAGCTGTTCGGGCGTCGACGGTGCAACTTCGAGTCCCTGGGCTCCCAGCTTCTCGCGCACATCCGGCGCGGAGAGGGCCTTGGCGGTCTCTGCATTCAGCCGCGCGATGATTTCGGCCGGGGTGTTCAACGGCGCAAAGAACGCGCCCCACGTGGCGAATTCGAATCCGGGGAGGCCGGATTCAGAGACCGTCGGCACGTTGGGCAGCAGCGGCGAGCGCTGCGCGCCGCCGGCTGCCAGCGCCCGCAGCTTGCCGTCCTTCACCTGTGCGGTGATCGCATTCGTGCCGGAGAACATCATCGGGATCTGGCCTGCGATCACGTCCACCGTCGCCTGGGTCGTGCCCTTGTACGGGACGTGCGTCAGCTTGATGCCGGCCTTTGCGGCGAACATCGCCATCGCAATGTGCTGCGGGCTGCCGACGCCCCCGCTCGAGTAGTTGACCTCGCCAGGCTTCGCCTTGGCGAGCGCGATCAGTTCAGCGACGTTTTTTGCCGGCAGGCTCGGGTGGGCCACCAGCATCCAGGAGTTGTTGGCGACCAGGCTGATCGGCGCAAAGCTCTTCACCGCGTCGTAGGCCACCTTCTTGCGCAGGTTGGGCACCATCGTCAGCACGCTGTCGTTGAACATCGCGAACGTGTAGCCGTCCGGAGCGGCGTGCGTAAAGCGCTCCGCGCCGATCATGCCCGCCGCGCCCGGCTGGTTGTCGACGACGATCTGCTGGCCCATGTTCTCCGACATCTTCTGCGTCACGACGCGGATCGCCACGTCGAGCGAACTGCCGGCCGCAAGCGGCATCATCATTGTGAGCGGCCTGGCCGGGTAAGTCTGCGCGTGGGCAAGGGGCAGGGAACATGCCAACGCGACGCAAAACAACCACTTCGTACGGAAGTACATTGTCGTCTCCGGTTTGTAATTGTTGCGAATTCGAAACAACCGCTTGTTGAATCCGAGTGTGTGCGCGGAATCGTACGATGCCACGAACATTTTCGCCACGCGTTTGGTTCTGCTGCGTGGACCGGCAGGGGTGGCGCTGGGATGGCCGGGCAGTTTGGTAGAGTTTCAATTCTCCGTACCCATACCCGTGCTCTGAACAAAGGGGAAGCCGCGTGACCGTCTCGGAACTGATCGTCCATTACCTGCGCGCGCTCGGTGTGCGCCACGTGTTCGGCTACCCGGGCGACCCGTCGGTCGAGTTCCTCGAGGCGGCGCGCCGTGAAGGGCTCGATTTCGTGCTCGCCACGCGCGAGGGAACCTCGGGCCTGATGGCGGAGGCCACCGGCATGCTTACCGGGCTGCCCGGCGTGTGCCTGTCCACGCTGGGACCGGGTTCGTCCAACCTCGTGAACGCGGTCGCGAACGCGTGGCTCGACCGGGTGCCCATGCTGGCGATTTCGGGGCAGATCGAGACCCGGCGCGAGCCGTTCTTCACCCACCAGGTGCTGGACCACGAGAAGCTGTTCGGGCCGGTCTGCAAGTGGGCCACCACGCTCCAGCCGAACACCGCGGGCATCATCCTTCGCAAGGCCGCGCGAATCGCGATGGCCGAACGCCCGGGCCCGGTCCACATCACCACAGCCGCCGACGTGGTCGGCGCGCAGGCCATCGACGACCGGATCCTGCTGCCGCCCCTCAAGGCGCAGGCATTTCCCATGGCATTCGCGGCAGATGCTGCCGCTGCAGATGCTTGCGCCCGGATAAGCGCGGCGCGGCGCCCGGTGATCCTCGCGGGCATTGCGGCGGTGCGCGCGGACGCTGGCGCGAGCCTCGCGCGCCTTGCCGAAAAGCTCGGCTGCCCGGTGGTCGTCGCGCCGATGGCCAAGGGCGTGCTTGCCGAGGACCATCCGCTCTACGCCGGCACGCTCGACATGGCTTGCAACCAGTTTGTCTGGAAATTCCTTGCCGGGTGCGACCTGCTGCTCGCGACAGGCTTCGACGCGGTGGAACTCATCAAGCCCTGGGAACTCGACATCCCGGCGATCCACATCGACGCCACGCCGAACACCGACCAGATCTACCCGGCCGAGCTCGAACTCGTCGGGCCGATTGCGGCGATCCTCGACGCGCTCGGCGCCGGGTATGACGGGCAGCCCCGCTGGACGGAACGCGAGGTGGCGGCGCACCGCGACGCGCTCAAGGCGAAGTACTACGAGGGGCGCGTTGCCGGACGGCTCAACCCGACCGACGTGATCGACGTGGTGCGCGCGGCCACCCCGCGCGACACGATCGCCACCAGCGACGTCGGCTCGCACAAGCTGCTGGTCGGCCAGGGGTGGACCACCTACGCGCCGCGCAGCACGCTGATGACCAACGGCCTGTCCTCGATGGGTTTCTCGCTGCCGGCGGCGATCGCAGCCAAGCTCGTGCACCCGGACCGGCCGGTGGCCTGCTTCACCGGCGACGGCGGGCTCGCGATGGTGCAGGGCGAGCTGCGCGTCGCCGCCAGCCTCAAGCTCGACCCGCTGGTGGTGGTGTTCTGCGACAACAGCCTGAACCGCATCGAACTGAAGCAATCCAAGCGCGGCTATCCCAGCCACGGCACGCTGATCCAGCCGACCGACATGGTCAAGCTCGCGGAGTCGATGGGCTGCGCCGGCGTGATGGTGGATTCGGCTGCGGCGCTCGAACGGGTGATGTCCGCGCAGCGCCCGAAGGACCGCCCGCTGGTGGTCGGGGTGCAGATCGATCCTGCGCAATACGCCGCGCAGTTCTGAAGCGCCGCAAAGGCGAACCCAGACCTTGAAATCCCCGACCATCGCGGTATTCACCAAGAACCGCACCAACGCCGCGTACGAGGGAGCGCGCCTGGGCGCGGATCGCGTCGCGGCGCGCATGGGCGGCCGGGCCATCCACTACGTCCCCGACACGCCCGACGATGTCGCTCAGCAGGCCGCGCTTGTCGACCGTGCGCTCGGCGAAAATGCGGCGGATCGCCCGGATGCCTTTGTGTTCGTGCCCGTGCACCTCACCGCGATGAACGAATCGATCCTCAGGATCAACGCCGCCGGCATCCCGCTGGTCAACCTGATCTCGCCCACGGGCGTGGGGGAGCGGGTCTGCTTCGTGGGATCCGACGATTGCGCACTGGCGATGGAGGTCACCCGGTACGTTGCCCTGCGCCTGCGTCCCGGGGCGCGCGTGGTGATCCTCGAAGGCCATCCCGCGTCCGGCACCACCGGCGAGCGGCTGCGCGGGATCAGGGCGGCCCTGGCGGACCTGCCCGGGCTGGCGGTGGCGGCCTCCGTGCGAGGGGACTACCAGCGCGACATCGCCTGCGATGCCCTGTCCGCACTGTTGCGGCAAGGCGTACGGTTCGACGCGGTGATCGCCTCGAACGACACGATGGCGCTCGGCGCGCTCGATGCGCTCGAGGCCCTGCGTCCGGGCGAACCGCTGCCGCCGGTGGCCGGGGTCAATGCGATTCCCGAAGCGGTCTCCGCAATCAGGGCGGGCCGGCTGCTCGCGACGGTGGACTTCGACGCGATGAAGATGGCCTGCATCGCCACCGAGGCGGCGTTCCGCCACCTGCGCGGCGAGGCGGTGCCTTCCAAAATCATGCTTCCCGTGCAGGTCGTGGATGCTTCGAACTGCGCGCAATGGGACCTTCCCTATGCCGCACGTGCCTGTCCCGACTGGGACGAAGTGATGAGGTGCCAGCAATGAATATCCTGAAGGTCCTGGCTTTCGCGGCCGCGGCGCTCGCGGCGAATGCGGCTTTCGCCCAGGCGGAATTCCCTTCGAAGCCCATCCGGCTCGTGGTGCCGTTCCCGCCGGGCGGCACTACCGACGTGCTCGGCCGGATCGCCGCGCGGCGCTTGGGCGACCTGTATGGCAAACCAGTGGTCGTCGAGAACAAGCCCGGCGCCAGCGGCCACGTGGGCGCGGCGGAAGTCGCGCGCGCCGCGCCGGACGGCTACACGCTCGTCGCCGGCACGATCGGCATCCATGCGGCCCATCGCATGTACAAGAAGCTCACCTACACCCCGGCGACCGACCTGCAGCCCATCACCCTGCTGGCCGAGCAGTCCAACCTGCTCATCGTGAACCCGGGCGTGGCCGCGAAGAGCGTCGAGGAACTGGTGGCGCTGGCCAAGGCAAGGCCCGGTGCGCTCAACTACGCTTCGGCCGGGCCCGGTTCCTCGATCCACATGGTGACCGAACTCTTCATCCTCGCGACCGGCGTGAAGCTGACCCATGTGCCGTACAAGGGCAGCGGCCCCGCGCTGAACGACCTGATGGGCGGGCAGATCCAGCTGATCTTCGAGAACTTTCCCACCGGCCTGCCGCTGGTGCGCGGGGGGCGGGTCAGGCCGCTGGCGGTGACCGGCGCGCAGCGCGAAGCCGCGTTGCCCGAGGTGCCCACGGTGGCCGAAACGGTCGCGCCGGGATTTGCGGCCACCTCATGGTTCACGCTCGCCGGCCCGCGCGGGCTGCCGGCAGCCCTGGCCGACAGGATACAGTCGGACCTCAAGCGGGCGTTGTCACCGCCCGAGGTGGGCGCGGAATTGCGCGCGCAGGGCATCGGCCTCGTGCTGAACACGCCGGCGGAGGCTGCGCGTTTCATCGCGGCGGAGACCGAAAAATGGAACCGGGTCATCGACGCGGCGAAGATCCAGGTGGAGTAGCCCTGTGACGCCGCCCCCTAGACCGCGTTGCGCGGGTGCTCGTGCATCTCGTACCACACCAGCGCGCGCAGCAGCAGCAGGTCGTGCGGCTGGGGGTCCTTGAAGATGACGCCGTGCTGGTGCCGCGGCGCGCCCGCCGCGTCCTCGGCGCATTTTGCGGTGCGTATCGTGGCGGTGAGCTTGAGCGCGGACGGCACGCCGTGCAGGCTGAAATCGAAGTCGAGCTTGATCTCCTCGCCGGCGCTGCCGAGCGGTTCGGCCGACTCGACCAGCGCGCCCGTGGCGCTGATGTTTTCGATCAGCGCGTCGATGGCGCCCGGTCCGCCGGGCGGCACGACCCGGGCAGCCAGGTTCACCCGGTAACGCGGCGAACTGCGCACTTCCAGCCCCTCCACCTTGTCCGGGAACGAGAGGTGCAGGTAATCGAACGGCGGGCGCGCGGACTTCAGTACCGTGCCCTTGAACGCAAACGCGCTGCTGCCGGTGAACACGCGCAGCAGCACGTTCTCGTCCTT
>JAFEDL010000051.1:0-209 GCA_018241645.1 Pseudomonadota bacterium
ACCGGCGTCGCGAACGGCACGCCGCCCTTGAGGTTGTTGGCCAGCTGCACCACCTCCTCGTCGGAGAAGTGCTCCACGCCTTCTTCGCGGCCGCTCGAGTTGTAGATCTTCTGCAGCATCTTCTTGATCTCGATGGCTTTCGCCTGCTGCTTGATCATCTCGCCGAGCTTCAGGCCCAGGCCCTTTGCGGCCCAGCCCAGGTGGGTCTC
>JAFEDL010000051.1:328-3231 GCA_018241645.1 Pseudomonadota bacterium
GTCGCCGGGCTGCAGGCGGCGCTTCACCGCGACGTAGACCTTGACCATCTTCAGCACGCCCGGCGGCAGCTCGTCGCCCTGGGTGAGCTTCTTCCTCTTGGCCTCGAACGCGGCGTCGAACTCGCGGCGCTTCTGCGCGATGGATTCCTTGAGCGACTCGACCTGTCCGGCGGCTTCTTCGGTGGCCAGGCGGATGTCGAACCAGTCGTAGCGCTCGACGCTCTCCAGGTACGCCTTGGTGATCTTGGTGCCCTTGGCGAGCTTCTTCGGGCCGCCGTTGGCGGTCTTGCCGGTCAGCAGCCGCTCGAGGCGCTCGAACGTGTCGGTCTCGACGATGCGCATCTGGTCGGCGAGGTCGGTCTTGTAGCGGCGCAGCTCGTCCTCGATGATCTGCTGCGAGCGCTTGTCGCGCTCGATGCCCTCGCGCGTGAAGACCTGCACGTCGATGACCGTGCCCGAGATGCCCGAGGGCACGCGCAGGCTGGTGTCCTTAACGTCGGAGGCCTTCTCGCCGAAGATCGCGCGCAGGAGCTTTTCCTCCGGCGTCAGCTGGGTCTCGCCCTTGGGCGTGACCTTGCCGACCAGAACGTCGCCGGCCTCGACTTCCGCGCCGATGTAGACGATGCCCGACTCGTCCAGGCGCGCGAGCTGCCCTTCGGAGAGGTTCGAGATGTCGCGGGTGATCTCTTCGGCGCCCAGCTTGGTGTCGCGCGCGACGACCGTCAGCTCCTCGATGTGGATCGAGGTGAAGCGGTCTTCGGCAACGACGCGCTCGCTGATCAGGATCGAGTCCTCGAAGTTGTAGCCGTTCCAGGGCATGAACGCGACCAGCATGTTCTGGCCGAGCGCGAGCTCGCCCAGGTCGGTCGAGGCGCCGTCGGCGATCACGTCGCCCTTGGCGAGGCGCTCGCCCTGCTTCACGATCGGGCGCTGGTTGATGTTGGTGTTCTGGTTGGAGCGGGTGTACTTGGTCAGCTTGTAGATGTCCACGCCCACGTCGCCCTGCACCGTCTCGTCGTCGTTGACGCGCACGACGATACGGGTGGCATCGACGTAGTCGACCAGGCCGCCGCGCAGCGCAACCACGCAGGTGCCGGAGTCGACCGCCGCGGTGCGTTCCACGCCCGTGCCGACGAGCGGCTTTTCCGGGCGCAGGCACGGGACGGCCTGGCGCTGCATGTTGGAGCCCATCAGCGCGCGGTTCGCGTCGTCGTGCTCGAGGAAGGGGATCAGCGAGGCCGCCACCGACACGATCTGCGCCGGCGCGATGTCCATGTACTCTACCCGGTCGGGCGTCGACAGCGAGAACTCGTTCTTGTTGCGGCAGGACACGAGCGTGTCGACCAGCTTGCCGTGCTTGTCGATCTGCGCGTTGGCCTGCGCGATCACGAAGTTGCCTTCCTCGATCGCCGACAGGAAATCGATCTGGTCGGTGACCTTGCTGTTGGTGACCTTGCGGTACGGCGTCTCGAGGAAGCCGTACTTGTTGGTCCGGGCATACAGCGCGAGCGAGTTGATCAGGCCGATGTTCGGGCCTTCAGGGGTCTCGATCGGGCAGACGCGGCCGTAGTGGGTCGGGTGCACGTCGCGCACCTCGAAGCCGGCGCGCTCGCGGGTCAGGCCGCCCGGTCCCAGCGCGGAGACGCGGCGCTTGTGCGTGATCTCNNCATGAACTGCGACAGCTGGCTGGAGCCGAAGAACTCCTTGATCGCGGCCGAAATGGGCTTGGCGTTGATCAGGTCGTGCGGCATCAGGTTGTCCGACTCGGCCTGCGACAGGCGCTCCTTGACGGCGCGCTCGACGCGCACCAGGCCGGCGCGGAACTGGTTCTCGGCGAGCTCGCCGACCGAGCGCACCCGGCGGTTGCCGAGGTGGTCGATGTCGTCGATGTCGCCGCGGCCGTTGCGCAGCTCGACCAGGATGCGGATGACCTCGACGATGTCCTTGGGCGAGAGCGTCAGGCGCTGCTCGATCTTGACCTCGAGCTTGGTCTTGTCCACGCCCTTGGACTTGAGGTCGTGGAACATCTTGTCGACGACCGCCTGGGCGGCTTCCGGGCTGTCCATGCCTTCGAGGCTGACCTTGGACAGGTGCAGTTCGGGCACGTTGCCGAAGTACTCGCGCACCGCCTCCTCGGCTTCCTTGGGCAGGGTGAGGTTCTTGAGGCGGATCTGCCAGCTGTACTCGCTCGGCGCGCCGACGCGGCGGTTGAATTTCATCCGGCCGACGGACGAGAGGTCGTAGCGTTCCTCGGCGAAGAACAGGCCGTTGAACAGGGCCTCGACGGCGTCTTCCGTGGGCGGCTCGCCGGGGCGCATCATGCGGTAGATCGCGATGCGCGCCGCGTTCATGTCGGCCGTCTCGTCGATGCGCAGGGTCTGGGAGATGTACCCGCCCTGGTCGAGGTCGTTGGTGAACAGGGTCTGGATCTTGGTGACCTTCGCCTCGCGCAGCTGGGCGAGCAGGGTGTCGGTGATCTCGTCGTTGGCGTTGGCGACGATCTCGCCGTCCTCGCTCACGACGTTGTGCGACAGGGTCCGGCCGAGCAGGTACTCGTCAGGCGCGTCGATCTTCTTGATGCCGGCGGCGTCCATGTCGCGGATGTGCTTGACCGTGATCCGCTTGTCCTTGGCGACCAGCGTCTTGCCGGACTTGTCGGTGATCTCGAAGCGGGCCACCTCGCCGCGCAGGCGCTCGGGCACCAGGTCGAAGCGCACGTGGGAAGACTCGATGTGGAACGTGTCGAACGAGAAGAACTCCTTCAGGATCCGCTCGGGCGTGTAGCCCAGCGCCTTCAGCAGGATCGTCACCGGCATCTTGCGGCGGCGGTCGACGCGGAAGTACACGTAGTCCTTCGGGTCGAACTCGAAGTCCAGCCAGGAGCCGCGATAGGGGATCACGCG
>JAFEDL010000051.1:3318-8339 GCA_018241645.1 Pseudomonadota bacterium
ACGCGCTCGGTGCCGTTGATGACGAACGAGCCGGTGGTGGTCATGAGCGGGATCTCGCCCATGTACACCTCCTGCTCCTTCACTTCCTTGATGGTCGGCTTGGCCGCTTCCTTGTCGAGGATGGTGAGGCGCACCTTGGCGCGCAGCGGGCTCGCGAAGGTCAGGCCGCGCTGCTGGCACTCCTTGACGTCGAACGGGGGCTCGCCGAGCGCGTAGCTCACGAACTCCAGCCGCGCGTTGCCCGAGTGGCTGCTGATCGGGAAGATCGAGGTAAACGCGGCCTGGAGGCCCTCGTTCTTGCGCGACTCCCCGGGGACCTCGGCCTGCAGGAACGCGGTGAAGGACTCCAGCTGCGTGGCCAGCAGGAACGGCACGTTCAGCACGGCGGCCCGCTTGGCGAAGCTCTTGCGGATGCGTTTACGCTCGGTCAGGGAATAGGTCATGAATGCTCCCGATCAGTGGAAGAGTTGCGGGGAAAGCCCCCGCGCCCCCTTCGAATTGCAGAGGACAAAGCCAAGACGCGGCACGGCCTTGCGGCGGAACCGGCGGCGTCTTGGCTTTGCACTCTGGTCTGTATGTGTAAAAGAGGCGCGCGGCCCGGGAAGGTTCCCGGGCCGCCTGCCTGCAATGCTCGTTACTTGACTTCGACCTTGCCGCCGGCGTCCGTGATCTTCTTCACGATCGCGTCGGCGTCGGCCTTGTTCACGCCTTCCTTGACGGGCTTCGGCGCGCCGTCGACGAGGTCCTTGGCTTCCTTGAGGCCCAGGCCGGTGATCTCGCGTACCGCCTTGATCACGTTGACCTTGTTCTCGCCGGCCGCGGTCAGCACGACGGTGAACTCGGTCTTCTCTTCGACTGCGGCGGCGGCCGGGCCGGCAGCCGGGCCGGCGACGGCCACGGCGGCGGCGGCGGAGACGCCGAACTTCTCTTCCATGTCCTTGATGAGCTGCGAGAGCTCGAGGACGGTCATGTTCGATACTGCTTCGAGGATCTGTGCGCGTTCCATGTTCTACTCCGAAAAAATTGGTGCCTGAAGAATGGTTAGGGTGTGAAAGCGGCTACGCCGCCTGCTTCTCTTTCTGGTCGCGGACTGCGGCGAGCACGCGGACAAATCCGGTCGGCACCTCGTTGAGGGTGCGGACGAACTTGGCTACGGGCGCCTGCATGGTGCCCAGCAGCTTGGCGAGGAGCTCGTCACGGCTCGGCATGGTGGCCAGCGTCTTGATGTCCTTGGCGGACATCAAGGAATTGGCCATTGCGCCGCCCTTGATGACGAACTTCTCGTTGTCCTTGGCGAACTCGGACAGCGCCTTGGCGCCTGCCACCGGGTCCTGCGCGATGCCGTACATCAGCGGGCCCACCATCTGGTCGGCCAGCTTCTCGAACGGCGTGCCGGTAACGGCCCGCCGCGCGAGAGTGTTCTTCAGCACCCGCAGGTAAACACCGGAGTTGCGCGCCTTGGCTCGCAGGTCCGTGATGCGACCGACGTCGAGGCCGCGATACTCCGCGACGATCACCGCCTGGGCAGAGCCCAGTTTCGCGGCGACTTCCGAGACGACGGTCTGCTTCTGTTCCAGACTCATGCCCAAAGGTCTACCTCCTGGTCTAACTGTTGCGAAAACGGGCCGGGCGCATCTTTCCAAACCACGCTCCGACCCACCATCGGCGACCGTTCTTCAGGACTTGTTCCGTCCTGGCTCCGGGTACACCGTCTGCGTAGGGCGCCAGCTCTGTTTAAGTCCATGGAGGCGAACCCCCGGGACCCCTACGGTCTTAGACGACCGCCCCTCCTTGCGGAAGGACGGTTGCCCAAAGTCCTTACTGTTGCTGTTGCTGCTGCGACGAGACCGAGGCGACGTCGACTTTCACGCCCACGCCCATCGTGCTCGACACCGAAAGCTTCCTCAGGTACACGCCCTTGGTGCTGGCGGGCTTGGCGCGGTTCAGCGCCTCGACCAGGGCCTTCAGGTTCTCGGTCAGCGCCTCGGGCGCAAACGACGCCCGCCCGATCGTGCACTGGACGATGCCGGCCTTGTCGGCGCGGAACTGCACCTGGCCGGCCTTGGCGTTCTTGACCGCGCCGGCGACGTCCGGCGTCACGGTGCCGACCTTCGGGTTCGGCATCAGGCCGCGCGGGCCGAGGATCTGGCCCAGCTGGCCCACGACCCGCATGGTGTCCGGGGAGGCGATCACGACGTCGAAATCGAGCTTGCCGGCCTTGATCTGCTCGGCGAGGTCTTCGAATCCCACGAGGTCGGCGCCCGCCGCTTTAGCGGCCGCAGCCTTGTCGCCCTGCGCGAACACCGCGACGCGCACGGACTTGCCTGTGCCCGCCGGCAGCACGACCGCGCCGCGGACCGTCTGGTCGGATTTCTTGGCGTCGATGCCCAGGTTCACGGCCACGTCGACGGACTCGTCGAACTTGGCGGTGGACGTGTCCTTGACGAGCTTCATCGCGTCAATCGCGGGATACATCCTGGCGCGATCGACCTTGCCGGCCAGGGCCTGGCGGCGCTTGGAAATATTGGCCATGGTTACATTCCCTCCACTACGACGCCCATGGAGCGGGCGCTGCCGGCGACAGTCTTCATCGCGGCTTCAAGGCTGGCGGCGTTGAGGTCGGGCATCTTCACTTTCGCGATGTCCTCGACCTGCTTCTTCGTGATCTTGCCCACCTTGTCGGTGTGCGGGCGCGGGCTGCCCTTGTCGAGGCCCGCGGCCTTCTTGATCAGCACCGTCACGGGCGGCGTCTTGATGATGAACGTGAAGCTCTTGTCCGCAAACGCGGTGATCACCACGGGGAGGGGCAGGCCCGGCTCCACCTTCTGCGTCTGGGCGTTGAACGCCTTGCAGAATTCCATGATGTTCAGGCCGCGCTGGCCGAGCGCGGGTCCGATGGGCGGCGAGGGATTCGCCTTGCCCGCCGGCACTTGCAGCTTGATGAAGCCGATTACCTTCTTTGCCATGTGGCTCTCCTTGTGGGTTCAAGCGAACGCCGCACCTGCAGCGCTCTCCCCGTGGTTGAAACTCAGGCCTTCTCGACCTGTCCGAACTCCAGCTCGACCGGGGTCGAGCGCCCAAAAATCGTGACCGCGACGCGCAGGCGGCTCTTTTCGTAGTTGACGTCCTCGACGGAACCCTGGAAATCGGTGAACGGGCCGTCCTTGACGCGCACCAGCTCGCCTACCTCGAACAGCACCTTGGGCTTGGGCTTTTCCACGCCTTCGCGCACTTGCTGCATGATCGCATCGACTTCGCGCTGCGGAATCGGCGAGGGCTTGGTCGCCGTGCCGCCAACGAAACCGGTGACCTTGTTGGTGTTCTTCACCAGGTGCCAGGTGTCGTCGTTCATTTCCATCTCGACCAGCACGTAGCCGGGGAAGAATTTCCGCTCCGACATGTGCTTCTGGCCGCCCTTCATCTCGACGACCTCCTCCACCGGCACGAGGATCTTGCCGAACATGTCCTGCATGCCGGCGCGCGAGATGCGGTCTTCGAGGGCGCGTTGCACCGATTTCTCGAAGCCCGAATAGGCGTGGACCACGTACCAGCGCTTGCCGGTCGCGGTGTTCGAATTGCTGCTTGCAGTCGTTGCCGTCATGTTTTTTTCCACCCCAGGATGATGTCGTACAGGACCCACTCGAGGGTCTTGTCGCTCACCCAGAGAAACACCGCCATTACGAAGACGAAGGCGAACACCGCCGCGGTCGTCTGGATCGTTTCCTTGCGCGTCGGCCAGACGACCTTCTTGGCCTCGACCACCGCCTCGCTCGCGAACACCACGAACTGCCGCCCGGGCGCGGTGAACCAGGCCGCCGCCCCGCCCGCGGCGATCCCCGCCAGCACCGCGAGGATCTTGAGGATCTGCGCCGCTTCGCCGAGCGCGTAGTACCCCGCGATGCCCGCGGCCACCAGCAGCGCCGCTACTACCAACTTGATCGTATCCGCCATCTTGCTTCAGCAGCCTGTTCTATGTAGTGCGCGTCTTGCCTGAATCATTTGGCAGGCCAAGAGGGAATCGAACCCCCAACCTTCGGTTTTGGAGACCGACGCTCTGCCAGTTGAGCTATTGGCCTGCGGGGCAAACCCTCTTACTCGATCACCTTGGCGACGACGCCGGCGCCGACGGTCTTGCCGCCCTCACGGATGGCAAAGCGCAAGCCCTGCTCCATCGCGATCGGCGCAATCAACGTCACCACCATCTTGATGTTGTCCCCGGGCATCACCATCTCGGTGCCCGCGGGCAGCACCACCGCTCCCGTCACGTCCGTCGTCCTGAAGTAGAACTGCGGACGGTAGTTGTTGAAGAACGGCGTATGACGACCGCCCTCTTCCTTGCTCAGCACGTACACCTCGCACTCGAACTTCGTGTGCGGCATGATCGAGCCGGGCTTCGCCAGCACCTGGCCGCGCTCCACTTCCTCCCTCTTCGTGCCGCGCAAGAGCACCCCGAGGTTGTCCCCGGCCTGGCCCTGGTCCAGCAGCTTCCTGAACATCTCCACGCCCGTGCACACCGTCTTCAGCGTCGCCTTCAGGCCCACGATCTCGATCTCGTCGCCGATCTTCACGATCCCGCGCTCCACCCGACCCGTCACCACCGTGCCGCGGCCCGAGATCGAGAACACGTCCTCCACCGGCATCAGGAACGCCCCGTCAATCGCACGCTCCGGCGTCGGGATGTAGCTGTCCAGCGCCTCGGCCAGCTTCATGATCGCGCCCTCACCCATCTCGCCCGTGTCGCCCTCCAGCGCCTTCAGCGCCGAACCGATCACGATCGGGGTCGTATCGCCCGGGAATTCGTACTTCGACAAGAGCTCGCGCACCTCCATCTCGACCAGCTCCAGAAGCTCCGCGTCGTCGACCATGTCGGCCTTGTTCATGAACACCACGATGTAGGGCACGCCCACCTGGCGCGCCAGCAGGATGTGCTCGCGCGTCTGCGGCATCGGGCCGTCCGCGGCCGACACCACCAGGATCGCGCCGTCCATCTGCGCCGCCCCCGTGATCATGTTCTTGATGTA
>JAFEDL010000051.1:8369-30186 GCA_018241645.1 Pseudomonadota bacterium
ATCGTGATCCCGCGCGCCTTCTCCTCCGGCGCCGCATCGATCTGGTCGTACGCCTTCGCCTCGCCGCCGAACTTCTTCGACAAGACCGTCGTGATCGCCGCCGTCAACGTGGTCTTCCCATGGTCCACGTGACCAATCGTCCCTACGTTCACGTGCGGCTTCGTACGTTCGAATTTGCCTTTTGCCATGATCTTCCCGAGTGAAGTTTCAGTTCGCTGTTGTCAAAAAGTTGTTGCGGCCTAGGTGGTTCGGTACTGCCTTGCCTGCTGCCCTGCCAACTGCCTGGTGCCCATGACGCGGATTGAACGCGTGACCTCTCCCTTACCAAGGGAGTGCTCTACCACTGAGCTACATGGGCGAATTCACTGGAGCGGGTGAAGGGAATCGAACCCTCGTCATAAGCTTGGAAGGCTTCTGCTCTACCATTGAGCTACACCCGCCCTTGGCCCTATTCCATCGTCCTTTCACCCGCCGCTTTCCGCACTGCCGGTAACCCATTTCGCCCGAAACGAGTGACTGGTGGAGGAGGTTGGATTCGAACCAACGTAGGCGCAAGGCCAACAGATTTACAGTCTGCCCCCTTTAACCACTCGGGCACCCCTCCGGCGGAACCTGAAATTATGTGGTAATTCCGCCAGTTAGTCAACACGAGGCGGCAATCGCGTGCAAAAGCCCCGGCGGCACCGGGCAATCAAAGAGAGCGTGTGCTCACATTCTACAAAGACGTTTCCAGGCTAGGTGCCGTACCGGGTCCTGGAATTCATCAATTTGAGGGCCGCAAGCGCGCTGTAGCAGGCCAGCCAGGCCGTCTTCGGGTTCTCCGGGGCAGGCACGTTTTCCAGCACGATGGTGATGACGCCGCTCGCGCCGCTGATGCGGATGGTGTGCGTGTTGAGCTTGAGCGCAGGATCGGCCACCACCCGAAGGCGCGTGCGGTCGAATCCGATCCCGGCCATCGACAGCACGGCGGCGATGTTCACGTTCTGGGGAAAATGCGGCACGCCCTCCCGGGCCGGGCCCTCGAACAGCACCCGCGCTTCGCGCAACCCATCGAGGTCGATCCCCATCGCGTCCACGTAATCGATCTTCTTCCAGGCCGCCGGGGGCTTGGCGACCTGGATGGAAACGGAATCCACCCCCGCAATGCACGCGGCCTTCAGCGCGTCGAGCGCGCCGATGCCCCCTGACGGGACGTAGAGCAGGGCGTCGTTTGCCTGCGCGGCAGCTTCCGCTGCAACGCGAAGGCGGTCGTCCACCAGGGCCCCGCCCGAAAGCACGATCACGGAGATCCGCGCGGACAGCAGCCTGACCAGGTGCTCGCGCACGGCATCGTGCGATGCGGCCTCGATCACGACATCCGGCCCCGTTGCCAGGAGCGCATCGACCCCGACCACAAAAGGCACGCTGTATTCCGCAGCCAGGGCCACCCCGGCCGACGCCGTGCTGCGACCGCAGATGGCCGCGACTTCGATGCCCTCCCCGAGGTCGCCGCGCCGGATGTGTTCGAGAAACAGGCGCGCGATGGTGCCGCCGCCGAGGATTGCGATCCGCATGAGTGATGCCCGTCGGGGAAAGCGGCGAATTCTGCCACACCCACCAGATTCAGACCCTGGTCAGCCTCCCGGCTTTATGCCGGTCTGGGATTGGGCTTATCATGTGTCAAACATTGCAAGGCCACAGGGCCGGAGACCTCTTTGCGAATCGCCATCCTGGAAGACGATCCCGATCAGCTTGCGCTGCTGAAGCGCTGGCTGGCCGACGCCGGTCACGACGTGCACGCGTACACGAGCGGCCGGGACGTCATGCGACTGGCCGGACGCGAGAGCTTCGACCTCTACGTGCTCGACTGGCAGGTGCCGGACGTGTCCGGCGCCGATGTGCTCAAGTGGGTCCGCGAAAACATCTCCAAGCTGGTACCGGTCTTGTTCGTCACGGTGCGCGACTCGGAAGAGGACATCGTCTTTGCCCTCGAAACCGGCGCCGACGACTACATGGTCAAGCCGGCGCGCCGGCAGGAGTTGCTTGCGCGCGTCAACGCCCTCCTGCGCCGCGCCTACCCCCAGCAGGAACAGAAGCACCTCAGCTTCCCCCCCTACGAAATCGACACGCAGCGCGGCGAAATCAAGCACTCCGGCAAGCCGGTGGACCTCACGCCAAAGGAGTTCGACCTCGCCGTGGTGCTCTTCCGCAACATCGGGCGGCTGCTCTCCCGCGGCCACCTGCGCGAGGCGGTGTGGGGCCAGAGCGGCGAACTCGCAACCCGCACGGTCGATACCCACGTCAGCCAGGTGCGCAAGAAGCTCGACCTGCGGCCCGAAACGGGCTTTCGCGTCGTGCCCGTCTACAACTACGGCTACCGGCTCGAGCAGATCGATCCCTCGGCCGGCTGATCCGGAACCCAATGGCTACCTTTGCGTCACAGGGCGACCTCGCGCCCAAAAAGATCAAGTTCGAGAAACTTTCGGCCAATGCCTACGCATTCACCGCCGAGGGCGACCCCAACACCGGCGTGATCGTGGGCGACGACAGCGTGATGGTGATCGATGCGCAGGCCACGCCGCTGATGGCCCGCGAGGTGATCAAACGCATCCGCAAAGTCACCTCCAAGCCGATCAAGTACGTGGTGCTGTCCCATTACCACGCGGTGCGCGTGCTCGGCGCCTCGGCCTTCAATGCCCAGCAGGTCATCGCCAGCGACGCGACTCTTGGACTGATCCGCGAACGCGGCAAGCAGGACATGGCAAGCGAGATCGGGCGCTTCCCGCGGCTCTTCCGCGGCAAGGAGACCATCCCGGGGCTGACCTGGCCGACCATGGTCTTCAAGCAGGAAATGACCCTGATGATGGGCAAGCTGGAAGTCCGCATCATCCATGCTGGCCGGGGCCATACCGCCGGCGACACGATCGTCTGGATCCCGTCGCAGAAGGTGCTGTTTTCGGGCGACCTGGTCGAGTACAAGGCCGGGATCTACACCGGTGACGCGCACCTCGAGGAGTGGCCGTTGACGCTCGCGAAGCTCGCCGCGCTGAAGCCGCGCGCGCTGGTGCCCGGACGCGGCCCGGCGCTCAAGACACCTGCCGAGTCACAGAAAGCAATCAAGTTCACCCAGGATTTCGTGCGCGGGCTGCTCGATTCCGCCCGGCGCGGGGTCAAGGCCGGCCGTTCGCTGAAGGAGGTATTCAAGGCGACCAAGCGCCGGATGGATCCCGACTATGGCGCCTACCCGATCTACGATCACTGCATGCCGTTCGATGTATCGCGCGCCTACGATGAGGCCAGCGGGATTGCCCACCCGCGCATCTGGACCGCGCAACGCGACCGGGACATGTGGAAGTCGATCGCCTGAGGGACGCCTAACGCGTCCCCGCCCCGCGCAGGGCGCGGGGCGGGACAAACCCACCGCAGCTGGAGGAGGAGGAGGAGGCTGCGGCGGTCGCGACCGTTAAGCCTGGTGCAGGCGTGCCGAGGTGCATGCCGCCGCGATGCGGCGGACGGTCCCGAAAAAGGCTTTCATACCTGCGACGAAACCCACGAAAGTCACCGCCATGTGGACGTTGCGCTCCCGCTTGGCCCGGGCGATCAGTTGCTCCATCTGCTCGGGCGACGGGATCCTCTGCAGGGAGACCGGAAGACGACCTTCGATGAACTCGATTTCACTGGCGTTCATGGTCTGGAATCCTGTTAAATGTTGCGATGCATCAATTGTAAGTGTTTGCGATTCAATTGAGAATAGATGCAGAATCCAAAACACCTTTGCTGATAAAGCAACAATATGTCCGACAACCTGCAGGAAATGGCCATCTTCGCCCGGGTCGTCACCGCTGGCAGCCTGTCCGCGGCGGCGCGTGAGCTCGGGCTGTCCACCGCGGTGGTCAGCCGCCGCCTGGCCGCGCTCGAGACCCGCCTGGGCGTAAGGCTCGTCAACCGGACCACCCGTCGTACCAGCCTGACCGACGAGGGCGCCAGCTATTACGAGACCTGCACGCGGATCCTGGCCGAGATCGACGAGGCAGACGCAACCATCTCGGCCGGGCGGATCGAACCGCAGGGCATCCTCAGGGTGGCCATGTCCTCTGCGTTCGGCCACCAGCACATCGCGCCGCTGGTACCCCGATTCGCCGCCCTCTATCCGAAGCTGCAGCTGGCGCTGAGCCTGTCCGACCGCCGGATCAACCTGATCGAGGAAGGTTTCGACGTGGCGATCCGCATCGCCGAGCTGGAAGACTCATCGCTCGCCGCCCGCAAGCTCGCCCCCAACCGCCGTGTGGTGTGCGCCAGTCCCGACTACCTGCGGCGCCACGGCACCCCTAAAACGCCGGCTGACTTTACCGAGCACAACTGCCTGCTGGCCGATTGGGGCCAGGGGTTTACGCAGACGTGGGACTACCGCGGGCCGGTGGGCAAGCGCGCCAAGGTACGCGTGACCGGCAACTACGCGTGCGACAACTGGGAGGTGCTGCGCGAATGGGCGCTGGCAGGCCTCGGCATCGCACTGAAATCCACCTGGGACGTGCGCCGCCACCTCGAAGACGGTTCGCTCGTTGCGCTGTGTCCCGGCTATACCTTCGACAGCGACGTGGCCATCTACGCCGTTTACCCGCACCGCCGGCACCTGCCGGCCAAGACACGGGCATTCATCGACTTCCTCGCGGAATCGTTCGGCCCCGAGCCGTACTGGGACAAGCCGATCCCTGCAAAGTAAGGCGATTGTGCTAGTCTCGATTCGCTTCGCGCAGCCCTACGGAAACACTCCTTTCCAGGAGACAAAACCATGAACGCCCCGGTCGCCCACGCCGATCTCGCCAAAGCCTCGCTCGACGACAAATACACGCTGGACTCAGGGCGCGTCTTCCTGACCGGCACGCAGGCGCTGGTGCGCCTGCCGATGATGCAACGGCAGCGCGACGTCGCCGCAGGGCTCAACACGGCGGGCTTCGTCTCCGGATACCGCGGCTCGCCGCTGGGAGGCATGGACCAGTCCTTTCACGGCGCCAGAAAATTCCTCGAGCAGCACCATGTGAAGTTCCAGCCCGGCGTCAACGAGGACCTCGCCGCGACTGCGATCTGGGGAACGCAGCAGCTCAACCTCTTCCAGGGCGCGAATTACGACGGCGTGTTCTCGATGTGGTACGGCAAGGGCCCCGGCGTCGACCGCTGCGGCGATGTCTTCAAGCACGGCAACGCCGCCGGCACCTCAAAGCACGGCGGCGTGCTGGTACTGGCCGGCGACGACCATGCCGCCAAGTCCTCCACGCTTGCCCACCAGAGCGAGCACATCCTCAAGGCCTGCCTGATCCCGGTGCTCAACCCGGCCAACGTGCAGGAATACCTCGACTACGGGCTGCACGGCTTCGCGATGAGCCGCTACTCCGGTTGCTGGGTCGCATTCAAGTGCGTGACCGACGTGGTCGAGTCCGGCGCCTCGGTGGACATCGACCCGCACCGGGTCAAAGTCGTGATCCCTCAAGACTTCGTGCTTCCGCCCGGCGGCCTCAACATCCGCTGGCCGGACGGCATCCTCGAGCAGGAAGCACGGCTCCTCGACTACAAGGTCTACGCCGCCCTCGCCTACGTCCGCGCGAACAAGCTCGATCGCATCGTGTGGGACTCCCCGCATGCGCGCATGGGCATCATCACGACCGGCAAGTCCTTCGGCGACACCATGCAGGCACTGGCCGACCTCGGCATCGACGAATCGGTGGCCCGCGACATCGGCCTGCGGGTCTACAAGGTTGCGATGCCTTGGCCGCTGGAGCCGCAGGGCGCGCGCCGTTTTGCCGAAGGGCTCGAGGAGATCCTCGTCGTCGAGGAAAAGCGCCAGCTGATCGAGTACCAGATCAAGGAAGAGCTTTACACGTGGGAAGAAGGCAAGCGTGCGCCGCGCGTGGTCGGCAAGTTCGACGACAACGGCGAGTGGAGCCAGTCCGCGGGCCAGCCCGCGGGCACTTGGCTGCTGCCGGCGCAGTATGAGCATTCGCCCGCGATCGTCGCGCGCGCGCTGGCCAAGCGCTTCGCCAAGCTCGGCCTGGACAAGGTGCTTGGCGATCGCTACAAAGCGCGCCTCGCCTTTCTCGACGCGAAGGACAAAGCGCTCGCCCGTCCGCGCGTGACCTCGGTGCGTCAGCCGTACTTCTGCTCGGGCTGCCCGCACAACACCTCCACACGAGTGCCCGAAGGCAGCCGCGCCACGGCGGGCATCGGCTGCCACTTCATGGCGGTGTGGATGGACCGCAACACCTCCACCTTCACGCACATGGGCGGCGAAGGTGCCCCGTGGATCGGGCAGGCGCCGTTCTGCGACACCAAGCACATCTTCGCCAACCTCGGCGACGGCACCTACTACCACTCGGGCCTGATGGCGATCCGCGCGGCGGCGGCGGCCAAGGTCACGATGACCTACAAGATCCTCTTCAACGATGCCGTGGCCATGACCGGCGGGCAGCACCACGACGGCCCGCTGGACCCGCCAACCATCTCGCGGCAGATCGCGGCCGAAGGCGTCACGCCCATCGTGGTAGTCACCGACGAGCCCGAGAAGTACCCGCCCGGAACGAACTGGGCGCCCGGCGTCACCGTCCGCCACCGCGACGAGCTCGACCAGGTGCAGCGCGAACTGCGCGAGACCACGGGCGTCTCCGCGCTGATCTACGACCAGACCTGCGCCTCCGAGAAACGCCGGCGACGCAAGCGCGGCGCCTTCCCGGATCCTGCCAAGCGTGCGGTGATCAACGAAGCCGTGTGCGAGGGCTGCGGCGACTGCAGCACGAAGTCGAACTGCCTGTCGGTCGAGCCCCTTGAAACCGAGTTTGGGCGCAAACGCCGGATCAACCAGTCCACCTGCAACAAGGATTTCTCCTGTGTGAAGGGCTTCTGCCCGAGCTTCGTCACCGTGGAAGGCGGCACGCTCAAGAAAGGCCGGCCGGCGCCCAAAGGCGGCGAAGGCGGCGGCGACTTCGCCGCGCTCCCCGATCCGCAGCTACCCGCGCTCGAAGAGCCCTGCAGCGTGCTCGTGACCGGCATAGGCGGCACGGGCGTTGTGACCATCGGCCAGATCCTCGCGATGGCGGGTCACCTCGAAGGCAAGGGCGTATCCGTGCTCGACATGTCGGGACTCGCGCAAAAAGGCGGGCCGGTGATGTCCCACGTAAAGATTGCCCGCAGGCCGGAAGAACTGCACGCCGCGCGAATCGGCACCGGTAACGCCAACCTTGTCATCGGCTGTGACCTGGTAGTCACGGCCAGTGCCGATGCGCTCGCCACGATGTCGTCCGAAAAGACCCGCGCCGTAGTCAACGCCACGACCGCGCCGACCGCGGAGTTCGTCAAGAACCCGAACTGGCAGCTGCCGGGCAGCGACCTGCAGCACGACGTGCGCGAAGCCTGCGGCGGGAAGGATGCCGACTTCGTCGCCGCGGCCGAAATGGCGACCAGCCTGATGGGCGACTCGATTGCGACCAACATGTTCATGCTCGGCTACGCGTACCAGAAAGGCTGGGTGCCCCTGTCCGGCGAGGCCATCGAGCGCGCCATCGAACTGAACGGCGTGGCGGTGGAATTCAACCTCAAGAGTTTCGTCTGGGGCCGCCGTGCCGTCGTCGATCCCGAAGCCGTTCGGCGTACCGCCAACCCGGCCGACGTGATCCCGATTGCGCAGCACTTTTCCCGGACGCTCGATGAACTGGTCGAGCGGCGCGTGAAGCTGCTGTCCGACTACCAGAACCCGGCCTATGCCGCCCGGTACGCATCGCTGGTCGAGCGAGTGCGCAAGGCGGAGGCCGAGGCGGTGGGCGGCGACGAACTGGCGAAAACGGTGGCCCGCTACTTCGCCAAGCTCATGGCTTACAAGGACGAATACGAGGTGGCGCGCCTGTATGCCGATGGCGAGTTCGCGAAGAAAGTCGGCGCGATGTTCGAGGGCGACTACAAGCTGGTCTTCCACCTCGCCCCGCCCCTGCTGGCGAAAGCGAACCCGCAGACCGGGGAGCCGGTGAAGATGCGCTTCGGCGCCTGGATGATGCCGGCGTTCCGGATCCTCGCGAAACTCAAGGGCCTGCGCGGCACCGCGCTCGACCTCTTCGGCCACACCGAGGAGCGCAAGATGGAGCGCCAGCTGGTGGAAGACTATGAGCGTACGGTCGTGGACCTGATCGGTGCACTTTCGCGCGAGAACCACGCCATTGCCGTCGAGATCGCCAGCCTGCCCGAGTCCATCCGCGGCTACGGCCACATCAAGGCCAGGTCCATGCTCGACGCGCGCAACAAGCTCGCCAGCCTGATGCCCCGGTTCCGCGTCCCCGCCACGCCCATCGCCCGCGCTGCTTGATCACGAAGTCGGCATGGTGGCAGGCGATGGCCTGCCTGCTTTTCGCAATGGCGGCGCAGGCCCAGCCGCTGGCGGATCGGTCGGTCACGCTCGAAGGCGAGACGCTGCATTACTCGATCCGCGCATTTGCGCCGGGGGCGCAGGTAATCGACCCGGCGACGGAACCCGAGCCAACGACCGCGCTCAACACCGCGAAACTGCTCAGCCTGTACCTGACTGCAGGCAAGGTGGAGGACGCCGCGCTGCTGTCCACCGCACCGCGTCGCAGGTTCGAGGTGCTGCGCGACTATAAGGGCGCGGTCGGGGATGAGGACTTCAAGCAGGTGTACTCGCAGTACTTCCAGCCGCAGAACCGCCTCGTGGCAGAGGTCACCATGGGACCGCGCAGCCTGCTCGTCTGGCACCTGCGTGAGAACGACCGCTACGCGGGCCAGTACTACGTGCAGGTCGAGGGCAAGGTCTTCCTGGACGATGTCCCCAGCATCGAGCGCTTCAGGCTGCGCCGGATACTGGAGGCAATCCGCGCCGGCAAAGTATCGATTCCGCCCCAGTAAAAAATAACAAAATAGATATCAACACTGGCTGGAGAACGGCTTCCAGCCTCTATTTTTAAAAACATTTCATGGAATTACGGCTTCAGCGCGAACGGGTTGAAGTTCGTCCTGCGGTCGTAGTAGTCCTCGTTCTCCAGGCGCTTCAGCGCGTTCACGACCTTGTAGGTGACCGGGGTGAACACCACCTCGACGCCGACCTTGGTCACGAACTGGGCGAGCATCACCATCGGCAGCTTGTCGTCCGGGATGATCCCGGTGCCGTAGAACGCCAGCGGGTAGAACAGGGCCGAGTCCACCGCCTCGCCGAAGATGGTCGACCCGATCGTGCGTGTCCACAGCCAGCGGCCCTTGGTGAGGACCTTCATCTTGGCGAGCACGAACGAGTTCACGAACTCGCCGCAGAAGTACGCGAACATCGACGCGGCCACGATGCGCCAGGTCGAGCCGAACGCGACCTCGTAGGCCGGCTGGTTGTGCCAGAAGGGCGCGGGCGGCAGCGCAACCACCACCGTCGCCATGAACGAGGCAAACGCCAGGCCCGCGAAGCCCGCCCAGATCACCTTGCGCGCGCGGTCGTAGCCGTAGACCTCGGTCAGCACGTCGCCGAACACGTAGGAGATCGGGAAGAACAGCACGCCGGCGCCGAAGGTGACGACGCCGAGCACCGGCAGGTCCAGCTGCGCGATCTTCGCCGGCCCGATCAGGTTCGAGCAGATCAGGATCGTGACGAACGCCGCCATCACGAGGTCGTAGTAGCGGTAGCTCCTGTGCGTCATCGCTCCCCTCCCGATTACCCCGGCAATCGCGGCGCGTAATCGCGGATGTCGTCATCCAGCTCGACGCGCAACGCATCGAGCACCCGCGCGACCATCGAGTAAAAGCCCGCCACCAGCACAAGCTCCACCAACTCTTCACGCGAGAACCGGCCCGCAGCCGCCTGCCAGGTCGCGTCGTCCACCTTGCCCGCGGTCACGCCTTCCAGCAGCCCCAGTGCCGCCCGCTCCCCGGCCGTGAACTCGCCCGAGGCCCGCCAGTCCGCCAGCTGCTCGATCTGCGCCTCGCGCACGCCGGCCTTGCGCGCCATGCGCAGGTGCTGCGCCCACTCGTACTCGGACCCCTGCACCTGGCCCGAGCGCAGGATCATCAGTTCGCGCAGGGCCCGCGGGGTCTTCGTGTCGGCCCGCATCGACTGCGCGAACTCGGTCCACGCACCGACAAAGGCCGGGTGGTTGGCCAGCGCCTTGTAGAGGTTCACCGGCTGCCCCCAGAGGTCCTCCAGGCGCTTTTGCAGGGCGGGATCGAAGGCGGCGTTGGGGACTCGTTGCATGCGGTTTCCGGGGGGCAGGTTCATTCGGCGAAGGAGGCATAATAGCCGAATGGATCCACGCATCCTCGCGCGCGAATTCCAGCTGGCCCGCGTCCCGCCGGCCTTCATCGACGACCCCTATCCGTTCTACGCCGCCCTGCGCGAGCACGACCCGGTGCACGAGCTGGACGGCGGCGGCGTGTTCCTTTCGCGGTACGACGATGTGATGGCTGTCTATCGCAACCCGCAGGCGCTGTCGGACAAGAAAGCCGAGTTTGGCCCCAAGTTCGGCGACACACCCCTCTTCGAGCACCACACCTCGAGCCTCGTGTTCAACGACCCGCCGCTGCATACCCGCGTGCGCCGGCTGATGATGGGCGCGCTGAACCAGCGCGCGATCGTGCGAATGGAGGCCGGCGTGGTGCGCCTGGTCGATGACCTCCTCGACGAGATGGCGGCGCGGCGTGAGGTCGACCTCATCGACGAGTTCGCCTCGCAGATCCCGGTCGAGGTGATCGGCAACCTGCTCGACGTGCCCAAGGGCGAACGCGAGCCGCTGCGGGCCTGGTCGCTGGCGATCCTGTCCGCTCTCGAACCCGCGCCGGATGCGGCGGTGCTCGAGCGCGGCAACCGCGCCGTCACCGACTTTCTCGCTTACCTGCGCGGGCTCATCGCCGACCGAAGGCAGCAACCCGGCGACTACGAAACCGATGTCCTCACCCGCCTGATCCAGGGCGAGGGCAACGGCGAGAAGCTGACCGAGGCGGAGCTGCTGCACAACTGCATCTTCATGCTCAACGCAGGCCATGAGACCACCACCAACCTGATCGGCAACGGCACCTGGCTGCTGCTGAACCAGCCGGCAGAAGCGGCGCGGCTGCGGGCCGACCCTGGGCTCGTGCCCACGGCGGTGGAGGAAATGCTGCGCTACGACGGCTCGATCCAGCTCAACAACCGGCGCCTGGGCGCGCCCATGGAGATCGGCGGCCGCCTGCTGCCCGAAGGCACCTTCATCACCATCGGCATCGGCGCGGCCAACCGCGACCCGGCGCAGTTCCCGGACGCGGAACGTTTCGACGTGGGCCGCAAGCCCAACCGCCACGTGGCGTTCGGCCAGGGCGAGCATGCCTGCGCCGGCATGAACGTGGCGCGGCTGGAAGCGCGCATCGCGATCGGCCGGCTGGTCGCGCGCTTCCCGGCGCTAGCGCTCGCCGGGGCGCCGGAGCGCGACCGGCGCGTGCGCTTTCGCGGTTTCCGGCACCTGCCGGTCAGGGTCTAGCCGTGCCGCTCAGTCGGCCTTGACGCCGGCCGCGCGGGCGACCTTGGTCCAGCGCGCGAGGTCTGCGCGCAACTGCGCGGCCAGTTCTTCCGACGTCCCGCCGATCGGGTCGATGCCGATGGCCGTCATGCGCTCACGGATTTCCGGGATCTGCACGATCTTTGCGATCTCGCCCTGCAGCTTGGCGACGATCGCGGCCGGCGTGCCAGCGGGCGCAAAGAGGCTGGTCCACAGCACCACCTCGAAATCCGGCACACCCGCTTCGATGACCGTCGGCATCTCGGGCATGAACGCGGCGCGCTTGGGCGAGGTCACCGCCAGGCCGCGCAACCTTCCCGCCTTGATCTGCGCCACGACCGGCGGGCTGTCCACGAAGGTGAGCGCGATCTCGCCGCCGAGCAGGGCATTGACCGTGGCCGCGCTGCCTTTGTACGGCACGTGCTTGAAGTCGGTGCCGGTCTGCATCTTGAACAACTCGGCGGCCAGCTGGAACGGCGTGGAGCCCGCCCCGTAGTTCATCGCGCCCGGCTTGCCCTTGGCGAGCGCCACCAGCTCCTTCACCGAGGACACGCCGATCGACGGGTTCACCGCGAGCACCAGCGGGAACGAGCCGATCATCGTCACCGGCGCGAAATCCTTCACCGGGTCGTAGGGCAGCTTGGAATACAGGCCCGGGTTGAAGGTCATTGCGCCGCTCGCGCCGATGAGAAGCGTGTAGCCGTCGGGCGCCGACTTCGCAACGAAGTCCGTGCCGATGATCGCGTTGGCGCCCGGCTTGTTCTCGATGACGAAAGACTGCCCGAGCCTTTCCTGCAGCTTCGCGCCGACCAGGCGCCCGAGGATGTCGTTGGCCCCGCCGGGCGGAAAGCCGACCACGAAGCGGACGGGTTTGGACGGGTAGGTGTCCGCAGTCTGGGCATGCGCGGTCAGCGCCGGGGCGGCCAGGGCCGCAAGCAGCAGCAGTGCCTTGATTTTCACTTGTGTCTCCTTGGTCTTGTAGTTTTGTGCAGGGAGGATGTTATACCGCAAGCATCAGGGGACGGCGCGTGCCCGCCGTCCGCATCGCGGTCCTGGAACAGTTCGGCAAAAACCTTGCGCAACCATCGGTTTGCGGGGTCGTTGTGGTAGCGCTCGTGCCAGAAAGTCCTGATGTCGTACGCGCCGATAGGCACGGGCGGCTTCATCAACCGCAAGCGCACCAGCTTTGAAAATTCACGCGCGAGCCGCGACGGCATGGTCACCAGCAGGTCGGAATTCGCGATCACGAGCGGGAGCACCATGAATTGCGGCACGGCAAGCCTGATCGGACGGACAAGGCGATGGCGGGCAAGCACGCGCTCCAGGAAGCCGTGGGCCATCCCGCTCGAATCGGCAAGCGCATGCTGGACCGACCCGAACGCCTTGACCGACATCCCGCGCTCGAACCGCGGATGATCCGCCCGCACCGCGCAAAGGTAGTGCTCGCGAAACAACCTTTGTTGTCGGAAGCCGGCCTTGAGCGTAGTGAAGTAGCCGGCCGCAAGATCGACCTGTCCGGACTCCAGTGCGACATGGGCGCCTTCGGCGGGGACGGTAAGTACGCGCAGGGAGACGCCCGGCGCGTTTTCCTGGATGTAGGCGAGCAATCGCGGCAGGAACACCATTTGCCCCACGTCCGAAAGGTAGATTTGAAAGGTGCGCCGGGACGAGAGGGGTTCGAATCCGGCCCGGGACTCAAGGCTGGCCCGCAGCGTGCCGAGCGCCTCCCTGGCCGCCCGCGCAAGGCTGTCGCCGAAAGGCGTCGGCCGCATCCCGGCCGTCGTGCGTACGAAGATTTCCTCTCCCAGGGACCTGCGCAGCCGGGCGAGGGCGTGGCTGGCGGCTGACTGGGACAGGCCGATGCGTTGCGCCGCCGCAGATACGCTGCCCGTTTCTGCAAGCTCCGCCAGCAGCCGGAGCTGGGTCAGGTCGAATTTTTCAATATGCATGCTGCTCATAAACTACATGCTCCACATGCTCTCGACAAGCGTCCGGGGACGGCCTACATTTGCCAGCCCCGATCGGCGGGACACCAGCGAAGGAGATCCGATGGCAACCAGCTCCCACAAGACAGGCGTGGCAACCTCCGGCGACGTCAGCATCGCCTACCGTAAATTCGGGCAGCCGGGGCTCACCCCCTTGCTGCTGGTCCACGGCGCTTCGTACTTCTCTTATGACTGGATCGATGTGGCCGCCGCGATCGCGACCGATCGCGAAGTCGTTGCAATGGATATGCGCGGCTTCGGGGATTCGTCCTGGAGCCCGTCAAAGGACTACGCGGTGGCGACAATGGGTGGCGACATTGCTGCGCTGGCGACCCACCTGGGCTGGGACAAGTTCATTCCTGTCGGCCATTCCATGGGCGGGCGCGGCGTCGCGTGGTGCGCCGCAAACCACCCGTCGCGGGTATCCGCGGCGGTGCTGGTCGACTACTCGCCGGACAACGCGCCCGCAGGCGCCAAGCGCACGACCGAGCGCGTCGGACGGCAGCCGGACGTGTTTGCGAGCGTCGAGGCCGCAATGCAGTACCACGGGGTCGATCCCGCCTCCGAGTCCGGGAAGGCGAAGCGTGCGCGCTACGAGGCCTTTTTGCGGCCTGCCGCCAACGGCTTGCAACTCAAGCGGGACCTGCATTTTCGCGACCAGTTCAAGCGCACCCTGGAAACCGGCGTGAAGGCGAGTCTCGGCATCGACATGTGGCAAGTGCTCCGCGAGATCACCTGCCCGACGCTGGTGGTCCGCGGTGCCCAGTCCGATATGTTCGCGCCCGAGACCGTGCCCAAGGTGAAAGAGGCGAACCCGCACTTCGAGATCGTCGAGATCGACGGCGGCCACAACGTCGCAGGCGACAACCCGGCAGGATTCGTCGCCACTGTCCGCGCTTTCCTTGCCACCCTGGAGGCGCGCCATGCCAAAGCTGCCTGAAATCCAACCCGTTCCGATGCGCGGCATCGACCACCTGGCATTCGTCACCGACGACCTGCTGGCGACCATGGATTTCTATACCCGCGTGCTCGGCATGCAACTGGTCCACGTGCGTCGCGTCCCGTTCGAGCAGGACCGCGGCCAGCCGCCCTACGACAACCTGCGCCACTATTTCTTCAACATGGGCAACGATACGCTGCTCGCCTTCTTCGAATACCCCAAGGGCCTCGCAAAGCAGAACCGCGACCTGCCCGGCGGCATGCAGCACATTGCGTTTCATGCGGCGCCGGAGAAATTCGACGCGATCGTCTCGCGCGTGCGCGACAGCGGCGTCAACGTGATCGGCCCCGTGGCCCTCGGCGGCCGCTTCTGGTCGGCGTATTTCTATGACCCGAACGGGATCCGGCTGGAAATCGCGACCAGCCGCCTCGAGGAAAAAACCACCGTCGTCGAATCGGTGCTCCAGACCGAAGAGGAAGCCCGCGCCGAGCTCGAAACGCTGTTTTCCGAACCGCGTGAGGTCGAAAAATGGCTGGCGCAGATGCCCCTGAAAGCCCACGAGAAGGCCGCCGTATAATCCGGTCATAACCAGAACGAGGAGACAAACAATGCACAAGCACGCATGGCGAATGCTCGCCGCAGCGGTCGCACTCGGGTTCGCGGCCCAGTCGCACGCCCAGGACAAGATCGAGCTCAAGGTCACCACCTTCGTGCCGCCGACACACGGCTTCGTGGTCGACGTGCTCGAACCCTGGGTCAAGGACCTGGAAAAGCGCACGGGCGGCAAGCTCACCGGGCGGGTGTTCGCAGGCAACTCACCGTTCGGGAAAACCGAGAACCAGGCCGACCAGGTCAAGCAGGGCGTCACGGACGTGGGCTGGGGCCTGAACGGCATCCCGCGCGGCCGTCTGCCGCGTTCGTCGATCATGGAGATGCCGTTCGTTGCAGAATCGGCCGACTCAGCGTCCAAGGCGTTGTGGGCCATGCTGCCCGGCATGCTGGCCGAGGACTACAAGGGGTTCAAGGTGCTGGCGCTGCATTGCCATAACCCGGGCCTGTTCCATACGCGCGACAAAAAGCTCGAGACCATCTTCGACGTGAAGGGCCTGCGCATGCGCGCCCCCAACCCGCCCACGCAGGCGCTGCTGCAGTACCTGGGCGCCGCGCCGGTCGGCATGCCCCCGGGACAGGTCTACGAGAGCCTCGAAAAGGGCGTGATCGACGGCGCGGTATTCCCTTGGGATGCGATCAAGGGATTCCGCCTGGAAAGCCTGCTGAAGCATCACCTGGACGCGCGCGTCTACACGAGCTGCTTCCATGTGGTCATGAACGAGGGCAAGTACGCTTCGCTGCCCGCCGACGCGAAGAAGGCGATCGACGACACCACGGGGCCGGCGATGGTCAACCGGTTCGGCGAGTGGTGGGGCAAGTGGGACCAGGCGGGCCTCGACGCGGTCAAGGCCAAGGGCAATTCGATCGTGGCGGTGTCGAACGACACGCGTGAAAAATGGCGTACGCAGCTCAAGCCCGTCATCGACCAGGAGCTGGCCGCGCTCGAAAAATCCGGTGTCGGCAACGCCCGGCAGATCTATGACGAGATGCTGAAGCAGGTGGCTCGCCTTTCCAAATAGCCGCGCGAAGTAGCCGGGGATGGCACGCCTCGCCGACCGGGTAGCGCTCGGGCTCGCGCTCTTCGGCGTGTGCGTGCTGGGGCTGGCGACGCTCGCCCTGATGGCCGACATCTCCATGCGCCGCACGATCGGCGTGTCGATCACCGGCATCGTCGACGTCACCCAGCTCGCGCAGATGTTCTGCGTGGCCCTTGCCATGCCCATGGCGTTCCTGCGCGAGAGCCATGTCGGGGTGGAGTTCATCACCGACCCGCTCCCGCCCCGGGCGCTGGCGGCGGTCAAGGCGTTCGCGCACCTGGTGGGCGCCGGGTTCATGGCCGCGATCGCCTGGTACTCGCTCAAGCAGACCGGGATCCAGGTCGGCCAGGGCGACAAGTCGCAGACGCTCGGCTGGCCGGTTGCGGTCTACTGGGCGCCGCTGGTGGCGGGTGCCGCCCTCTCGGCCGCTGCGTCGGCGCTGCTGGCGGTGCGCGACATTGCAAAGATCGGGGCGCCATGAGCGGCCCGATGGCCGGAGCGCTCGGCTTCCTGGCGGTCCTCGCGCTCATCGCTGTCCGCATCCCGGTGGCAGTGGCCATGGGGGTGGTCGGCACCATCGGGTACGGGATCGTGAACGGCTGGTCCACCCTCGGATTCGTGCTGGGGCGTGCGCCGTACGAGGCGATCTCGCCGGCCGGCCTCTCGGTGCTGCCGCTGTTCATCATGATGGGCGTGTTCTCCGCGCACGGGGGCCTGTCCAAGAGCCTTTACAGCTTCGTGGCGTCCCTGATCGGGCACTTCCGCGGCGGCCTCGCGCTGGCCACGGTGGGCGCCTGCGCGATCTTCGGGGCGGTGTGCGGCTCGGCGATTGCCACGGCCGCCACCATGGGCCGCGTGGCGATGCCGGAAATGCGCCGCGCAGGCTACGACGACCGGCTCTCCTCGGCCTCGGTCGCGGCCGGCGGCACGCTCGGGGTCATGATCCCGCCGTCCATCCTCTTCGTGATCTACGGCCTGATGACCGAGCAATCGATCGGCAAGCTGCTCGCTGCGGGCGTGCTGCCCGGCATCCTCGGCACGCTGCTGTACATGGGCGCGGTGTCCTGGTCGACCGCGCGCGACCCGAAGCTCGGCCCGGCGGGCCCGCGCTCCGACTGGGCCGCGCGCATCCGGGCCGGCCGGGACGTGTGGCAGGTCGTCGTCCTGTTCGGGGTCGTGCTGGGCGGAATGTATTTCGGCTGGTTCTCGCCTACCGAAGCGGCGGCGGTGGGCGCATTCGGCGCGGTGGTACTTGCCTGGGCCGGCGGCAAGCTCAGGCGCGAAAACGCGAAGGAAGCCATAGCCGAGACTGCCCTGACCACAGGGATGATCTTCACGATCCTGATCGGCGCAGGGATCTTCAACTACTTCATCGACTCCACCGGCCTGACCGACGCGCTGGTGAAGGCGGTCGGCGACCTGGGCCACTCGCGCTGGATGATCATGTTCCTGCTGATGGTCATGTACATCGTCCTCGGCGCGCTGATGGACGAGCTCGCGATGATGCTGCTGACGGTCGGGCCGGTGTTCAAGCTGATCGTGGCGCTCGGGTTCGACCCGATCTGGTTCGGCGTGATGTTCGTCACCGTGTGCGAGATCGGGATGATCGTGCCGCCCGTGGGCATCAACCTGTTCGTGATCCAGGGCGTGGCGGGGCTGCCGCTGCAGACGATCGTTCGCGGGATCATGCCGTTCGTGGCGGCCGACTGCATCCGGATGCTGATCCTCGCCATGGTGCCGGCCCTGGCCACCTGGCTGCCGGGCCGGATGGGCTAGCCGCCCCCGCATTTCCCACTCATACCATCCGCGATTCCTTAAAATAGGGGCCATGCTCTTCCCCGCAGCCCTAGGCTTCGCGATTGCGCTGGTCTTCCTCCTCATCCTGCTGTCGCCGCCCGTGCGAGGCCTCGCGCTCGATCGCCCGAACGAGCGCTCGCTGCACTCGGTCCCGGTGCCCAGGACCGGGGGCGTCGCAATCATGGCCGGGGTGGCGGGATCGCTCGCGTTCGTCTCCGGCCACGGCCAGGCCCTGCTGTTGACCGGGCTCGCCCTGGCCGCGGTCTCGTTCGGGGATGACCTGTTCGGGCTGCCTTCGCTGCTGCGCCTTGCGGCCCACCTGGCGGCCGCGGCGGTCGCGCTCGTGCTGGTCGTCCCGCAACCCGGCGCGGTATCGTTCGCGCTCCTCCTGCTGGGGATCGCCTGGTTTGCCAATTTCTACAACTTCATGGACGGGTCCGACGGGCTTGCCGGCGGCATGACGGTGATCGGGTTCGGCGCCTTTGCACTGGCTGCATCGGCCGGCGGTTCGGCATGGCTGGCTGCTGCCTGTGCCGCGATTGCCGGGGCCGGACTCGCGTTCCTGCTGTTCAATTTCCATCCGGCGCGGATCTTCATGGGCGATGCCGGGTCGGTCCCCCTCGGCTTTCTCGCGGGCGCCCTCGGCGCCGCCGGGTGGCAGGACGGGCTTTGGCCGCTGTGGTTCCCGGTGCTGGTGTTCTCCCCCTTCGCTGCCGACGCGACGTTCACGCTGGTGAAGCGCCTGCTCAGGCGCGAAAAGGTCTGGCAGGCGCACCGCGAGCACTACTACCAGAGGGTGGTGCGCATGGGGTTCGGCCATCGCGGCACGGCGCTCGCCGAATACGCGCTGATGGCGGCGTGCGCGGCAGCTGCCCTCGCCGCCCGCAATGCCTCGCCGGATATCCAGGCCGCCACGCTCGCGGCGGCCACGATCGGCTATGCGGGCCTCGCCCTGTACATCGATGCGCGCTGGGCCCGGCGCGCGCCCGAGGCCGTGCGATGACGGGCGAGCGCCCGGTATTGCTGCTGAAGCTGGGCCCGCGCTCGCGCAACGCGCTCGCCTTCCTGCACGACATCGCGGCCACCGCGGTCGCCTGGTGGCTGGCGTTCTGGCTGCGCTTCAACCTGGACGTGCCCGCGGACTTCGTGCACTGGTTCTTCTTCACCCTCCCATGGGTGATGGGGGTGTACGGGCTGCTGTTCCTGGGAATGGGCCTGTACCGGGGGCTGTGGCGCTACGCCAGCCTGCCGGACCTCAGGCGCATCTTCATCGCGGTCTCGATCGGCGCGCTCGCCGTGCCCGCGCTGTTCACGCTCGCGGGGCTGGCCTGGCCGGCGCCGCGCTCCGCGTACCTGATCTCCCCGTTGCTGCTGATCCTCGCCATGGGCGGCAGCCGCCTGGCCTACCGGGCCTGGAAGGAGCATGGCTTCGCGTCGGTCATGCAGGCGTCCGAGGCCACGCCGGTCATCGTGCTGGGCGCGGGAAGCGCGGCTGCGACCCTGCTGAAGGAACTCGCCGCCGGCCGGCAGTGGCGGGTCGTGGCCCTGCTGGACGACGAGCCCGCAAAGCGGGGCGGCGAGATCCTCGGCGTGAAGGTCTACGGGCCGCTCGACCTGGCCGCCGAGATAGCGGAGCGGTTCGGCGCCGCCCAGGCCGTGATTGCGATGCCGGCTGCCTCGCCCGCGAAGCGCAAGCGCGCCGTCGAGCTCTGCACCGGGGCCGGGCTCAGCGTGATGACCGTGCCGTCCTACTCCGACCTCGTGTCGGGACGCGTAAGCATTGCGCAGCTGCGCAAGGTCGAGCTCGACGACCTGCTCGGGCGCGATCCGGTCCAGCTCGACGACGCGGGGCTCCACGCGTTGCTGGACGGCAAGCGCATCCTGGTGACCGGGGCCGGCGGCTCCATAGGATCGGAGCTCTGCCGCCAGATCGCGCGCTACGCCCCCGAGCGCGTCGTGCTGTTCGAGCTTTCCGAATTCGCGCTGTACACGATCGAGTCCGAATTCCGGGACCGCTATCCGGGGATCGCGGTTTCCGCGGTGATCGGCGACGTGAAGTCGGCGCCGCGCATGAACGAGGTGCTCGGCCGCTTCCGGCCGCACGTGATCTTCCATGCCGCGGCGTACAAGCACGTGCCGCTCATGGAGCAGGACAACGCCTGGCAGGCCGTGCAGAACAATGTGCTCGGCACCCTCGTTGCCGCGCGCGCCGCGCGCGCGCACGGCGTGGAAAAGTTCATCCTGGTGTCCACCGACAAGGCCGTGAACCCCACCAACGTGATGGGCGCAACCAAGCGGCTGGCCGAGCTGGTCTGCCAGGCGGTCCAGGCCGAGCCCGGGGCGCAGCCCCCTACCCAGTTCGTCATCGTGCGGTTCGGCAACGTGCTCGGCAGCACCGGCAGCGTGATCCCGCGGTTTCGCGAGCAGATCGCGCGCGGCGGCCCGGTGACCGTCACCCACCCCGACATCCAGCGCTACTTCATGTCGATCCCCGAGGCGGCGCAACTGGTGCTCCAGGCCGCGCTGATGGGGGCCGCGGGGCAGATCTTCGTGCTCGACATGGGCGACCCGGTGAAGATCGTCGACCTCGCCCGGCAGCTCATCCGCCTGTCCGGTTTTTCCGAAGCGGACATCAAGATCGAGTTTTCGGGGTTGCGCCCCGGGGAGAAGCTCTTCGAGGAACTGCTGGCCGATGCCGAGCACACGCTGCCGACGCCGCACCCGAAGCTGTACATCGCCAAGGCAAGGGCGCCCGACACCGATACGCTGCTGGAGAGCCTGCTCGCGTGGCCGGCGCTGCAGGAGGGCGCAAGCGACGCCGCGGTGCGGGCGAAGCTGCGCGAATGGATCCCCGAATACGGCACGCCGGAGGGTCCGGGCCATGGGTCGCGATAAGCTAGAATTTGCCCCATGAATGAGAAGAAAGTCGCGCTCGTCACGGGCATCACCGGACAGGACGGCGCCTACCTGGCCGAGTTCCTGCTCGGCAAGGGCTACATCGTGCACGGCATCAAGCGCAGGTCCTCGCTCTTCAACACGCAGCGGATAGACCACCTCTACCAGGACCCGCACGACAGCGACCGCCGCATGGTCCTGCATTTCGGCGACATGACCGACTCGAGCAGCCTGCTGCGCGTGATCGGGCAGGTGCAGCCGGACGAAATCTACAACCTTGCCGCGCAAAGCCACGTCGCGGTGTCGTTCGAGGAGCCCGAGTACACGGCGGACTCCGACGCCCTCGGCGCGCTGCGCGTGCTCGAGGCCATGCGCATCCTGGGCCTGGCGAAGAAGACGCGCTATTACCAGGCGTCGACGTCCGAGCTTTACGGGCAGGTGCGGGAATCGCCGCAAAACGAGAAGACGCCCTTCTACCCGCGCTCGCCGTACGGCGTCGCCAAGCTGTACGCCTACTGGATCACGGTGAATTACCGCGAGGCGTACGGGATGTACGCCTGCAACGGCATCCTGTTCAATCACGAATCCCCGCTGCGCGGGGAGACGTTCGTCACGCGCAAGATCACGCGCGCGCTGGCCCGCATCGTCCTCGGCCTGCAGGACTGCCTGTACCTGGGCAACCTCAGCGCGATGCGCGACTGGGGGCATGCGAAGGATTACGTGCGCATGCAATGGATGATGCTCCAGCAGGCCGAGCCCGAGGACTACGTGATTGCTACCGGCGTGCAGTACAGCGTGCGCGACTTTGCCAGCGCCGCGGCCCGCGAGCTGGGGATCGAGCTGGAATGGCAGGGGGACGGCCCGGCCGAGCACGCGCGCGCAGCGGCTTTCGACCGCGCACGTTGGCCGGCGCTGAAGCCCGGCCAGGTGATCGTCCGGGTGGATCCCGATTACTTCCGGCCGACTCAGGACCAGACCCTGCTCGGGGACGCGAGCAAGGCGCGCACGCAGCTCGGCTGGGTGCCCGAAATCACCTCTGCCGAACTGAACGCGGAAATGGTCAGCACCGAC
>JAFEDL010000052.1:0-4934 GCA_018241645.1 Pseudomonadota bacterium
TCGCCCGACGAAGTCGTCGCGCGTTCCCGGCCGCGCGACGCTGCGAAGGCGCTTGGGCATGCCCACTTCCAGCTGGCGGCGCAACTCGAGATGGACGGCAATCACGCGGCCGCGATCCGGCATTTCCGCGAGGCGCATCGCCTGGTTCCGGACAGCTGGACGTTCCGCCGCCAGGCCTGGTCCCTGGAGAAGGTCGGCGACGGGCCGCTCGCGCGGTTCTGGCAGGGACCGGACCCGGTCTCGCCGTCGGCGTGGCCCTACGAAGGGGATTGGCTCACCGACGTGCGCAAGATCGGTGCCGAGAACTACAGCGAACCCTGGAAACCCTGACCGGCCGGCGCTCCGCCATCCCGCCAGCTGCGATCGGGCGCAACCTACGGAACGATGCGCCCGGTACGGAACTGCGCCAGCAGCCTGACGAACATCTCTTCGCTGTCCACCACGGCGTGAAAGCCGTGCTGCCTTGCCTTTGTCGTGCTGGTCATCACGTCCCAGTCGGAGCCGAACACATAGTCGCCGAAGGGCCACGCGGCGATCTCATCGAAGCGGTGCGGCTTCAGCCCGTGCCTGGCCACCATCGCGTCCCACAGCGGCCCCTTGTCGGCCATCTGCGCCGTCAGCGAGATCGTCTGGGGCTCGGCGAGCGGCATTTCGAACACTTCCGCGATCCGCGGCCACAGGTTTCCCCAGCGGAAGTAGTCGCCGTTGGTGATGTTGTAGGCCTGGTTGGCGCAGCCCGGTTCCGTCGCGGCCCACAGCGCGGCATTCGCGAAATGGGCCGAATCCGTCACCTGGTAGATCGTCCGGTACGCCCCGGGCTTGCCCGGAAACCGCAGCGGCAACCCGAGTTCCTTTGAAATTGCCGCGTACACCGCGATCACCGGCACTATGCTCATGGGCGTGCCCGGCGCGAACCCGCACAGCGTCTGCGGGCGCAACTCCGTCCAGGACCAGCGCTTGCCCGACTGCCGCGCAGTCAGCCAGTCGATCTGGTCGAAGTAGTAGTTCGGCGGCATGTGCCGTGGGTCGTCTTCCTTCGCCGGTGTGCGAAAGGGACCGAGGTGCGTGCCGTAGTACTTGGTGCCGGTGACCAGGACGACACGCTGCAACCCCATCGCCACGCGCTCGATCGCGCTGACTGAATTCACCAGCATGTCGCGGTTGGCGGCGATTCCCCTGGCGTAGTCGGCTGCCTGCGTGCCGGAAGCCTGGAAGGCACAGTAGAAGACGTGGGTCGCGTCGCCCAGATCCGCGAGCTTGCTGGCCGTATCCGTAGTATCGAGCAGGTCCACCGGGATGTACCGGACCCGGTCCCGGTCCTCGCCCTTGCGCCGCGACAGGCCGACCACCTTCCAGTCGGGCAATTCGCGAAGGCGCTCGACAATGTACCGACCGATCACGCCGAGCGCGCCGACGACGACCGCGGTCCTGGTCGCCATGTGCCGCTACTTCTTCAGGCGTTCGTTCTGCGGGAACATGAAACGCTTGGCCTCGTCGTCGTTCTCGGTCTTGAAAGCGTGGCGGGTCTTGAGCGCGTCCGCACGCGCGACCGCCGGCCGGGCGTTGATCTCGTCGAGCAGGCGCTTGACCTGCGGATAGGCAGCCCAGGTCGCCTCGCCGGTGCCGAGCACGTAAGGCAACAAGCGCGCCCAGCCCCAGAACGCCATGTCGACGATCGAATACTCCTTGCCCAGCATATAGTGCGATTTCGCAAGGTGGTCTTCGACCAGTTTCCAGTGCCGGTGCGCCTCGAAGTCATATCGGTTGAGCGCGTATTCCTTGGGTTCCGGCGCCGCATGGCGGAAGTGGACCGACTGCCCCGAAAACGGGCCGACGCCGCTGGCGACGAACATCAGCCACGAAAGCAGGTTGCCCCGCTCGGCGCTGCCGGGATCGAGTGGAACGAAGCGCCTCTCGCGGTCTGCCAGGTACAGCAGGATCGCGTTGCTGTCGAACACGCGCACGTCACCATCGACGATGGCCGGCACCTTGCCGTTCGGGTTCACCTTGAGGTATCCGGCCGAAAACTGCTCTCCCTTGCGCGTGTCTACCGGCACCGGCTCGTATGGCAGGCCCAGCTCCTCGAGCAGGAGCGCGACCTTCATCGGGTTCGGGGCGGCGTTGTAGTAGAACTTCAGCATGGGATGGCACCTTCGGTATGGGAGGGAGAAGGGTGCCGATTGTATAGGGCGCGCGCCCGGCACGCGCACCCGGTTCGCCCAGCCGCGGATCCGGCCCTGCCGGCCGGCCTAGTGCTCGGCGCTCTCGACGCGGAACCGCAGCGGTTCGCCCGGCTCGCACTCGGAGTGGCCGAAGCAGATCATGCCCTGCCCGCTCAGCAGGATCTGGCTGCGCCGGATCAGGCTCTCGCCGCTGCGGTTGAAGGAAACGTACGAACCGTTCAGGCTCGTGTCGGCGTAGAAGAACCCGCCGTTTCGATATTCGATGTACCCGTGGTTGCGCGAGGCCTGCGACGAACGGATAGCCACGTCCGCGCACGGGTCACGGCCGATCGAGAAGTGCTTGGCGTCCGGGCCGGCGATCCATTCCTTGTCACCCAGGCTGAGGACGAGCCGGGTACTGGCGACATGAAGGGTCCCAAGGTTGCCTTCGGTGACTGTGGTGTCTTCGCTGTCGGCGTGCTGCCAGGAAATCTCCTCCACATGCATGTCGTCGCGCTTTCCGCGGATATCGAGCATGCCCAGCGGCCGCATGGAGCGCCGGACAATGGGCGAGATTCCGCCCGAACTTGCGGTCGTGGTGAGGATCTGGCCGGCCTTGGCGTAGGCTGTCAAACGGCTGGCGATGTTCACCGCGTCCCCAAAGATATCGCCGTCGCGCTCGATGAATGCGCCGGCATGGAAACCGATGTGCATTCCCGGCACCACGCCGCCTTGCGCGGGGCAGGCGTCGACCCGCTCCAGGAGGTCGCAGGCCGCCTTGGCGGCCGCGTCGGCATCGGGCAGTACCGCCAGGACTTCGTCCCCGAGCGTCTTGACCACACGCCCCCCATGGGCGTTCACCGCCCGGGCCGCGAGCCCGAGCAGCATGTCGATCACAACCCGCGCCGCCTTGTCGCCCAGCTTCTCGTGCAACAGCATGCTCTTGCTGACGTCCGCAAACAGGACTGCGGGTGACTTCCCTGCCCTGCCCGTTTCTTGCGGCTTCGGGAGCGTGATGTCCGGATTGGCGCCGGCCAGGCTGCCGTTTTCGATGTGTTTGCTGGTTGCGAGCACTTTGATTCCCCTTGTGCCGGGTCCGCGCCGCGGGGCAGGCATCCGGTCCGGCACCGAACGTCTCTCGACTTGTCCCGATTGTCGGCAGGAACCGCCCGGCGCGCTAACAGAATCTTGCACATTTGGTGACGGATTCGACACTCCGGGGCAAAAAGACCGCGCCGCAAGGGAGGAATGATTCCTGTTTGTGCCCCTGCCCAGCCCCCGGGGCCGCCTGCGCCCGGCAAAGTACAATCCGTCCCCATGTCCGGCAACGTCACCGCCTTCCGTACCGCTGTCGAGCCCTGGCTCTACCGCTTCGCCGCGTACTTCGTGCTCACGATCCTCGAGGACCCGGCAATCCTGGCGCTCGCGTTCATCCAATAAGAACCTAGGAGACCCACCCCATGCACCTGCTCAAGCCCTTCCTCGCCCTGCTGTCGATCGTCGCCCTCGGGGCCGCCTCCCCCGCCTTGGCCCAGGCCTTTCCCACCCATGCGTTGACGATCGTCGTGCCGTTCTCCGCCGGCGGGCCCACGGACACGATCGCCCGCATCATGGCCGAGCGCATGACGCGCGCCCTGGGCCAGACGGTGGTGGTGGAGAACACGACCGGCGCGGGCGGCAGCATTGGCGTAGGTCGCGTGGTGCGCGCCAGGAACGACGGCTATACCCTTGGCATCGGCCACATCGGAACGCACGTGGTGAACGGTGCGATCTACCAGCTGCCCTACGACCTGCTCACCGACCTGGCGCCGATCGCGATGATCGCAAGCAACCCGCAGCTGATCATTTCCAAGAACGCGGTCCCTGCCAAGGACCTCAAGGAGTTCGTCGCGTGGGTCAAGGCGAACGCAGCCAGGATCTCGGTGTCGACCGGCGGCGCCGGGACGCCTTCGCACGTGAGCGGGGTCTACCTTTCCAAGGTGATCGGGGAGCCGCTGCAGATCGTGCACTACCGCGGCTCCGCTCCGGCCATGCAGGACGTGATCGCCGGGCACGTGGACATGATCTTCGACCAGGCCGCCAGCGCGCTGCCCCACGTGCGCGCGGGGAAGGTGCGTGCCTACGCGGTGACCCAGAAGACACGCCTCGCCGCTGCGCCCGACATTCCCACCGTGGACGAGGCCGGGCTGCCGGGGTTCTACATGGCGGTATGGCACGGAATCTGGGCGCCCAGGGACACGCCCGCGCCGGTGATCACGCGGATCAACGGCGCCATCGTCGAGTCCCTGGCCGACCCCGCCGTACGCGCCCGCCTCGGGGACCTGGGCCAGGAGATCCCGTCCCGCGAGCAGCAGACTCCGCAGGGCCTGGGCGCGCACCACAAGGCCGAGATCGAGAAGTGGTGGCCGCTGGTCAAGGCGGCCGGGGTGAAGGCGGAATAATTACCCGGACGGGGTCCTACCAGGGTTCCACCAGCAGTACCCCGAGGGGCATGCCCGAGGCGGCGTCGAGCAGGACCACGCCATCCCGTTTCCTAGCGCGCAGGGGGAGCACTCGCACGGACTCCGGCGGGCGCCCGGCGGTTTGCAGGAAGCGGTCGAACGTGCCGGGGTCACGCCCGTATACCGCCGCGAGCGGCTTGGCGCGCCTGAGCGCGTTGGCGGCCTCCCGGGGGTACGGAACGTAATACTTCGGGAAGCGCTGCAGGTCCTTGCCCTCGAGCGCGGAATCGATCAGGCGCTGGCGTTCGCGCTCGTCCAGCGGCAGCACCGC
>JAFEDL010000052.1:4985-43809 GCA_018241645.1 Pseudomonadota bacterium
CCCAGATCCCGGGCGCTGATGTCCAGCGCGCGGACCAGGTCGAAGCGGTCGACCGTGAATACCAGGTACACCGGCCGGGCGAGGAAGACGGCAAACAGCCCCCCCGCCAGCACGGCCAGCTGAACCGCGACCACCCAACGGAGCCGGCGACTGAAGGCATATCCCGCAAGCGGGCCGCAAACTGCGCTCGCGACTGCAGCGAAAATGCCGCCGCGGCTGCCTCCGCCCGCTTCGAACAGCGGCTGCGGATACCAGATGAGCAGCATGGGGGTGAGGGCCAGCGCCACGAGAGTGGCCCCGGCGGCAAGGTGGAGCCCGGCGCGCAGGGCGCGGGACTCAGCCATCCTCGCCGAACTTGTCTCCCGGCGCCGCGGGCGCAGCCGCCTGGGGCGCGGGGTGGGCGCGCGCCTCGACAATGTCCGCCAGTCGCTTGCCGAGGATCCCGCTGATGTTGAAATTGAGCTTGGCCATGATGTGCGGGAAGAACACCAGGTCCTTCTCGATCCGCTCGTGGTCGAACCGCAGGACGGAAACCGGGCCGATCGCGCGCACGTCGGCAGTGCGGCGGGTGGCCTGCACGAAGCCGATCTCGCCCAGGACCTCGCCCGGCCCGAGGATCGCGATCAGGCGCTCACCGTCCGGTTCGATGCGCACCACCTCGAGCTCGCCGCTGACCACGAGGAACATGCTGCGCCCCATCGTCCCCTGCTCGATCAGCCGGTCACCCTTGCCGTACTCGAGCAGCTCCGAGATCAGGATTGCCTTGCGGACCTGGTAGCCGGTCATCCCCTTGAATAGCGGACTGTGCTCCAGGGCCGCGCGCTGCTTGGACATGGCGAGGATTTCGTACAGCCCGACCAGCCGGATCTTCGACATCACCAGCGGCGTGATGAGCAGGTTGGCGAAGATCGAGAACAGCATCGTGGCCGCGGCCAGCGCCCCGAACTGGGCTATCAGCGTGAAGTCCGACAGCAGGAGGACGCCGAAACCCAGCGCGAGCGCCAGGCTCACGGCGATCACTGGCGCGGCCTCGTCCTTCACCGTCTCGATCACCGCCTCGTCGTAATTGGAGGTGCTGCGGCACAGCTCGCTGTAGCGCGCAAACAAATGGATGGTCCCGTCGATCGCGATGCCGATCGCGATCACCGCGACCATGACCGTTCCCGCGTTGAGCGGGATCTCGAGGATGCGCATGACGCCGAGGATCATCAGGATGGGCACGACGCTGGGCACCAGCGCGATGATGCCGCCCTTGACCGAGGTGAACATCAGCGACATCACGATGAACACCACCGCCAGCAGCCCGGCCAGCGCCGCCGCCTGGCCTTCGAGCAGGCGATCGGCCGCCGCGTTGATCATCAGGTTCTCGCCGACCACGGCCGTGGCCATGTCGGCGCCGGCATAGTGGCCGACGACCTCCTTGAGCTCGCGGATGTGGTGGTTCAGCGTGGACGAATCCCGCACGTTGTGCCGGACCACGATGTTGGCGCGGCGGAAATCGTGGCTGACGTAAGGCTCGAGGTCGCGCGGCGGGTGCAGCAGAAGGTACTCGGCCACGAGCTTTCTCGTCTGGGGGACACGGTAGCTTTCGGGCCGCCCGCTGTTGGCCTCCTGGTTGGCCTGCGACACCACATCCGCAAGGGAGAGGCTCCGGTCGAATATCCTCTGCTTGGCGATGAAACCCTGGATGTCGGCCAGTCTCTGCAGGTTGGCGGGATCGCGAAAGGCCCCTTCGGTGTTGGACTGCAGGGTGATGTAGAAGACCTTCACGCCCGCGAGGTCCTGCTGCATGCGCCGGGCGTCCTGGACGATCGCGCGCTCCGGACGGAAGAACGTCAGCGGCTCGTTGGTCACGTACAGGCTCGAGGCCTGTTGCACGAAGGCCACGCACAGCACTGCGGTCAGCGCGAGCGCCCACAGCGCCAGCCGGCTGCGCAGCACGCCAAAGGCGCGGGCCGCCATCGCCGAAAAGCCGCCGGACGCGGCAAAGGCCGGCAGGCCGCCCGTGCGCGGCCCGAATGAGGCGTACAGCATGGGCACCAGCAGCACGGTGATGATCCCGTTGGAGAGGATCGCGAAGGACGCGGCCAGCCCGAAATCGCGGATGATCGCAATGCCGGCAAAGGCATTGCTCGCGAACCCGATCGCTGTGGTCAGCACGGTCAGCACGGCCGGGGCGCCGACGCTCTTCAGCATGAACTCGGTCGCCTTCACCCGGTCCGCTGGCGCGCCCCGGGTCCTGGCATCGAGCAGCCCGCCGTAATATCCGGAGATCATCCGCATGATCTCGGTGGCGCCGATCACGACCACGAGCGAAGGGAGCATGGCCGACAGGATGCTCACGGGGATGCCCGCCCAGCCCATCATGCCGAAGGTCCACAGCAGGCTGAGGCCGGCCACCAGCAGCGGCATCACGGCGGCGAACAGGCTGCGGAAGAAGGCGAACACGGTGAGTCCCAGCAGCAGCGCGGAAGCCGGCACCAGCACGCGCATGTCGTGGAGCAAACCCTCGCGGATCTCGGCGTCGATTCGCGGCGGCCCCACCTCCACCAGCGTCGCGAACTGGCCGCGCGAGCTCGCAAGCACCTTTTCGAGCGTCTCGTGAACTTCCCGTTCGCTCGGACCCTCGCCGCGCTCCCGGATCGAGATGCCGATCGCGATCGCGTTGCCGTCGGCGCTGACGATGTTGCGCGCCGCGACCGGGTCGTCGAGGGCCTCGCGGCGTGCGCGCTCCGTGCCGGCGGAGTCGGCGGGAATTGCCCCCAGAAGCGGACGCGCGGTGAGTTGGCCTTCGACGCTCTTCACGGTGCGCTGCGTAAACAGGTCGTCGACGCGCTCCACGAACGGCAGCTGGCGCAGGTCCTCGTGCAGCTTTTCCAGGGCCTGCAGCTTGGCCGGGGACCACAGCTGCGGGTCGCGCAAGTATACGAAGCTGCGATGGTCCGAGCCGAATTCGCGGGCCACGCGCAGGTAGGCCTGGCGCTCGGCATCGTCCTTCGGCACCAGCCGGTCGAACCCGCTGTCCACGGTCACGCGCGCTACACCGAACGCGGCCGCAAGGCTCATCGCCACGAGGAACATCAGGCTCGGCGCGGGGCGGTCCGCCCCGAAGCGGAAGAAGCGCTGCAGGAGGCTCAGCGGCTCCGTGCGGGGCTGCAGGTTCGGCGCATCGCTCATGGATGTCCTTCGAATACGGCGGCGGGGACATAGTCCGCGGAATGCACCCTGCGCTCCACCTTGAGCAGCGTGCGCCGGTCTTCCCGCAAGTCCTCGTTCAGCGTCATGCCCGGACGCCAGGCACCCGTGTCGTCGGGCCGCGGGTCCTTGTAGGTCAGGCGCCGGGCGAGGCGCCCTTGCCGGTCGAGGTAGTCGACGCGGCTCACGAACAGGTTGTCCTTGCGCAGGTAGATTCTGCGGATCCCGTAACCGGTGGCTCGCGCTACGCTCTCGTCCTTCGGCATGGCGCGGACCACGAAATGCGTCACGCGCTCGAGCTCCTGGTTCGCCTCGCGCTCGTATTCGAAGTCCTGCGGCTGCTCGCCTTCAAAGTCGGCCACCGAGAAATCGGAGCCGAACAGGAGGCTGGAGGCGGCCGGCCCGTGGCGCCCGCCGCCGGAATCGCGCGACACGTACACCTTGAGGCCCCGCAACTCCTTGGGGGTGTCGATCACCAGCAGGCGTTTCATGCCGGAGGCGTCCTGTCGCGCGTAGTAGCGGACGGTGCGCACCGTGTACTGGCCAAGGCTGTCGCTCAGCACGAGCACCTGCTCCTCGTAGACATAAGGCGGTTGCGCCTGGCGGCGCAGGGACTCCTCGATGAGTTCGCGGCCCGTCTGCCCCCACGCGGACGCGGCAAGGCACGCCAGCGCGAGGAGGAACGCACCCCTGACCGCGGCCGGGCTCATGTCCCGCCTGCCCCTTTTGCCCGGATGCTGCGCGCGATCTCCTGCGCGAGCTGTCCGTACACCGCGCTCATGGACGCCACCACGGCCTCGTAGGAGGCGTTTGCGCCCAGCGGAGTCCCGGCGAGCGCGGCAGAAGGACTGGCGAGGAGCGCGCCATCAGAGCCGCGCGTCAGCCACCAGCGCGCGGCAAGTTCCACCTTTCCGGCGGCATCGCGCTCGAAACGCTGCACTTCGACCTCCACGCGCACGTCGGGGGCAAGTTTCAGCGTGTGCGGCGCGGCCACCACCTGGTCGCTCGCGAGCAACCGGGAGAGATTTTCCGCCAGCACGCGGGTCATGTCCTGGCGCAGGTCGCCGGCCCAGAGCTCGTAGTCCGCCATCAGCAGGCGATGGTCGCTGCCGCGCGTGACGATCTGAGTGCGCTCGAGGTACTGCGGCAGGCGCACGTCCCTGATCACCACGGCCATAGCCTTCGGCGCCGGCGGCTGCGACGAGGCCGGGGCCGTCGCCGCAAGCACGTAATAGCGCGTGACCGGATCGGAGGCGCATCCGGCCAGCAGCGCAAGAGCGGCCCCAAGCACTGCGAAGGCGATATTTGCGCGCGCTTTCATTGCTTTTCTCCCGTGGGCTTCCTGCCGAACAGCAGCGATTGCGGGCTGCGCTCCAGGAGTTCGACCAGGCTCCGGATCGCGCGCGCGGTCGCGGAAAGCTCCTGCGTGAGCCGCACCGCACCGTCGTGCATCGGCGACTCGGGCGCCAGCATGCCGTCCACCGCCGCCATCGTTGCCTTGGATTTTTCCAGCGCGTCGCGCGCGGCAGCCAGGGCCTGTTCGAGATTGACGGTGATCGGCTCGGCCCGCTCGTCGACCTTGTGCAGGATGCTGCGCAGGCTCGCGAGCGACGCGCCGAGGTCGGCGATGGTCTTGTCCAGGCCCGGCGAGTTGGCAACCGACGCAGTGCCCTTCAGCGTGCTCTGCAGTTCGGCGCCGATCGCCACGATGTCGACCTTGTCGAGCTTGTCCACGATGCCCTTCACCTGCGTCGTCATCTGCTCGAAATTGCCCTGCACGGTCGGCAGCTCGGGCTCGGTGCGGCCGGCCCCGGCCAGCCGGATCGGGGCTTTGGGCTGCATGTCGAGGTCGACGAACAGCTGCCCGGTCAGCAGGTTGCCGGTCTGCAGCCGCGCACGCAGCCCGCGCTTGACCAGCGCCTGGAAGGCCTCGCGGGGCGCCTTCTTCATGCGCTCGCCGCGCTCGAGGATCCTCTCGGGCTCCAGTTCGACGACCACGGGGATGCGAAACGCGGTGGTGCGTTCGTCGTACTCCAGGCGGACATCGATGACCGAGCCGACCTTGATGCCCTTGAACTCCACCGGGGCGCCCACCGTCAGGCCGCGCACCGAGTCCTCGAAGAACAGCACGTAGCGGATTTTGGCGGCATAGGCCTGGTCCTGGATGGCCTTCTGGTCGTCGTGCAGCGTGAACACCAGCCCGGTGATGTCGTCCGGGCCGGAATCCTGCCCGTCGGGCGTGTCGAAGGCGATGCCGCCGAACAGCAGCGCCTGCAGTGACTCGGTCTTGACGCGCATCCCGTCGGGACCGACGGACAGGTCCAGGCCGCTCGCGCTCCAGAACCGCGTATTGCTGCGGACCAGCCGGTCGAACGGAGGCTTGACGAAAGCGTGGATCAGCACGCTGCGGTAGTCGTTGGCCATTTCGTAGCCCAGCACTTCGCCCGCTACGATGCCCTGGTAGTGGATCAGCGAGCCGCGGTCGATCGAACCGAGCTTGCGCGCCATCAGCGTGATCGGCTTGCCCGCCTCATCGGCGTTTACCACCGGCGCTGACTCCAGCCCTACGAACAGGGCTTGCGGCGCCCCCTGCCCGGGTTCGATCTCGATATAGGAGCCCGACAGCAACGTCCCTAGGCCGGAGATGCCGCGCGCCGAGAGCGTCGGGCGCACCACCCAGAAGCGCGTGTCGCGGCGCAGGAAGTGCGCGGCTTCCTTGCTGAGCCGGGCGCGCACCTCGACGCGGGAGAAATCCTTGCTGAAGCGCACGCCTTCGACCAGCCCGATGTCCAGGCTCTTGTACTTGATGCGCGTCTTGTTGACCTCGATGCCCTCGGCGGTCCGGAACGTGATCGTGACCAGCGGGCCCTTGTCCGTAAGTGTGTGCACGATGAGCCACGCGCCGAGCAGGGCGGTGATGATGGGGATCAGCCAGACGATGGACGGCCCGCCGCGCTCCTTGACCACGGGCTGGTTCACGCCGCGGCCCCCTGCGCCGGTTCAGGGCCCTTGCCGGCGCGGTCCCAGACGAGGCGCGGGTCGAACGAGTGCGCGGCAAGCATCGTGAGCACCACGGCTGCCCCGAAAAAGGTCGCCCCGAGGCCCGGGTGCACCGTGGCCAGCGCGTCCATGCGCACCAGCGCAACGAGGATGCCCACCAGGAAGATGTCGATCATCGACCAGGCCCCCACGGCCTCGGTCACGCGGTAAAGAAGCGTGCGGTCGCGCACCCGCCAATCGGATCCGCGTTGCACGGTGACGAGCAGAACCACGAGCGAGATGATCTTGGCGATCGGCACCACGAAGCTGGCGAACAGCACGAGCAGGCCCAGCGGCACCGCCCCGTCCTCGATAAGGTGGATCACGCCCGACAGGATCGTGCTGGGTTCCCCCTGACCGAAGCGGATCACGGTCATGACCGGCAGTACGTTGGCCGGGACGAGCAGCAGCGTCGCGGCCGACAGCAGTGCCCAGGTGCGTGGGATGCTTTCGTGCTGGCGCATGCCGTGCACGGCGCTGCCGCAGCGCGGGCATGCCCAGCGCATTCCGGGCTCGGGCCGGGCCACCAGCAAGTCGCAGGTATGGCAGGCGGCGTAGCCCATGTCCGCCGCGCTCCCCTCGGGCACTGCCTCGGTCACGGGCCCGATCCTCGGCCAGAGCACCGCGGGGTCGAAGCTCGCCACGGCCGCCGCGGAGACGACCAGCAGGCCCACGAAGGCGAAGAAAGCGGTCCCCGGGATCACTTCGGCCAGGTCCTGGAGTTTCACCACTGAAACCAGCAGACCGAGCATGAAGACTCCGATCAGGCTCCAGGGAGTCAGCGTCCGTACGACCCGCCAGACCGGCGTCATCCAAATGGGACGGATGCCGAGGCGCAGCGGCAGCAGCAGGTAGAGCATGCCGCAGATGGTCAGGAAGGGAAACACCACGCTGGTCAGCGCTATCAGCAGCCCGACCTCCGGCATGCCAGCCTCCTGTAAGGCGAATGCGCCGGAAATCAGCACGGTCTGCTGGACCCGGTCGCCGAACTTGAGCGCCACGAACGGAAAGGTGTTGGCCAGCAGGAACAGGATCAGGGCGGCGAGGTACAGGGCGGCCGAGCGGTCGAGGCTCCTGGGCAGGTTGCGGTACAGCTGCGTGCCGCAACGCCCGCAGAGCGCCTTGCCGCCCTCGGGGACCGGGACGATGCGATGCGCGCCGTCGCAGGCATGGCAGGCAATCAGCCCGTCGGCCGCATAGCCCGGCACCGCCGTCTCCCCCCTGGTTCTGGCCACCGTGATTTCAGTCCGTTTCGGTACAGGACGCGATGATAGCGGCACAGGCGCCCTAGGTATACTCGGGCGATGGGCCCGCACCACAAACTTTCACATGCCATCGTCGACATAGGCGCCAACCTCACGCATGCCTCGTTCCAGGCGGACCTGCCCGACGTGCTGGCACGCGCCCACCGCGCAGGCGTCGGCACCATCGTGGTCACAGGCACGAGCGTCGAGGGCAGCCGCGCGGCGCTGGCGCTCGCGCAGGCCCACTCGCACATCTACGCCACCGCAGGCGTGCATCCGCACGAGGCCGCGCACTGCAACTCCGACACCCTGCCCGCCCTGCGCAGCCTGCTTGGAGACCCGCGCGTGGTGGCAGTGGGCGAATGCGGCCTCGACTTCAACCGCAACTACTCGCCCCACCCCGACCAGGAGAAGTGGTTCGTGGCCCAGCTGGAGCTGGCCTGCGAGCTGGGCAAGCCCCTGTTCCTGCATTCGCGCGACGCGCATCCCCGATTTGCCCAGATCCTTCGCGACCACGAGGCGCGCCTGCCGCCGTCCGTGGCCCACTGCTTCACCGGCGAAGCCGACGAATTGCGGGCATATCTCGACCTCGGCCTCTATATCGGCATCACGGGATGGATCTGCGACGAGCGGCGCGGCAGGCACCTGCTCGAACTCGTCCGGGAGATTCCCGCCGACCGGCTGATGATCGAAACCGACGCGCCCTATCTCACTCCCCGCACGATGCGCCCGCAACCGCACGGGCGGCGCAACGAACCCGCTTTCCTGCCGCACATCCTCGAAGCCATAGCGGCGGCGGTCGCGAAGCCCGTGGACGAGCTCGCCCGCACCACCAGCGAGAACGCGAAGCGTTTCTTCGGCCTATGAACATTGCAAACCTGCTGGACGCGAGCGCACGCCGCCTGCCGGATGCGGGCGCAGTTGCGCAGGGCGCGCGAACGGTCCTGACCTACCGGGAGCTTGCGCTGCGCGTGGCGCGGCTGTCGGCCGGCCTGCGCTTCCGGCTTGGGCTGAAGGCCGGCGACCGGGTGGCGCTGTACCTGCAGAACTGCGTGGAGTATTTCGAGGTGCTGTTCGCGATCTGGCACGCCGGCCTCGTGGCGGTGCCCGTGAACGCCAAGCTCCACCCGCGCGAGCTGCAGTGGATCCTGGGCAATTCGGGTGCGCGTGCATGCTTCGCGTCTGGAAATGTGGAAGGCGTGGAAACGATAGGCGTGCGCAGCGCGGAATTCGACGCCCTCCAGCTCGAGGCGCAGGCTCCCGACGCCGAGGTGCGGCCGGACGACCCGGCGTGGTTGTTCTACACGAGCGGCACTACCGGCACCCCGAAAGGTGCGATGCTCACGCACCGCAACCTGCTGTTCGCCACGCAGGCGTATTTTTCCGACATCGACCGGCTGTTTCCCGGCGACGCAATCCTCCACCCCGCGCCGCTGTCGCACGGCTCCGGGCTCTACGCCCTGCCCCATTTTGCCGCCGGCGCCCTGAACGTGATCCCCGAAAGCGGCGGGTTCGACGCCGAGGAAGTGTTCAGCCTGGTCGACTTCCACCCCAACAGCTCGTTCTTCGCGGCGCCGACCATGATCGTGCGCCTGCTTGGCAGCCCGGCGGCCCGTGCAGTGCCCAACCTCAAGACCATCACCTATGGCGGCGCGCCGATGTACGTGGCCGACGCCGTGCGCGCCATCGACCTCTTCGGCCCGCGGCTCTACCAGCTGTTCGGCCAGGGCGAGAGCCCGATGACCATCACCGGGCTGCCGCAGTCCTGGCACGCCGACAAGACCCATCCGCGCTTCCTGGAGCGCCTGGCCTCGTGCGGGTTCGCGCGCACCGGCGTGGAAGTGCGCGTGGTGGGCGACGACGACCGCGACCTTCCGCCCGGCGAGGTCGGCGAAATCGTCACCCGGAGCGACTGCGTCATGGCGGGCTATTGGGGCAATCCGGAGGCCACGGCCAAGACTCTGCGCGGCGGCTGGCTGCATACCGGCGACCTCGGCAGCCTCGATGAGGAAGGCTTCCTCACGATCCGCGACCGCTCAAAGGACATGATCATCTCGGGCGGCTCCAACATCTACCCGCGCGAGATCGAGGAGGTGCTGCTGACGCACCCCGATGTGGCCGAATGCTCCGTGGTCGGGCGCCCCCACCCGGAATGGGGTGAGGAAGTCGTGGCGTTCGTGGTCGCGCGGCCCGGGACCGGGTTGACCGCCCGGACGCTGGACGAGTTGTGCCTGGCAAACATCGCGCGCTTCAAGCGTCCCAAGCACTACCGCTTCGTCGCGGCACTGCCCAAGAACAACTACGGCAAGGTGCTCAAGACGGAACTCCGGAAACTGGGGTCAGAGTCGACTTTCCCGCCGGAATCTTGAACTTTTCATGCCGGGAATCCATGCCTGGAGCGGATCAGGCGGGAGATCGCTTTCCTGATCCGGAAAGCAGACTCTGACCCGGCTTTCTAGAGAATGGCGTAGGTGGTGGTGGCATGGACGGCAGGTTTGCCGTCGTTCGCACCCTTCAGCGTGATCTCGCCGAAGGCCAGCGACTTGCCGAGCCGGATCATGCGCGCCTCGGCCAGCACGTCCTGCCGCGCGATCGGGCGCATGAAGGTCACGTTCTGGGATACCGTGGTCATGGGCCTGAACCCGCCATACGAACCCGACAGGGCAATCACCATGGCGGTATCCGCTGCGGACATCAGCGCCTGCCCGCAAATGGTTCCGCCTACCCGCACCAGGCGATCGGAGTACGGCATGCGCAGGATGGCCTCCCCGCTCGCCACCGACTCGACGACCAGCCCCAGATCCTGCACCCAGGCAGCGAAGTTGTCCGCGAGGATGGCCTGCGCGGCGGGAACGGTAAGCTCGGCCACGATTCAGGGAAGCGTCGCGCCGGTGGGCTCGTCGGACTCGTGGTCGTGCGTGTTGATGACCTCGCGCAGCACGCCGTCCTTCGAAAATTGCACCCAGAGGATGCGTTTGTCGTCGACCTCGAGCCAGCGGTATTCCCAGACCTCGCGTTCCTTGAGCGGCAGGTAGGTGACCGAATAGGGATCGGGCGGGCCGAAGATCTCGCGCACCTGCCGTGACGTGGTGGTCCCGGCCATCAGCTTGTCGATGTTGGCCTGCGTAAGCGTCTGCTGGATGCCGCGCATCACGCCGTCGGGGCCCAGCGTGACGGCGTAATTGTGGCGTCCCATCGGGTTGCGCGAGAAGTACAGGACGGTGGTGCCGTCGGGCCTTGCCATCCGTTCGGCCGGCCTGCCCATCAGGGCCTCGACCTGCGCCCCCGTGGACACGCCCGGCACGAGGCCGCGGCCGTCGAAGGACGCACACCCTGCCGCCAGCGCGGCAGCCAGCCCTGCAACCAGGATCCGCATGGCTATGCCCTCCTCAACACCTCGATCGTCTTCGCCGCCGGGTCGACCCGGACCCAGTCGCCGGTCTTCACGGCCTCGCGCGGGTGGGGCGCCCAGCCCTCGGTTATCGTGATCCCGGCAAACACCGCGCCCTGGACCATGACCGGATTGGTCACCCCGAAGATGAACGCTTTCGGCGCGATCTTCTTCCACTTGATGTCGAAAAAAGCCCAGCCCGCCGCGATCCCGCCCTTCGCCGTCGGGAAGAAGCAGACCTTGTCCTTGATGTTGGTGCCTTCGAGCTTGTGCCCGGGCTTGGTGATCAACCCGGTCCAGCGGTCGAGGTCGTAGCGCGGCGAAAAGCCCTCTTCCGAGACCACCGCCTCCCCTTCCACCACCGGGCCGTAGGCGCGGCTGACCCGGATGGCGGCGCTCACTTGAGCGTTCCCGAGCAAGCGATCTCCACGCAATCGCGCGTGCGCCGCAATATGGTGTTGAAGCGATGAGCGCCGATGATGTTCACGATCTTGGCCGAATTGGACACCATGTTGGTCCACTTGTTGGCGATGCGCATCGGCGACAGGTTCTGCAGGATGTAGAAGCACACCCCTTCCAGGATCGTGACGCCGGCAGCCTCCAGCTTCTGCGCGTAGCCGAGCTGGCGCGACTGCGACAGGATCTGGTTGTTGGTGGTCACGAACACGCTGCCGCCGGCCGCGACCTTCCGGCCGTCGAACAGCTCCGCCAGCAGCTTCATCTCGAAGAGCGACTGCTGCGGGCCCGAGAACACCACCAGCCGCGCATCCCCGTCCCCCAGCTTGTAGCCCCGGTAGACCGATTCGATCTCGGCGTCCCCGATGGCCATGCGATCCGTCGGGGTGTTGCCGGCCAGCGCAGCCTCCACGCTCGGCGCCTCCGGGGTCACGCCGACCATGTGGAACATGCCCATGGAGCCGTAGCTCGCCAGCGCCGCGCCCAGGTGCTTCAGCTCGTCCGCGCCGGGCGCTCGCCTCTGCCCGTGAAACACCGGGACCGCATAATAGTTCTGGTGGGATTCGCCCACCAGCTTGCCGACCGCGCCCCAGTCGGCGAGGTCGTCCAGCTTCGCGTTCAACTCGACAGTGAAGGTGCCCTTGCGGTGCTCGTCGAGGTGAAAGCCGTAGGCCGGTGTGCGGCCCGTGATGCCGGCGGCCAGCGCCGCGGGACCCGACTCGAAGTTGCTCCGCGCCCCGAACACCGAGTTGGCATAGATCACCGTGCCGGTGTCGCCCCACGCCACGTGCTCGCCCAGGTGCGGCTGGTATACGGTCTGGTAGTTGATGCAGGTGTCGGTGGTGACGACGTTCATGCGCTGCAGGGTGGCGATCAGCGCCTTTTCCTTCACCGCCTCGCCTTCGTCCTGGCCGATGCGCTTGCACTGCGCGAAGTCGATGCAGCGGGCGTTGGTGGTGGTCCCCACCACGCAGCGCCCGCCGAGCTTTGCGGTTCCCTGCAGCCACTCGAGGCCGCCGTCGCCCATGACCTCGATGTCGCCCATCATGTGGACGTTGGTCACCGGCACGAAGCGCTTGGCGCCCCAGAACCTGCCGACTTCAATCTGGTACTCCACCGCCTTCTTCACCGCCTCGCCGCGGTCACCGGCGAGCATGCCTTGTTCTTCCGGGGTGAGCTCCATTCGCCTACTCGCCCTTGCCGGGCTCGGGACTGAAGTACTTCTCGTACTTGCCCGCCTCGCCCTTGTGGGCCTCGGCGTCCGCGGGGGCCGTGCCCTTGCGCGTGATGTTCGGCCACTTCAGGGAGAAGTCGGTGTTGAGCTTGAGCCACTTCTCGCCCTTGGGGTCAGAGTCGGGGATGATCGCCGCCGGCGGGCACTCGGGCTCGCACACCCCGCAGTCGATGCACTCGTCCGGGTTGATGACGAGCATGTTGTCGCCCTCGTAGAAGCAGTCGACCGGGCACACCTCCACGCAGTCCATGTATTTGCACTTGATGCAGTCTTCAGTCACCAGGTAAGTCATTGCGGCTCCGGCGGGAAACAGGGTGAAAAGCGTTATTTTACATGGCTTGATTCCGCGCCTTTGGGCCCAAAATGGTGGATGGAGGCCCTCACCCCAGGAGAAAGACCGTGCCAGCACCAATGTCATTGCATGCCGTGGACGTGGACGCCCGCAATTTCAACCAGGAAGTGCTCGAAGCCTCCCGGGACGTGCCGGTGGTGATCGACTTCTGGGCGCCATGGTGCGGGCCCTGCAAGGTGCTCAAGCCCATGCTCGAAAAGCTTGCGGCCGAGTACGCGGGGAAATTCAAGCTCGTCAAGATCAATTCCGACGAAAGCATCGACCTCGCCCGCGAATTCAACGTGCGTTCGATCCCGGACGTGCGCGCGATCCGCAACGGCAAGCAGGTGGGCGCGTTCGTCGGCGCCCTCCCGCTCCCGCAGCTGCGCGCCTTCATCGACAAGCTGATTCCCTCGGCCTCCGAAACCGAGCGCGTGCGCGCGGGCGAATTGCGCGCGGCGGGTGACGCGGCGTCGGCCATCGCGGCCTACAGGAAGGCCCTGGCGCTTGACCCCGCCAACGACCTCGCGCGGATCGAACTGGCCGAGCTGCTCCTCGAGCACAAGGAAGCCGACGCGGCCGACGCGCTGCTCGCCGCGGTCAAGCCCGACGTGGACACGGACGATCGCGTGGAAACTCTGCGCCAGGGCGTCGCCTTCGTGCGCTCAGGGCAGTCGGGCCCCGGCGAAGCGGAACTCGCCGGGCGGATTGCCGCCTCCCCCGGCGACCTCGATTCCCGCTTGCGCCTGGCTAACCTGTACGCAGGCGGCAGGCGGTACCGGGAAGCCCTGGAGCAACTGCTGGAGATAATCCTGCGCGACAAGGCGTTCCAGGACGGCGCGGCGCGCAAGCAGATGGTCGCCATCTTCGGACTTGCGGCCAGCGATGGCGATCTGGTTTCCGAATACCGCAGGAAGCTGGCCAGCGCCCTGTATTAGGGCATACGAAACGTGAATTAGTACTTTGGCGCCCGCTTGGGCGCGGCGTAGGCTGGGACCCTCCGCGTAGCAGAGGCCATTGGCACATGGTTCCAGGATATTCCGGAAAGCGGTTCCTGATCCTGATGATCCCGCTTGTTGCGAGCGTACTCGGCCTGCTCGTGCTGGTGGTGATGAGCCTGGACCTCCTTTCCACCGGCCGAGCCTACGTAGGCGGTGAGGGCTACTGGTCCAAGGCGCAGAAGGATTCCGTCTTCCACCTGATGCGCTACGCGCGCTCCTTCGACCCGGCCGACTACGATGCCTTCCGCTCCGCGCTGGCGGTGCCCCTTGGCGACCGCAAGGCGCGGGAAGCACTGGACCGCTCCGACCCGGACTACGAAAGCGCACGGCGCGGATTCATCGAGGGACGCAACGACCCTGCCGATGTGGACGGCATGGCGCGATTCTTCGTCCGGTTCCGCAACGTCAGTTACATCGCTCGCGCGATCGGCATCTGGGCCGAGGGCGACCGCGAAATCGCCCTGTTGCAGGCGATCGCCGGCCGCCTGCACGCGGAGATCGGCGGCCGCCGCGATCCGGCGCGGATCGACGCCTACCTGGGGGAGATCCGCACATCCAACCAGCGCCTCGCGCCCCTCGAGGACGCGTTCTCGCAGACGCTGGGAGATGCCAGCCGCGTGCTCCGCGATCTGCTTGTCGCAGTGCTGGCCGCCGCCGCCGCCGCCATCATCGGCGCCGCGGTTCTCGTGGTGGGCCGGATGCTGCGGCGGGTCGATTCTGCGGAAGCGGCACACCGGGAGAGCGAGGCGCGGCTCCGGCTGGTGGCCGACGGGGTGCCAGCCCTGATCTCCTACGTCGACCGCGAGCAGCGGTACCGGTACTGCAACCGCACCTACCAAGAATGGTACGGCATCGGCCAGAGCCGCATGATCGGGCGAACCATACGCGAGGTGTTCGGCGACGCCAATTACGCCGCCCTGCGCCCCAGCATCGAACGGGCGCTGGTCGGAGAGAACGTGCGGTTCGAGCACGCCAGCCACGAGGGAGGCCGCACGCGCGTGCTGCAGGTGACCTATATCCCGCACCGGGACGACGGGGACGCGGTAGTCGGGTTCTACCTGATGGCGAACGACGTCAGCGCGCTCAAGCGCACCCAGGACGAGTTGCGCGCGGCCACGGACGAGCTGGCCCGTAACGTCGAGCGGCTGCAGATCATCGCGCACCATGACGCGCTGACCGGCCTGCCGAACCGCGTCATGTTCGGGCAGCAGGCCGGGCAGATCCTCTCCCGGACCCGCCGCCACGGCGGCTGCGCCGCGCTGCTGTTCATCGACCTCGACGGCTTCAAGGAAGTCAACGACCTGTGCGGGCATTCAGTCGGGGATGAGCTGCTGCGCACGGTGGCGGCGCGCCTCGGCGCGAATATCCGCAATGAGGATGTGGCGGCCCGGCTGGGCGGCGACGAATTCTGCGTGATCCTCGACGCCATGCGCGACCTGGACACCGCCGAAGCGGCGGCCCGGAACCTCGCCCAGATCCTCAACCAGCCCTACGCGGTCGCCGGCCGCGAACTGGGCGTGACCGCAAGCGTCGGAGTCAGCTGCTTCCCACGCGACGGGGAGGACTTCGAGGCGCTGCTGCAAAAGGCGGACGCCGACATGTACCGGGACAAGCGGCGCCTGCGCAGCGTTTCTGGCGGTCGCTAGCTGCGGCGCGCCTGCTCCCACTCGGCCAGGCTCCTGCCTTCCTTGACCAGCTTCACCAGCAGCGGCGCCGGTTCCCAGTGCATGGGGCCGAATATCCCGCGGTACTTGAGGATGCCGTCGAGCAGCGTCTTCAGGCCGATGGTGTCGGCGTAAAAGAGCGGCCCGCCGCGGTAGCGCGGGAACCCATAGCCCGCGGCCCACACCACGTCGATGTCGCTGGCGCGCACGGCGATGCCTTCCTCGAGAATCCGGATGCCTTCGTTCAGCAGCGGATAGAGGCACCGTTCCAGGATCTCCTGTTCCGTATGCTCGCGCGGCCGGATGCCGAGCTTCGCGGCCCGCGCGCGCAGGATCTCGACGGCCTCCGGGTCGTCGTACCGCGTGCGGTCGCCCTTCTCGTAGCGGTAGTACCCCTTGCCGTTCTTCTGCCCCAGGCGCCCCGCCTCGTAAATCGCGAAATCCGCCTGGTAGTAGTTCGGGTCCGGCGGGAACTTGTCGGCGTTCGACTTGTGCACGCTCACCCCGACCTCGATGCCCGCCATGTCGAACACCGCGAGGATGCCCATGGCCATGCCCCAGTCTTCGAGCACGGAGTCGATGCGGCGCGGCGTCGCGCCTTCCAGCGCCATGAACTCGGCCTCGCGCGCGTAGCCTTCCATCATGCGGTTGCCGATGAACCCGTAGCACACGCGGGCGAGCACCGGCGTCTTGCGCAGCGGCCTGGCCAGGTCCATCGCCGTGCGGATCACGTCGGGCGCGGTCTGCGAGGTGCGCACGACTTCGAGCAGGGGCATCACGTTGGCCGGCGAGAAGAAATGCATGCCGATCATGTCCTGCGGGCGGCCGACCGCGGTGGCGATGTCCTCGATGTCCAGCGTCGAGGTGTTGGTGGCCAGCACCGCGCCAGTCTTGGCGACCTTGTCCAATGCAGCGAATATCTTTTTCTTGAGGGCGACGTTCTCGTACACCGCCTCGATCCACACGTCGGCGTCTTTTGCCTCCGCATAGTCGAGCGCACCGCGGATCAGGCCCATGCGCCGTGCCTTGTCATCCGCGGTCAGGCGGCCGCGCTTCACCATGCCTTCGTAAGTCTTGTCTACCACGCCCAAGCCGCGGTCGAGCGCCGCCTGGTCGGCGTCGAGCAGGATCACGGGGATGCCTGCGTTCGCAAAGCAGATCGCAATGCCTCCGCCCATCGTCCCGGCCCCAATGATCGCCGCGAGCTTGACCGGGCGCGCCCGAGTGCCTTCGGGCAACCCAGGCACCTTGCGCGTCTCGCGCTCGGCAAAGAACACATGCACGAGCGCCTTCGATTCGGTCGTGGCCTTGGCGCCATTGACCAGTTCGGTTTCGTACTCCAGTCCCCTCGCCAGGGGCATGGTGACCGATGCGCGCACCGCCTCGATAGCCGTGAGCGGCGCCTGGCGATTCCTGTACTGCTTCTTCGCCTGCGCCGTGACGCGGGCGATGATCTCATCGGTGGCGGTGGCCGGGTCGACCTTCATTTCGCCGGTGCGCCGCGGACCCTTGCCCGATGCGGCGAGTTCCCGGGCATAGGCTATCGAGCCCGCCCGGATATCGCCTTCGATTTGCCGGTCGATGAATCCCAGCTCGATCGCCTTCGCCGTATCCACGGGGCGCGCGCCGATGATGAGGTCGAGCGTTGCCTCCACCCCGATCAGGCGCGGCAGGCGCTGCGTGCCGCCTGCGCCCGGGATGATGCCCAGCGTGACTTCGGGCAGCCCGAAACGCGCCCCGGGCACGGCCGCCCGGTAGTGGCAAGCCAGCGCGATCTCGAGCCCGCCGCCCATGACGGTCCCGTGCATGCCGGCCACCACCGGCACGGAGAGCGCCTCGAACCGGTTGAACAGCCGCCGGTACTCCTCTTCCTTGGGCGGGCCTGCGAACTCGCCGATGTCGGCGCCGGAAAAGAATGTGCTGCCCTCGCACAGCAGGACCACGGCCTTGAGGCCCTTCATGGACTCGATCTCGCCTACCGCCTTCGACAGCCCCTCCCGCACCCCGGCGTCGATCGTGTTGACCGGGGGGTTGCTTACCGTGACGACCGCGATGCCGTCCTCGACGACGACTGCAACGCTCATGCGGCTTCCCTCAGGCGGAGCAGCTTCACCGCGTTCTCCTTCATGATCAGGGGCCGGACCTCGGGCTTGATGTTCAGCTTCGTGAAATCCTCCATCCAGCGGTCCGGCGAGAGCACCGGGTTGTCCGTGCCGAACAGGATCTTGTTCTTCAGCAGCGTGTTCGCGTACTGGACCAGGTTGGCCGGGAAGTACTTGGGCGACCATCCGGACAGATCGATGTAGACGTTGGGCTTGTGCGTGGCCACCGACAGCGCCTCGTCCTGCCAGGGGATCGAGGGATGCGCAAGGATGATCGGCATGTCGGGGAAATCCGCCGCCACGTCGTCGATGTACATCGGGTTGGAATACTTCAGCTTGAGCCCGGCCCCGCCCGGCATGCCCGCGCCGATCCCGGTCTGGCCGGTATGGAAGATCGCCGGCAGCTTGTGTTCGGCGATCACCTCGTACAGGGGGTACGCGTCCGGGTCGTTGGGGAAGAACGCCTGGGTGGTGGGGTGGAACTTGAAGCCCTTCACGCCGTAATCCTTGATCAGCGACCTCGCCATGCGCACGCCCATGCGGCCGCGCGCCGGGTCGATGCTCGCGAACGGGATGCAGACGTCCCCGTTCTCGTGCGCGGATTCGGCGATCTCCTCGTTCGTGATGCGCTTGATGCCCATGCCGCGCTCGCTGTCCACGGTGAACACCACGAAGCCCATCTTGCGCTCGCGGTAGTACTCGGCCATCTGGTCGATGGTCTGGTGCTGCGGGGCATAGCGGAAGTAGCGCCCCCGCGCCTCCAGCCCTTCGGCGGCGGCCTCGTCGGGCACCATGCGCACCGATTTCTCGGCATGCGTATGGATGTCGATCGCGACGAGCTCGTCTACGTTCATTTTCTTCATGGATGTGCTCCGGGAGTTGGATGGATGATGTGGGGAGGCGACGGGTCGGCGTAGAGATCCTCGACCAGCGCCGCGCGCGCCTTGAGGACCGCGCGCTGGTTGATGGAGCCCTTGTCGGTGATCTCGCCCGCGTCTATGGACAGCGGGTCAGTGAGCAGTACCGCGCGCGCCACCCGGGTGGCGCTGCCGGTGGCCTCCCGGTTCACTGCATCGAGGATCCTGCGGCAGGCCGTGGTCAGTGCCGGGGTGTTCGGGGTGCCGGCGCGCGGGATGACGAGCGCCGTGATTTCGCGGCGGTTGTGCCCGGCGATCACCGCGTCCTGCACCCAGGGCGTGCCGGCCGCCATGATCCGGGCGCGCAAGGGCCCCACGCTCACGAACGTGCCCGAATCCAGCTTGAAATCCTCGGCGATCCGCCCGTCGAACACGAGGCCCTTCTGCGGATCGGACGGGTCGAGGAATCGCGCGGCATCGCCGCTCCGGTAGAAGCCGTCCTGGTCGAACGACTCGCGGGTAAGCCGCTCGCGGCGCCAGAAACCCGGCGTGACGCTCGGGCCGCGGTAGCGCACCTCGAGCTTGTCGCCCACCGGCGCGAGCCGCAGCTCTACGCCCGGCGCCGGGTGCCCGATGCCGCCCGACTGCCCCGCCTCCCAGTTGGCCACGGCGGCGAACGGCGCAGTTTCGGTCATGCCCAGGCCCGTGATCATGAGGATCCGCTCGCCGCAGGTCTTCTCGGCGGCGGCATGCAGGCTGTCCCAGATCGGCTGTGCAAGGCTCGCGGCCGCGTAGAACATCATCTTCACGCGGGAGAAGAACACCTTGGCGAGCTCCTCATCGGCGTGCAGGGCCTGCGCGATTTCCTCGAAGCCGCGCGGCACGTTGAAGTACACGGTGGGGGCGATCTCGCGCAGGTTCCTGAGCGTCTCCCCGATCATGTGCGGCACGGGCTTGCCCTCGTCGATGTAAAGCGTGCCGCCGTTGTACAGGGTGATGCCGTAGTTGTGGTTGCCGCCGAACGTGTGGTTCCACGGCAGCCAGTCCACCAGCACCGGCGGCTCCTCGGCCAGGAACGGCAGGGAATCCACGATCATCTGCAGGTTGCTGGTCAGCATGCGCTGGGTGTGGATCACGGCCTTGGGCATGCCGGTGGACCCGGAGGTCAGCAGGAACTTGGAGATCGTGTCCGGGCCGATCGCGCCATGGGCTTCGTCCACGCCCGGCCCCGGCCGCGTCGCGGCCAGCTCGCTGAAGAAGGTGGCATTGCGCCCCGGGATATGCCCATGCGTGATCACCACCTCGGTGGCGCCGGGGATGGCCGCCGCGATCGCGCGCTCGTAGCGCATTCCGTCGGAAGCGAACACGAGCCCCGGCGTCATGAGGTCGGCAACGAACTTGAGCTTGCCGTGGTCCTGCGATACGAGCGAATACGCGGGCGACACCGGAATGAACGGCACGCCCGCGTGCAGCGCGGCGAGCGCGAGCATCGCGTGCTCGAGGTCGTTCTCCGACAGGATCATGAGCGGGCGCTCCGCCGACAGCCCGCGGTCGACGAGGCCCTGCCCGATGCGCCGCGCATATTCCAGCGCGTGGGCGTAAGTGATCCGCCGCCACTCCCCGCTCGGCAGGCGCTTAGCGATGAACGTGCGGTCCGGGGCCTCCGCCGCCCAGCGCAGCAGGCGCTCTGTCAGCCGCTGCGGATACGGGCCGAGTGGTGCCGGGGAGCGCAGCAGCAGGTGGCCCGACTCGCCCCGCTCCACCGTCACACTGGCGGGGCCGAGGGAGACTTTGCGTACCCGGGCGTGTTTCTTCATGGGTCGGGTCAGCCGGCGAGTTTGGCGAGCAGGCGGAGCAGTTCGCTGTGCTCGGCGGGTTTGAGGCGCGCGGCGAACAGCTTGTCGTGGCGCTTCACCTTGCGTTTCAGGTCGCGCAACAGCGTTTCGCCCTTCGCCGTCAGGAACAGCCCCCAGGCGCGCCCGTCGTCGTCCCGGTGACGGCGCTCGGCGAGGCCGCGCTGTTCCAGCCAGTCGGCAAGCATCATGGCGCCAGAGCGCGCGGTGCCCAGTGCCTCCCCGAGCACGGTCTGGCTGATGCCCGGGTTGCCGGAGAGGATGACGAGCGCGGTAAAGCGCGGCGGCGTGATCTGCTCGCCTGCCGTCGCGCGCGAGAAGGCCTCGAACGAGGCGATCTGCGCACGCTTGAGCGCATAGCCCAGGTGCTGCCCGAGGTCGGCATAGTTGACCCCGTCGACCCGGGCGATGCTGCCCGGGCGGGGGCCGCGCGATGTGGATGCTCTTTTCATGGTCCGTGCGTTGACCGGCAAATTGTAATGATATATAACAATCGCCGCAGAACATGTTTCGCAACGCGGCTGTGGGTGCGCGCTTCATGCGGCAGCGCAGCAATGGCGGCGGGACAAAAGCGGCGACAATGCCGCAGTACACACACAGGAGGAGTCCATGTCTCAAGGTCCCGGTTTCACCCGTCGCCAGTTCAATACGGCGCTCGCCGCGAGCGGCACCCTTGCCGCGCTTTCGCCCTTCGGCATCGCACGCGGGCAAGGCAGCAAGCTCAAGGTCGGCGTGCTGCTGCCCCGCTCCGGCTTCCAGGGGTTCATCGGCCAGTCCTGCCAGAAAGGCGCCGACCTCGCCCCGGGCGTGATCAAGCAGCTGCTCGGCGTGGACATCGAGCTGATGAACGCCGACACCGAGACCAACGTCGACACCGCGCGCACCCGTGCCGAGCGCCTGATCCAGGAAGGCGCGCACGTGCTGGTGGGCCCGTTCGACTCCGGCGCCGCCTCGGCGATCGCGCAGGTGGCCGAGCAGCGCGGCGTGCCCTTCGTGATCAACATCGCCGCCGCCCCGCCGATCACCGAGCAGGGCTACAAGTTCGTGTTCCGCAACTTCCCCACCGCGATCGACCTGACCCGCAACGGCCTGTCCCTGATCGGCGACCTGTTCCGCGAGACCAAGGTCGCGCCGCGCACGGCCGTGTTCATGCACGTGAACGACACCTTCGGCCAGGCGATGTTCAAGGGCATTTCCGCCATGCTGCCCGGGATCACCAACCTGCCGTTCAAGATCACGGAAACGATCTCGTACGACCCCGCGGCCAAGGACCTGACCGTGGAAGTCTCCAAGGCCAAGGCCGCCAACGCCGATTTCCTGCTGCTGGTCTGCCGCCTCAACGACGCAATCATCCTGCGCCGCGAGATGGTCAAGCAGCGCTGGAACCCGATGGGCATCATCAGCCCGGGCTCGCCCGGCATGTACGAGGAGCAGTTCGCCAAGGTCCTCGGCAAGAACGGCGACTACTGCATCTCGAACGCGCCCTGGTTCAACCCGAAGATGAACCTGACCAAGGTCGTCGACGCGGCGTTCAGGAAGCAGAACCCGAAGGAGCAGTTCGTGTTCCACGGCACCAACGTGGCCTACACGTTCGAGTCGATCCTGATCGCGGCCGACGCCTTCAAGCGCGCGAAGAGCACCGACCCGAAGGCGCTGGCCGACGCGATCCGCCAGACCAACATCACCGACCGCGTGGCGCTGGGCGGGCCGATCAAGTTCAACGCCAAGGGCCAGGTGGAAGGCAACCTCTCGGCCTGCGTGCAAAACCTCAACGGCCGGCCCACGGTGGTGCTGCCGCTGGCCGCCGCGGAAGCGAAGGCCGTGTTTCCGATGCCCGGCTACAAGGGCTGAGCGGCACTCCGCGCAGACGGGGCCGGCGCTGCCGGCCCCTTTTTTTATGCCTTCCATCGACCTGATCGCCAACGTAGTCGTCGCCGGCCTGCTGACCGGCCTCGTCTACGGCCTCATGGCGCTGGGCCTGTCGGTGATCTTCGGCGTGGTCCGCGTGGTGAATTTCGCGCACGGCGAGATGATGACCATCGCCATGTACGCGGCGGTGGCGCTGTTCGGGGCTTTCAAGCTGGACCCCTTCCTGTCCGTCGTCCCGGTCGCGATCGTGTTCTTCGGCCTGGGCTACGCCATGCAGGCGGGCCTGATCAACCCGTTCATCACGCGCCCCGAGCATTCGCAGTTCATGCTGCTGGTCGCGGTGGCGATCATCATGGTCAACGTGCTGCTGATGATCTTCGGTCCCAGCGCGCTCAACGTCCAGGTGGACTACCAGCTCGAATCCTTCGAGCTCGGCCCGGTCCTGTTCGACAAGGCGCGCATGTACGCCGCCGGCATGGCGCTCGCCACCAGCGCGGGATTGTTCGCGTTCTTCAAGTACACCAGCACCGGCAAGGCGATCCGCGCCTGCGCCGACAACAACCTCGGCGCGAAGGTCATCGGCCTCGACGTGAAGCACCTGTATGCGCTGACCTTCGGGCTGGGCTCGGCCTGCGTCGCGGTGGCCGGCTGCATGATGATCCTGCTGGTGGACGTGGTGCCCACCCTCGGGCCCGGCTATACGCTGCTCGCTTTCGTCATCGTCATCATCGGCGGCCTCGGCTCGATGCCCGGCGCGCTGTTCGGCGGGATCCTGATCGGCGTGTCTGAGGCGCTGGCGGGCCTCTTTTTCGCGCCTTCGGCCAAGAGCATGTTCGGCTTCGCGCTGCTGATCCTCGTGCTGCTGTTCCGGCCGCAGGGCCTGCTGGGGAGGAAGCCTTGAACCCGCGCGCCCGGCTCCTGCTCGGTGCGCTGCTTGCGGTGCTGCTGCTCCTGCCCGCCTTCGCCAGCAACTACGTGATTTCCGTGGCCACCCTGATCCTGTATTTCGCGTTCACCGGGCAGGCGTGGAACGTGATGATGGGGTTTGCCGGGCAGCTCTCGCTCGGGCATTCGCTCTACGTGGGCGTCGGCGCGTACGTGGCCGCGGCGATGTTCGTGAACCTCGGTATCGGTCCCTGGCTGGGACTGTGGGTAGCGATACTCGTATGCATGGCGCTCGGCGCGGCCATCGGCTTCCTCGCGTTCCGCTTCGGCATCTCGGGCGTGTATTTCGCCCTGCTGACCATCGCCTTCGCCGAATTCACCCGTGTCGGCTTCGACCACCTCCAGTGGACGGGAGGCTCGGGCGGCCTGTTCCTCAAGGTAGCCCAGCGCGAGCAGATGGATCTCCTCAATTTCCGCGGGCCGCCGGCCATGTACTACTACGCGATCCTCGCGCTGGCCGCCGGGGCGCTCGCCCTGTGCGCCTGGCTGCTGCGCAGCCGGGCCGGCTACTACTGGCAGGCGATCCGCGAGAACGAGGAAGCCGCGCAGGCCCTGGGCATCAACACCTTTCGCTACAAGATGTTCGCGGTGCTGATCAGCTCGGCCATGACCGCGGTGTCGGGCGTGTTCTTCGCTTTCTACTACAACAACCTGTTCCCCGAGCAGATCTTCCACATCAGCCGCTCGATCGAGATCATCCTCGGCCCGATCATCGGCGGCATCGGCACGCTGTTCGGGCCGGTGCTCGGCGCATTCGTGCTCACGGTGCTGGCCGACGGCATCACCGAGCTCCTCGCGCTGTTCGGTGTCGAGGTGCCCGGCGTCAAGCAGGTGTTCTACGGAGTCGTGCTGCTCGGCGTGGTGATGTTCCTGCCCAACGGCATCTGGCCGTCGCTCGCGAAGAAGATCGGGGTGGGCAAGTGAGACCGCTGCTGGAAGTGCGCAGCATCGCCAAGTCGTTCCGCGGCCTCAAGGCCGTCGCGAACGCCAGCTTCGAGGTGCCGCAGGGCGGGATCGTGGCGCTGATCGGGCCGAACGGCGCCGGCAAGACCACCTGCTTCAACATGATCGCCGGGGTTTTCGCGCCCGACACCGGCGAGATCATGTTCGAAGGCCGGCGCATCGACGGCCGAAGGCCCGACCAGATCTGCGTGGCAGGGATCGGCCGAACCTTCCAGATCGTAAAGCCGTTCGCGGGGCTCTCGGTGCTCGACAACGTGATCGTCGGCGCCTTCAATCGCACGAAACACCTCGCGGAGGCGCGCAAGGCCTCCGAGTCCATCCTCGATCAGCTCGGCCTGGGGCCCAAGCGCGACCTGCCCGCCTCCTCGCTGACGCTGCCCGACCGCAAGCGCCTCGAAGTCGCGCGCGCGCTCGCCACCGGGCCGAAGATGCTGCTGCTCGACGAGGTCATGGCCGGCCTGCGCCCCACCGAATGCGACCAGATGGTCGAGGTGTTCCGCGAGCTCAATGCCCGCGACGGCCTCACCATCCTCCTCATCGAGCACGTCATGCGCGCGGTGATGGCGCTGGCCCAGCAGATCGTGGTGCTCCACCATGGCGAGATCATCGCGCTCGGCACGCCGCAGCAGGTGGTGCGCGACCCCGCGGTGCTGGAGTGCTACCTCGGCGAGGAGACCGAGGTATGAGCGCCCTGCTGGAGATCGAGGGACTCGACCTCTACTACGGGGACGCGCAGGCCCTGTCGGAGGTTTCGCTGTCCGTGGACGAAGGCAGGATAGTGGCCATCGTAGGCGCAAACGGCGCTGGGAAATCCTCGCTGATCCGCACCATCGCCGGCATCGAGAAGCCGCGTGGCGGGAAGGTGCGCTTCAAGGGCAAAGACATTACCGGCTTCGAGTCGCATGCGACCTGCAACCTCGGCATCGGCCAGGTGGCCGAGGGGCGCCAGATCTTTCCCACCCTGTCGGTCACCGAGAACCTCGAGATGGGCGGCCTGCTGCCGCGCGCGAAATCGAAGGCGCGGCAGACCCTGGAAGAGGTCTTCGCCATGTTCCCGCGCCTCGCGGAGCGCCGCAACCAGCTCGCCGGCACCATGTCCGGCGGCGAGCAGCAGATGCTGGCGATCGGCCGCTGCCTGATGGGCCAGCCCGAACTGATCATGTTCGACGAGCCTTCGCTCGGCCTTGCGCCCACGATCGTGCAGGAGGTCTTCCGCATCATCCGCGCGCTGAACGCGCGCGGCATGACCATCCTGCTGGTCGAGCAGAACGTGGCCGTGTCGCTGAAGATCTCGTCCACCGCCTACGTGCTGGAAAACGGGCGCATCGTGATGTCGGGCAGCGGCGAATCGCTGCTGCACGACGATCGCGTGCGGCAGGCCTACCTGGGCTTGTAGGCTGCATTTCGATCAATTGCGCAGGCCCTGCAGATGCAGGCGGCACCGCGCAGGCCCTCCGGGATACGTGCAAGTGTCTCCCGGCTGATCCGGACCGACTCGCACCAGCAGGGCTCCGAAAACGACCCGCACCGTGAAGCGGCACATTCGTTAGGCCTGCCGCAAAGCGGGCAGTCCGGTGCGTGAATCGGGGCGCGGGGAACCACGGGCTTCAGACGCTCATCGCCTGCCGCAGCACGCGAATGTAGTTGCCGCCCAGCACGGCCTCGATCCCCGCGCCATTCAGCCCGCGTTTGGCCAGGTATCCGGGCAGTTCGGCGAACTCTACGTAGCCCGGCAGCGTGGAATGCCCCAGGCCGTCCATGTCGGTGCCTATGCCCACATGTTCGGCGCCATAGGCGGCCACCAGGCGCATCAGTTCGTCGGCATAGATGTCGAGATTCGGGTAGGCGTCCCACAGCGGCCACAATCCGATCACCCCTCCCTTGTCGGCAAGTTTCTTCGCGATGGGCGCATGGATGGCGCGGGCCGCGGCGCCTCCGCGCCAGGTGGTCGGCATGTTCGCGCTGACGTGGCCGTGGGAATAGATCACCGGCTTGGTGGAAATGTCGAGCATCTGGTCTATGCCGGCCGAAGTTCCGTGCGCGCCGTCGACCAGGATGCCGAGGCGGTTGCACTCGCGCACCACGTCCTTGCCGAACGCGCTGAGGCCGCCGTACTTGGGATCTTCGGTGCTGATGTCCCCGATTTCCGCGAGGCGGTAGTGGAGCAGCTGCAGGTGCACCAGCCCGCTCGCGCGGACCTTCTCGAGGTACCCCAGCTCGCCTTCGAGGAAATCCGCGCCTTCGGAGGAAATCGCGATCGCCGGAATCCGCTCCCGGAGGACGCGATCGAGGCCTTCCACCGAAGCCACGGCCGCCAGGTCCTGCGCCTTCATGCGCGCCGTCGTGCGGCCCAGCTGGACATCGAAGCTGCGGCGTACTTCGCCGGGCCGGGCCTCGCGCCAGGCCGCAAGGGTCTGCCGCGCGCGGGACCAGCGCACGAAAGGACTGTCGGGGATGATCTTCTCGGCCACGAGCAGCATGCCGTTGGCGGTCATGTTCGCGCGCATATGCTCGCCCTGCTTGATCCACAGGTGCGCGTGCATGTCCGCAAACCGCAGCGGCGGCTGGGCGCGCAGCGGCAGCGGCAAGGCGCACGACAGGCCCAACCCGGCGCCACCCTTCAGGAATCCACGCCTGTCCATCGAATTCGCCTCCCGGTGCGCGGGGTCCCGGCGCACACTGTGTGGAATAATTGCACAAAAGGAGGGATACATGCATATCGGGGATCGTCGTTGCTGGTTCGTTCTCGCCTCGCTGCTCTGGTGCGGCATTGCCGCGGCGCAAGCCGACTACCCGAACAAGCCGATCCGGCTGATCACGCCTTTCAACCCGGGCGGGGCGATCGACATCTACTCCCGCCTGATCGCCGAGCCGCTCGGCAGGCGCCTTGGCCAGAACATCGTGGTGGAGGCGATCGCCGGCGCCAACACGATCGTCGGGACCCAGGCCACTGCACGCGCGGCACCGGACGGCTACACGTTCATGGTCACCACCATGTCGACAACGGTAAACAACCGGATCCTGTACTCGAAGACCCTGCCCTACGACCCGGACAAGGACCTCGCGCCGATCACGCAGCTGTCCTACGGCACGGTCCTGTTCGCGGGCCCGGGCACGGCGCCTTACAAGGACCTCAAGGAATTCATCCAATGGGCCAAGGGCAGGGATCGCGTCACCTACGGATCGTGGGGCGTCGCCTCCTGGGGCCATCTCGCCGGCCAGATCCTCAAGCGCGACCTGGGCCTGAACCTCGAGCACGTGCCCTACAAGGGCGACGTGCCGGCCATCACGGACGTGCAGAACGGCGGCCTGGACACGACTTTCGCGAGTCCCACCAGCGCGAAGCCGCGCATTGCCTCGGGCGCGCTCAGGCCGATCGCCATGACCGGCCCGATGCGCTCGGCCTCGATGCCTGACCTGCCTACGTTCACGGAGCAAGGCGTGCCCAACGTCGACCTCGCGATCTGGGTGGGCGCCTACGCGCCCGCCGGCACGCCGCGCGCGATCATCGACCGCCTGCAGCGCGAGCTCAAGGCCGTGATCAACCTGCCCGAGGTGCGCGAGAAGATGGTCTTCCAGGGCCAGACCCCGGTAGGCAACACGCCCGAGGAATTCGTCGCGAATGTGCGGGCCGATTTCCCGAAATGGGAGGCCCTCATCAAGGCTTCCGGCGCAAAGCTGGAATAAGCGGTGCAGACCGACTACGTACAGCCCTTCCTGTTCGAAGACCTCGACATCCGCGGGCGGCTGGTATGCCTGTCCGGCGCCTGGGCCAGGATGGTCGAGGGGCGCGACTACCCGGCGCCGATCGCCGAAGTGCTCGGCCAGACGACCGCGCTTGCGGTCCTGCTCGGCGCGAACCAGAAGGGTTCCGGCCGCGTGACGCTGCAGGTGCGCGGCAACGGCCCGGTCTCGCTTCTCGTCGCGGATTGCACCTCGGACCTCAGGATCCGCGGCATGGCGCACTTCGCGCCGGGCGCCACGGGCGGAGTGCTCGAGCTCCTCGGCGACGGCCGCTTCGCGCTGACGCTGGACGACGGCCGCAGCGAACAGCTCTACCAGAGCATCGTGCCGCTCCAAGGCGACACGCTGTCGGACACCTTTTCCAGCTACCTCGCGCGATCCGAGCAGGTGGAAGCCTTCCTGCTGCTGCTCGCAGACGACGATGCAGCCTGCGGACTGGTCCTCGAGAAGCTGCCCAGGGCCGATGAGCGCGACCCGGACGGCTGGAATCGCATGACCCGGTTTGCGGCGACGCTCACGCTGCGCGAAACGCTCGACACCCAGCCCTACGACCTCCTGACGCGCCTGTTCCCGGAGGAGCTGCTGCGCGTATACAAGCTCGCCCGGGTGGAATACCACTGCCCTTACGACGTCGAGAAGGTAAAGGACATGCTGAGGAGCCTTGGCCGCGCGGAGGTGGAATCGATCCTCGCGGAGAAGGGCGAAGTCCTGATCAGGAACGAGATGTGCAACCACGAGTACCGGTTCGATTCGGATGCCGTGGCGCAAATGTTCGCGGAGGAGAACTGATGGACACCGGCACGGCCTACGGGCTCCCTGCCCCCACCTGGAAGAAGGAGCTCACCGAGGTCGGCCCGGGCACGCCGATGGGCGAACTGCTGCGCCGCTATTGGCACCCGGTAGGCCTCGCCGCCGACGCCGGCTCCATTCCGCGCAAGGTGCGCGCGCTCGGGGAGGACCTGGTCCTGTTCCGCGACGGCCTGGGCCGCGCGGGGCTGGTGTACCCGCATTGCGCCCACCGGGGCGCATCGCTCTACTATGGCAAGACCGAGGCGCAGGGCATCCGTTGCTGCTATCACGGGTGGCTGTTCGACACCGAGGGGCATTGCCTCGAGCAACCCTGCGAGGCAGGCGGCGGCCCTCGGCGCGACAAGGTGCGCCAGCCCTGGTACCCAGTCAAGGAGCGCTACGGCCTCGTTTACGCTTACATGGGCCCGCCGGAGAAGAAGCCGCTGCTGCCGCGCTACGAATGCCTGGAAGTGCTTGCGGAAGGCGAGTTCATCGACGCCGACGACTCGAGCATAGGCTCGGGCGGCGCGGTGATCGCGCCCTGCAACTGGCTGCAGCACTATGAAAACGTAGTGGACCCGTTCCACGTGCCGATCCTGCACGGCTCGTTCTCCGGCGCGCAGTTCACCAGCCAGATGGCCAGCATGCCGCAGGTGCAGTTTTCGACCACGGCCCTGGGCGTCAAGGTGACCTCGCAACGCATGATGGAGGACGGCCGGATCTTCCATCGCGTCACCGAGGCGGCGGTGCCGACGCTGCGCGTGGTGCCCAATCCGCGTGTCGGCACGTACGGCATGGTCGAGTCGATCGGCTGGGTGCTGCCGATCGACGACACCAGCTATCGCATCTACACCGCGGGCCGCGTGACCGAGAAAGGCGGGCTGACCAAGTTCCGCTCGCGCTTCAACGGCAAGTCCTGGGCCGAGCTCACCGAGGAAGAGCACCAGCGTTATCCGGGCGATTACGAGACCCAGGTCAGCCAGGGCCCGATCGCGCACCATTCGGAGGAGCACTTCGCCACCAGCGACAAGGGCATAGCGCTGCTGCGGCGTTTCCTCGAGCAGCAGCTCAAGGCCGTGGCCGCCGGCGCCGATCCGGCCGGCACCGCGTTCGGCGAGGAAGCCGCCTACGTGAGATTCGAGGCGGGCAATTTCCTGATCTAGCTAGGCCGCAGGCGGCCTGGCGAGCTTCGAGCCGTGCCAGGCGGTGTAGGCGGCGCGCTCGTACTGCGGCGGCACCGGGGCTGGCAGCCCGAAATGCTCCGCCGCGTGCCAGACCCAGCGCGGGTTGTCGAGGAAGCCACGCGCCATCGCCACCATGTCCGCCTTGCCGGAAGCGACGATCTCCTCCGCCTGGTCGGGATCCGCGATCATGCCCACTGCGCGCACCGCCATCTCCGGCACGGCCTTCTTGACCGCCTCTGCGTGCGGCACCTGGTAATTCGGGCCGATGGTGTAGCGCGTCTGGCCCAGCAGGGCCCCGGTGGTCACGCACACATAGTCGTACCCGATCTTCTTAAGGGCGCGCGTCAATGCGATCGTGTCCTCGATCGGCGTGCCGTTGTCCACCCAGTCGTGGGCCGAAATGCGCGCCCCAAGGCACCGCTCCTTCGGCCAGACATCGCGCACCGCGCCCGCCACTTCGAGGAGCGCGCGCATGCGCTTTTCGGGCGTCCCGCCGTAGGCGTCCGTGCGCTGGTTCGACAGCGGCGAGAAGAACTGGTGCAGCAGGTAGCCATGCGCGGCGTGCAGTTCGGCCACGTCGAGGCCGAGCCGCGCTGAACGCACCGCGGCCGCGGCAAAGGCATCGACAATCGCCTTGATCTCGGCGACCGAGAGTTCCCGCGGCGTATGCCAGCCCGGCCGCGTATCGTACGGTAGCGCCGAAGGGGCGACGGTCGGCCAAGGATTCTCCAGCGGCCCGAGGGCCGTGCGGCCCGCCCATGGCACCTGTGTCGAGCCCTTGCGCCCGGCGTGGCCGAGCTGGATCCCCATCGGGTTCCTGGAAAGGCGGCGGCAGTAGTCGATCACGCGCTTCATCGCCGCTTCGTTTTCGTCGTTGTACAACCCCGCGCAGCCGTGGCTGATGCGCCCTTCGCGCGTCACGGCCGTGGCTTCGATCACGACCAGGCCCGCGCCGGAGATCGCCATGCTGGCGAGGTGCGCCAGGTGCCAGTCGCTCATGCAGCCGTCGTTTGAGGAGTACTGGCACATGGGCGCGACGACGATGCGGTTGGGCAGCGTGATGCCCCCGAGCTGGATCGGGGTGAAGAGTTTCGGAGTCATATTTCCTTAGTACGAGAGGGGGTACGGGGGAACCGGGAGGTTCACCTGTGCCGATTGGGTAGCGAAACGCCGATCAGGCTGTCGCGCGTCACCAGCGCGGCGAGCTGGTCTTCGGTAAGGCTTTCGGTGCCGGCCGGGCGCATCGGCAGCACGAGGTAGCGCATGTCGGCCGTGCTGTCGTGCACGCGGATGGCCACGCCGTCGGGGATCTTCGTCCCGAATTCCTCCAGCACCGCGCGCGGCTCGCGCACCACCCGGCTGCGGTAGTTGCGCGACTTGTACCAGTCGGGCGGCAGGCCGAGCAGCATGCGCGGGTAGCAGGAACACAGCGTGCAGACGATCACGTTGTGCGTTTCCGGGGTGTTCTCGACCACGATCAGCCTGAGGCCGGGCACCTCGAAGCCGAGCTCTTCCGCGGCCTTGCTGCCGTCGGCGAGCATCCGCGCCTTGTACGCCGGGTCCAGCCAGGCGCGCGCCACCATCTTCGCGCCGCGCTCGGGGCTGCGGGCGCGGATCTCGCCCATGGCCTGCTCCACTTCGGCCTCCGTGATCACGCCCTTTTCCACCAGCAGCTCGCGCAGGCTCACCTCCATCATCTGGAAATAGGTGAGCGGCTGGTAGGTGCCGAGGTCTTCGTCGTTCATGGGATGGGCTCGAGCCAGTGCTGGAAGATTTCGATTTCGATCACGTCCGAGGCCGGGCCCGCGTACGCCGGCCAGACGTCCTTCTGCACGAAGCGGACCCGGTACAGCGGCTGGCGCGGCTTGCCGGAACGCGCATAGGCGAGTTCCTCCGGGTTGGGGAAATCGCCGCACAGCCGCTCGACCACGCCACTGTGGCCGCGGATGTACCAGGGCGTGCGCACGTGGCCGGGCGGCGCGGCCTTGAGCACGCGCACCCGGTCGCCCGGCTTGAAGCGGGCCGCGACCCGTTCAGCAACCGCTGCCGTCATCGGCTTTGATCTTTCCGGCCCTGGCCCGCGCTTCGACGTCCGCCAGCTTGTGCGCGAGCTCGTCGGTGGTGATGTGGCCGCGCTGCAGCATGGTCTGGGTGAGCGAAGTCACCCAGCGCTCGTAATAGCTCATCCGGTCGTATGCCGCGGGGCCGATGGACTCGATGTTCCTCCTCAGCTCGTCCACCGTCATGCGGCGCTTGCCCCCGGTCACGCCCGTGAGCAGCATCATCATGGCGTCGACGCGCCGCTCCCATTCGGCATAGTCATGCTCGGTCGGCTCCACCCGGTCCGCCGGCAGGCCGCCCATGTCGTGGTGGCTGCGGCCCGGCTCGTCCATCAGGCCACCCACTCCGACACCGGCGCCTTGGCCTCGTGCAGCGGCTGGCACAGGATGTCGACCAGCGTGGGTCCCGCGTGCGCAAGGGCCTGCTTGAAGGCCTTGCCGAGTTCCGCAGGGTCGCTCACGCGCCAGCTCTTCACGCCGTACGCCTCGGCGACCGCTGCGTGGTTCGTGGTGCTGAAGTCGACCGAGAAGTAGCGCTGGTTGTAGCCGCTCTTCTGCCCGGCCTTGATCCAGCCGTACACGCTGTTGGAGATCACCACGAACGTGATGGGGAGCTTCAGGCGCACGATGGTCTCCAGCTCGCCCACCGTGAACCCGAAACTGCCGTCGCCCATCACCGAGACGCATTTGACGCCCGGACGCCCGAGGTGCGCCCCTACAGAAGCCGCCATCGAGTACCCCAGCGCGCCGTGCGCGCGGTTCGAGAACAGGCGCCGACCGGTGCCGCGCACCGGGAAGTAAGCCGAGAGGTACGGGCACGGCGTGCCGGGGTCGGCCACCACGATCGCATCGTGGTCGAGCGCCTTGGCCAGTTCCGCCACCACGCGTTCCGGCTTGATGGGCTGCTCGTTCGAGGCGGCGAGCGTATCGAACTTGGCGAATTTCTCGCGCCGCGCCTTGTCGATGGCCTTGGCGTCCAGGGGGCGCTTCACCGGGGACGCGCCCGAGGCGAGTTCCTGCACCAGCGCCTGCAGCGCGAGGCGCGCATCGCCGACCAGCGGCACGTCCACGCGGTAATTGGTGCCGATGACGGCCGGGTCCACGTCGATGTGGATGACCTTGACCTTGCCCGGCGCCGGGTAGCGCCAGCGCTCGGTGGTGACCGATCCCGCGCGGCAGCCGACGAAGATCACCAGGTCGGCCGAGTTCACGATCGAGCGGGTCTCGGGTGTGCCGCCGTTGGACCCCACCACGCCCACTGCGAGCGGATGGTCCTCGCCGATCGTGCCTTGCCCGCTGATGGTCGTGGCCACCGGCGCCGACAGGCACTCGGCCAGCTCGATCAGCTCGGATTCGCCGCCGGAAATCACCACGCCGCCGCCGCAGATGAACACCGGACGCGCCGCAGTGCGCAGCATCTTGGCCGCGAGCTCGACGTAGAACGGGTCGGGCCCGGTGCGCCGCGCCGGGTACTGGCCCAGGCTCGGGTCGCCCCAGACGTCCTCGGCCTCCACCGCGCCGCTCTGCACGTCGTAAGGCAGCGCGATGTGCGCGGCCCCGGGCCGGCCGGTGGTCATGTTGTTGAACGCTGCGCGGAACACGCGCGGGATGTCCACGGCCCGGTTGAGCACCGCGTTCCACTTGGTGAGCGGCTTCATCAGCGCGCCCTGGTCCAGCTCGGTCAGCGTGTACCTGCCGCGCGAGGAAACCGAAATGTCGCTCGTGATCGCCAGCACCGGGACCGACGACTCGTTGGCCTCGACGATCCCCGGCAGGATGTAGGTCGCGCCGCCGCCCGAAGGCCCTTCGCACACGCCCACCTTGCCCGACACCCGTGCATAGCCGTCCGCCATGTAGGCGGCCGAGCGCTCATCGCGCGTGAGGACGTGCTTCATGCCGTGCGGCAGGCGCGCAAGCGCGTCGTAGAACGGCAGGCTGGTGTCCCCGCACAGCCCGAAGATGTATTCGACGCCGTGCGCCTTGAGCATTTCGACGGCGGCCTCGCCGCCGGTCATCGTCGCCGCGGAATGCGCGCCGCCCGCAGCGGCCTTGGGGTCTGTTCTTTTGTTCATAGGCGCCAATTGTGTACATTAGCCACCCTTGAGGCAAGGCAATATGGCGAACCTGAATCCCGCACTCTCCATCCCGGAGCGGCAGCAGCCGGCCGCCGGCACGCTCAACATCGACCATGTCGCGCACTTCGTGCCGGACATCGATGCCGCATCCGCGGTGCTCGGGCGGCTCGGTTTCGCGCTGACGCCGTTTTCGCTGCAGACCACGCGCAACGATGCCGGGGAATCGATCCCGGCCGGCGCCGGCAACCGCTGCGCGATGCTCGAAGCCGGTTACCTCGAGTTCCTGACGCCGACCGCGGACACGCCGGTGGCCGCGCAGATCCGCGCCGCGATCGCCCGGCACACCGGCCAGCACCTGATCGCCTTCGGCACGCCCGCGGCGGAAGAGGACCATGCGCGCCTCGCCCGGCATGGATACGCGCCGCTGCCCCTCGTCAACCTACAGCGCGAAGTCGATGTCGCGGGCGCACGGCGCATGGCGAAATTCTCGGTCGTGCGCGTGCCGCCGGAGGCCATGCCCGAGGGCCGCGTGCAGTTCGTGCAGCAGCTCACGCCAGAGTGCCTCTGGCAGCCGCAGTACCTGGGACATCCCAACGGCGTCACCGCCCTGCTGGCGACTTTTGTCGTCGCGGAGGATCCGGCCGAGGTCGCTGCGCGGTATGCCGAGTTCACCGGGCTGATGCCGCGGCGGATCCAGGGGTTCGTGCGCCTCGTTACCGGACGCGGCGACCTGTTCGTCGGCAGCGACACGGCGTGCAAGTCCCTGTTCGGCGCCGAGCCGCCGGCGGCGCCTGCGATGGCCGGATACGCACTTGCCTGCAAGGACGCAAAGGGCTTGCGCGAGCGATTGACGGCCGCCGGATGTTCGGTCAGCGAACCCTCGCCCGACCTGTTCGCCGCGCTGCTGCCGCCGGAGCTCGGCGGCGCCTGGCTGTTCGGGAGCGAAGGGGCCTACCGCGACTGGCTTACGCCGGTGTGCTTTTAGCGAGGGCTTTTTCAATCCCCGGCAGCGAGTAGACCAGCCTCAATATCCGGTACGCGGCGGGACTGAGAACACGGTAGAGCATTGCGGCGCGCCTCCGGGGTTGATAGTGGTGTCACCCCTTATATCGTCGCGGACCGCCGTTTATTTAGCCCAGGATCATCGCCGCGCCCTTCTCCGCGATCATGATCGTCGCCGCGTTGGTATTGGCCGAAGTCATCGTCGGCATGACCGAAGCGTCGATGACGCGCAGCCGCTCGACGCCGCGCACGCGCAGTTGCGGATCCACCACCGAGCGTGAGTCGCCGCCCATGCGGCAGGTGCCGGTCGCATGGAACACGGTACCCCCCTTGGAGCGCGCGAACTCCCACAGGTCGCTGCGCGTGGCGCGTTCCGGTCCCGGCAGCGTCTCGATGTCCCACAGGTCGCGGAAGGCGGGCTGGCGGTAGATTTCGCGCAGCATTTCCAGCCCGGAGACGATGACCTCGCGGTCATGCGCTTCGGAGAAGTAGCGCGGCTCGATCTTCGGCTGCTGCATCGGGTCCGTGGAGCGTATCGACACCCGGCCGCGCGACAAGGGACGGCATTGCGCGGCCGAAGCGCTGAAACCCGAATACTCGTGCAGCGGGTCGCCCGGCTTGTCCACGGACAACGGCATGACGTTGAACTGGACGTCGGCGCGCGAGTCGCGGGCGTGGGGCGTGCGCGCAAACCCGCCCACCTGCCCCGCCCCGACCGTCAGCGGGCCGCGGTTCTGCAGCAGCCACTGCAGGCCCATTTTCGCGAGTTCGAAGGGGTTGCGCACCTGGTCGTTGAGCGACATCTTCTTCCTGAGGCGCAGGATGACGCGGGCCTGGTAGTGGTCCTGCAGGTTTTCGCCCACGTCGGGCGATTCGGCCACCACGCCTATGCCATGCGAGCGCAGCAGGTCGGTGGGTCCGATGCCGGACAACTGCAGCAGCTGCGGCGACTGCAGTGCGCCCGCGGAAAGGATCACTTCGCGCTCGGCGCGCGCCTGCCTGGGCGAGCCGGCTTCCGTCCACTCCACGCCGGTCGCCGTCGTCCCTTCGAACAGCACGCGCGTGGCATGGGCATGCGTGGCGATCGTCAGGTTGGGACGCTTCCCGGCCGGCCGCAGGAAGCATCGCGCCGCCGATGAGCGCCAGCCGTCCTTCATCGACAGCTGGTAGGCCCCCACGCCGTAGTCCGTGGCGCCGTTGAAATCGGGGTTGAACGGCAGGCCGAACTGCTGCCCCGCCTCCAGCCAGGCCTTGCAGTAGGGATGGTCGTTCTGCAGGTCAGAGACGCCCAGTTCGCCCGAAGTCCCGTGATACTCGTTCGCGCCGCCCGCGTAGTTCTCCGAGCGCTTGAAGACCGGCAGCACGGACTGGTAGTCCCAGCCCGCAGCACCGGCCGCCACCCAGTCCGCGTAGTCCTCGCGCTGGCCGCGGATGTAGATGAGGCCGTTGATCGAGGAGGATCCGCCGAGGACCCGTCCGCGCGGCCAGACCACGTTACGCCCGCCGGAGCCTTCGCTCGGCTCGGTGTCGAACTGGCGCGTGTAGCGCGGGTCGACCATGGTCTTGAAATAGCCCACCGGCAGGTGGATCCAGAAACTGCGGTCCGCCCCGCCGGCCTCGAGCAGCAGCACCCTGTGGCCCGCGCCCGACAGCCGGTTGGCGAGGAGGCACCCCGCCGAACCGGCGCCGACGACGATGTAGTCGAACGCGGAAGCCACGTCTGCCCCTATGCCTTGATGGTATCCATGTACAGCTTGGCATCGAAGTAGGTCGAAGCCGGTACGGGGTTCTGGATGCCGCCGAAGCGCACGAAGAAGTCCGTCACCTGCTGCTGCCAGCGGGTGGCCGTCCCGTCCGCATAGAGCTTGCGCCACTCCGAAGACGAGTAGTACTTGGAGGCCTTGAACTGCTCCTGCAGGTCGCCGAGCGGCACCTGTGCATAGTTGTTCTTCTGGATGACGGGCAGGATCTCCGTCGCATTCTTCATCAGGTCGTCGTTCGAGGCCGCCCAGCCGCGGATGACGCGCGCAAGCACCTCCCGGTTCTTGTCATGGAAGTCGCTGCGCGCGGCCCAGCCGCCGACGATGGCCGCCTTGGGGAAATAGGCCGAGGCATCGACCAGCATCTTGGCGCCCGGCACCTTGTCGCGCACGGTGATGTTGAACGGCACCCAGAGCGCCACCGCGGGCACGGCGCCCGAGATGAACGAGGTCACCGCGGTCGGCATGCCCTGGTTCACCAGCTCGATGTCCTTGGCCGGGTCGATGTTGTTCGCGCGCAGGGCCGTGTCCAGGAACACGTGCGCCGTGGTGCCGGCGGTGGTGGAGATCTTCTTTCCCTTCAGGTCGGCCCAGGACTTGATGCCCATGTCCTGGCGCACCCAGAGCTGGGCGGTGGCGAACTCCACGTTGTTCAGCAGGAACACCTTGCCCTGCCCCCGGGCCGGGAAATTCGACAGCACCGCGCCGGTGGCCAGCATGTCGAGGCTGCCGCCGATCATCGCATTGAACAGTTCCAGGCCCGTGCTGAACATCGTCGTTTCGAGCTCGAGGTTCTCCTTGGCCCAGTGCCCGCGGTGCATCCCGGTCCAGATCTGCCCGTTCACGGCGAGCGTGTTGACGTAGCCTACCCGCAGCTTGGTTCGCTGCTGCGCGATCGCCGGGAACCCGGCCGCAGCAAGGCCGGCCGCCGCGCCCGCGCCCTGCAGGAATTTCCTTCGGTTGATGCCTTTGTGTGCTTTGCTCATGGTGCCTCCTCCTTCGGGTTATCCAAGATTGCGTGCAGTGTTCCCAACCGACTGCCGCTGTTGCGCTGCGTACTCCTTCATGACCAGGTCGCGGATGTGCGAGCGCAGCTCGCCGAACTCGGGCCGCTCGTGGAGGCCCTCGTCGCGCGGGTAGGCGAACGGCACCTCGATCACCTCGCGGATGCGCGACGGGCGCGCCGTGACCACGATGATCCGCGAGGACAGGTAGATCGCCTCCTCCACCGAGTGCGTGATCAGCATTACCGTCTTGCCCTCAGCCGCGAGCACCTCCAGCAGGAGGTCCTGCATGTTCGAGCGCGTCTGCGCATCCAGCGCGCCGAACGGCTCGTCCATCAGCAGGAACTGCGGCTTCACCGCGTAGGCGCGCGCGATCGCGAGGCGCTGGCGCATGCCGCCGGACAATGTCTTGGGAAAGGCCTTGGCGAAATCGGTGAGGCCCATCAGCCCCATGTAGCGGCGCACGATGTCCGCCTTCTCGCCGGCCGGCAGGCGGTTGGCCGCCAGGTTGAGGCCGAAGGCGATGTTCTGCTCGACCGTGAGCCAGGGGAACACGCCGTACTCCTGGAAGATCACGCCGCGCTCGGGGCCCGGGCCGCCGACCGGCTTGCCATCCAGCATTACCGTGCCGCCCGAAGGCTGCACGAAACCCGCCACTATGTTCATCATGGTCGTCTTGCCGCAGCCCGAGGGACCGATGATCGACACGAACTCGCGGTCGGCGATCGAGAAGGAGACATCCTCTACCACCCGCAGCGGCCCGTGCGCGGTGCCAAACTCCACCGACACCCGGTCGAAGACGATGCGCTGCGGGGAGGACATGACCGCGCTCATGAGCCGATCCTGTCCTGCCAGGCCACCATCCTGTGCGACACGGCGCGCAGCGCCAGGTCCATCCCCAGCGCGATGAACCCGATGCAGATGATGCCCACGTAGATGATGTCGAGCTGGAAGAACGAGCCCGCGTTCTGGATCAAGGCGCCCAGCCCCTGCTGCGCCGCAATCAGCTCGGAGGCCACCAGCGTCGCCCAGGCAACGCCCAGCGCCACCCGCAGCGCCGTG
>JAFEDL010000053.1:0-1388 GCA_018241645.1 Pseudomonadota bacterium
AACCGGGGCCCACATCCCGGCGCCACCGCCACCGCCTTCACCGCCGGCCACGCCTTGGGAGCCCTGCGCGCCTTGCGAGCCCTGGGCTCCGGCCGCGCCCTGCGGCCCGGTCGGCCCTTGGCCCCCCGCGCTGCCTGCCGTGCCCTGCGGGCCGGTCGGGCCGGTGCCGCCAACAGCCCCCTGCGGCCCGGCCGACCCGGCCCGGTCCAGCAGCAGCAGCACCGGGTCGCCGTTGCCGAACAACGCGCCGGCACTGGCGACGTGCGTCACCCCAATCGCGAAGTAGCCGACCAGCGAGGTCGAGGCGGTGACCGCGTACTCCGCGAACTTCGCCGCGTCCGTGGCCGAGACGACCCGCACGGTCCCGCCCGTCGCGTAGGGCAGCATGGTCGTCAGCGACGCCCCGTTGCCGTCTTGGTTGTCCACGTAGAGGGAGGTGACGGACGACTTCGTCGCGTTGTCGAACCGCAGCTTCCCGTTGCCCGGGTCGCCCGCGGTCGTGGTCGTGTCGAAGGCCATCGGGTGCGTCCACGCCCCGCCGTAGATGCCCTGCGGCCCGGTCGGCCCTTGCGGTCCCTGCGATCCGGCCGACCCGACGACGCCCTGCGGCCCCGTCGGCCCTTGTGACCCTGCCGACCCGGCCGTTCCCTGCGGCCCTTGGCTTCCCGCCGTGCCCTGCGGCCCGGTCGGCCCTTGGCCCCCCGCGCTGCCTGCCGTGCCCTGCGGGCCGGTCGGGCCAGTCCCCCCGGCCGTGCCCTGCGGCCCTGCTGCGCCCTGCGGGCCGGCCGCACCTTGCGCACCGGCCGTCCCGGCCGCTCCCTGGGCTCCCGTGTTGCCCTGGGGACCGGTGGTCCCCTGCGGTCCTGCCCCGCCGGCCAGCTCCAGGCACAGCAGCACCGCGTCGCCGTTGGCGAACGGGCTGGCAGCCGAGCTGGCGTCGACGAAGATCGTGAGGTTGCGGTAGCCGGCCGGCTGGGTGACGTTGGTCACCCGGCCCTCGAGCCAGGCCGTGGGGTCGCCGCGCTTCACCAGACGGAAGACGCCGACCGGGCTGGTGAGGCTGATGTACAGGACGTCGAGAACCCCGGTGACAGTCGCCCCGTCGCTGTTCAGCAGGTCCGCCCGGATCACGGTCGCGCTGCTCTGGGTGGTGTTGTCGAGCCGGAGCTTGCCGTTGCCGGGGTCCGCGTTGCCGGTGCTGGTGTCGAAGGTGTAGGGGATGGTCCAGGCACCGCCGTACGCCCCTTGGCTCCCCTGCGCGCCGACGAGCCCGGCGAGGCTGGCGACCCAGTCGGTCTTCGCCCCCGTGCCGCCGAACTGGTCGATCACGACCGACCAGCTCGTGCCACCGGTGATTGTGACCACGCCTTCGATCCAGGCGGAGGGGG
>JAFEDL010000053.1:1467-2414 GCA_018241645.1 Pseudomonadota bacterium
CCCTGGGACCCAACAGCCCCCTGGAAGCCTTGGGGGCCCTGGGAGCCAGCGGGGCCTGTGGGGCCGGTCGCACCAGATGATGGGCTCGGAGTGATGTTGAAGACCGTGATTCGCGCCAGTGACACATCGGCCACGACGACCTGGCCAGGGATCGTGGCGTCGACGGAGAGGATGCTGTTGAACTGGCCGTTGCCGGAGCCCCGGCTGCCGTACGTGAAAGCGGCCGTCCCGGTGTCGGTGAACGCGCCGATCGTCTCTGTGGTCCCCGTGTCCCAGAGCTGCACATGGCGGTACCGGAACCGGGGGTCAATGGAGATGTGCGCAGAGTTCCCTGCTCCGGTCAGCGTCCACGACGTCTGCCACGCTTGCGTTGCCGGGTCCCAGACGTTGACGCGCCCACCGGCGATGTCGATGACATGGAGGAAGCCGGTCCCCGGGTCGACTGCCATCCCGGTGGGGATCGTGGCGAACTGGCCGAGGCCGACGCCGGTCGTGAACGGCACGACTTGGTCAACGGCGCCGAGCGACGGGTTGAACCGGTAGATCGTCGCGCTGAGGTCGCTGAGCCAGACGCGGCCGACCAAGTCACAGCAGATGTACGCCGCCGTCGCGTAGCCCAGCGCCGCCCGGTCCCAGGAGCCCTTGATCTTCCCCGACTTGGAGACGGCGGCGAGGACCGGCACGCCGTTCGACGCGACCCAGATCGTCTGCTTCCCGTCGAACGCGACGGAGTTGATCAGCCCGAGCTGTGGGTCGGCGACGATCCACTGGAGCTGGCCGCTTGGCGAGAACTTCTGGACGGCCTGCCGCGACTGGTGCCCCGTGTAGACGAAGCCTGCGTCGTCCTGGCAGGCGCCGACCATGCCGTCGAGCTGGCCCTTCCCAGAGCCGGCGACGCCCCATGATCGCGCGAAGAAGGCCTGCCCGGGAGGGAGCTGCGCCCCGAG
>JAFEDL010000053.1:2473-18802 GCA_018241645.1 Pseudomonadota bacterium
TCGAGGCTCCAGACGTGCGTGCCGCCGGGGTGCTCCTGGGCCGGAGTGAAGCCCTGGTCGGTCCTCGTCCCCCGAGTGCAGCCTTCGAACGACACGTCGGTCTTGCTCGTGTACTCGACGGCTTCGCTCCCGACGCGGAGGACGCCGGAGTCGGCGAACGGAGCGGTGGAGAGCACGGGGAGCGAGGTGTCGTCGATGGCGATGTCGCGCCGGAGCTCGGTCAGGGAGGAAGAGCGGTCGCCTCGGTCGATGATTGTAGAAAGGTCAACGCTCATGGCTACTCCAGCTTGCCGAGCCGCGAGTCGATGTCTCTGAGCGCGTCGCCGATCGTCTTGAACGCTCCGCCCTTGCCATTATACTTCGTTTGCTTCCCGTCTTCCCCGACGTTCGTCGCGATCGCCGAGATCTGCGCGTTCGTTGGGATCGAGGCGAGCGCGCGCTGCGTCGCCGCGTCGAGCTTCGAGTTCGAGACCGCGTTGTCTTTGATCTTCCCCTCTGTGATCGCGTTGTCGACGACGTTCCCCGTGTCGACCGCATTCTGGGCGAGCTCCGTCTTCGTGACCGCGTTCTGCGCGAGGTCCGCCGTGTCGACGACGCCCTCGCTGGCCTTCCCCTGGTTTCCGGTCACCGTTCCGAGCACGACGTGGTCACCGCCTCCGGACTGGGTGGGCATCAGCACGACGCGGTCGCCATTGCGGTAGCGCTGCCCCGTCTTCCGCGGGAAGCCCACGCTCCGCGGGTCGTCTTCATCGTCGATTTGCACGCGCACCTTCCCGCCGTCCATCCCCCGCACGGTGCCGAGCTTGGGGAGGCGGTCATCGAGCCGCGTGTCGATCATGTCGTAGATCATCCGGATCAAGGCCTCGTGCTCGGGGCCTGGCCGGCTGCTCGCCTGGGGCGCCCCCGTGGGGAGCGAAGAGGGGTCGTCCATCATTGCACCTGGTCGTCGGCGTTGCTGACTTTGCCGAGGTCGAGCTCCATGAGCGCGTCGGACGGGGTGAAGCCGTAGCGGACGGCGTGGACGGCCCACTGGCCGACCGCCACCTCACGGTTGAAGGCGTCCCAGATCGCCAAGCTCACGGTCTCGTGCGTGAAGTCAATCGTCGGGTCAGGGACCACGGAGATCGAGATCCGTGTGTCGAGGGTGGAGAGCTCATCGGCGAGGGCGCCGGCGACTTCGGCGGCGGTCGCGTTGTCATCGAGCACGGGCCAGGGGATGCGCTTCACCTTCCCCCGGTCGGTGATCGCCGCGCGCTTGTTCTTCTTGTTGCGGATGGTCCACTTCGCGTAGAACCGGCCGAGGTCGGGGTCGTCGCCCACGATCGCGATCTCGTCGGCCATGTCGCTCTCGGAGGGCTTGATCTCAACGGCGCCGATCACCTCGCTCGTCAGGCTCGTGTCGCGGCGGATCGCGGTCCCGAAGTCGTAGCCGCTCGGAGCGGAGGCGGCCCAGAGGCGGACAGGCTGGCGGTTCCGGAGGCGGGACTCGCCGCGCTTGCGAGAAGTGATCATCCCCGTCTTCGTGGTCCAGAGGTCGTAGTACCCAGCGCCCTTGAGCACCTCATTGCAGAGCGCGAGGCGCGAAGTCTTCCGAGGCCACTCGCGCACCTTCTTGAACTCCTTGTTGGAGTCCGCGATGACGTACCGCCGCCGCCCCGTGTCGTCGTCGGTGAGCACCGCGCCGTCGAGCGTCTCCCTGACCACGCGGATCCGGTCGATCCCGGGGCGGACGACGACCGGGGCGAAGAAGCCTTGCTTCCCCAAGAGCCAGAGCGGGTCGTGGGCGGAGACCCGGACGGTGCGCGCGAACTCCCCGACGGAGACCGGGGAGTCGCCGACGAGGTAGAGCCCAAGCTGCCCCTCATAGACGTCGCCGTTCGGGTACGTCACCTTGAGCACGGGAGCGAGCCAGTCTTGGAAAGGCGTCAGCTTCTGCCAGCCTTCCCACATCAGCGAGAGGTCGAAGCTCCACGTCTCGGCGCGGCCGGCGTCGCAGGAGACAGTGCCCGAGATCACCCACTCGGAGAGATCCTCGAGCCACCGGTTGTCGGAGGTGGCGCGCCAGAGCGTCGACTCAATGACGACGAAGCCGCCGCTGCCGAGCGCCGTGATCGCCACCGGGATCGGCTGGCGGATCGTCACCGAGTTGTGCGCCGCCCCGGCCCAGACCCCGGCGTCGGCGTTGTACGCGCCGGAGGCCCAGGGCGTCGCCCCGGCGCCATGGTCTTCCTCGAGCTGCGCGCCATCGGCGTAGAGTGTGACCGCGCCGGTCGCCGTAGTGGTGACGATCACCTCCGCCTGGTCGAGCGCGGTGGCGGAGGCGGTGACGACCGGCATCGTGTAGATGGGGTCCCAGGCGCCGGTGAGCGTCACCGTCACGGGGTCGCTGTCTTGAGTCGCTAGGCCTCGGAAATGGAGGCGGGTGATCGCGCTGAGCACCGTCCCCGCTGGGCCCTTGACGCGGAGCTGGCCGAACACCGTCCGGGGGTCACCGGAGAGGCCCATCCCGCCGACGCCGACCGCGCGCACCCCGTCGCCCACCGCTCCCGAAGTCACGACCTTCCACGACCGCGCCCCGTCCCAGGCGTCGTCAGTCGAGACCACGCCGGTGGCACTGCCGGCCACGTCCCAGCCGATCGCGGAGCCCGACTCGACGGAGGGGTTGATGTGCCAGTTGACTGTCCCCGCGATCTCGCCGGGGAGCGCCTGGCGGACGATGGGGAGGATGATCCGGAGCGCGCCGTCCGCCGCCGAGCCCGCCTGGATCGTGCCGATGAGGCGCGTGTCGGTCTTGAGCGGCTTGACGGCGGCGGCCGAGGAGCCCGCCTGGACGACGCCGGAGACGACGAAGCCGCGCCCCAGGTTCCCGGAGGCGGAGGAGCCCGCCTGGACCGTGCCGGTGAAGGTGACGGAGCGGCGGATGCGGTCGGCCGAGGCGGACGAGCCTGCGCCAACAGAGCCCTTGAGGCGGGCGCCGGTCTTCAGGGAGCCGGAGGCGGAGGAGCCCGCGCCGACGGAACCGCTGAACTTCGCCCAGGGGACGAGGGAGCCCTCAGCCTTGGAGCCGGCGCGGACGGTGCCCGAGAGCGGGGTCGGGGAAGGGAGCTTGGTGGCGGAGGCGGCAGAGCCCGCGCCGATGACGCCGGAGAGCGCGTTCTTCGCCGCCCCGAGCAAGAAGGCGCCGAACCGCGTGGCGACCGCGTCGTTCGTCGTCCAGCTCAGCGTGGTGGCGGTCCCGAGCGCCGTGACGTTGGCGACCGCCTCCGTCGTGCCGGCGCCGTTGTCCGCCTTGACGATGGCCGCCCCGTCGCCGCTCCTGGCGAGGCCCTTCGCGGTGGTCGGGGCGGCGGCTGTGGTGTCGCTCCACGCGGCGGCGGAGATCGTGGTGCCATCGGCGGCGCCCATCGTCCCCCGGTTCGAGCTCCCGGCGCCGACGGCCGTGACTTCCGCGCTGCCGAAGAGCACGACGGCCGGGTTCGAGAAGCCGGGGGAGAGCGTCTGGGCGGCGGGGGCGGTGCCGACCGGCTTCGCCTGGGCCAGGGCGACGGCGCGCACTTCGCTGAGCGCGAGGAAGTAGACGTTGCCTTCGAGGACGCTGGTCGGCGCGGTCAAGATGGAGAGGTCAAAGCCGTCGTCCTGCCAGGCGGAGACTGAGGCCCGGAACGCGGCAACCCCGCCGGAGGTGACGGCGGAGACGGCGGCTGCCTCGTCCCACCAGCGCGTGGTGACGATCGGGTTGACGCCGTCTTTGGAGGTGCCGGCCCAGCTCCACTGGCTCTTGACGGCGTCGGCGACACCAAAGCCCAGGCCATGGTCGGCCGACGCGGCGCCGCCGATGGTGCCGAAGATCGAGGAGATCGCGAAGAGCGCCACGGGGCGGAAGCCAACGCCGCGGACTGGGACCACCTGCCCCGCCACCATCGTCGACCGTGGCTGCCAGGAGAGGATCTGCGCGTTGACCTCGTCGCCGCCGATCGCCAGGTAATGGAGGCGCGTGTTGGTCGGCGGGTTCGAGCCATACGTCACGGTGAACCCGGTGGCGGTGTCTGTGAGCGCGTTGACGTACCAGTCGCGCACCTGGAGAGCGCGGCCGGCGTTCAGTCCGCTCTGGGCGTTCGAGGTGTTCACCCCGTTGGCGGAGCGGACCCACTGGCTCTGGTTCCGGATCGCGCCGCTGGGCCCCTTCACCCAGAAGCCGAGGCCCAGGTCAAGGTGCGACGACCACGCGTTGTTCGCCGTCGCGTTCGACGTCCACAGCACGATCGCCTTCGGCCGGAAGCCGAGGGTGACCGTGCTGCCCCCTGAGCCAGGGGCGAGGATGACGCCGGTCTTGGCCTGGAAGCCGGCCATCAGTTCTCCCGGATGACGAGCGCGCCGGCGGCGAACTGCGGCGCATTGTCACCGTTGAGCACCGTCCGGCTCGTGCCCAGCGGCGCCGAGTAGAGGAGGTTGCCGCCGGTCGACGCGTCGTAGATGCCGAAGTGCGTGATCGCCGCGCCGCCGGCCCAGTCTGCGGTCGGGGAGCCGAAGGTGATCGGGTTGGAGTTGGTGACGTACTCGTCTGCGCCCGAGGTGGCGGGGGACGACCACGACGCGTCGGCGACGGAGACCCCGACGCGCGAGTAGCCGCCGACCCCGATCGAGAGCTCCGTCGCGGTGAGGTTCGCGTCGGTGGGGTCTGCGGTGTGGAGCGAGATGTAGTCGGTCCCCGTCTTGGAGAGCGTCGCCGTCCGGAGCATGTGGTTGAGGACGGCGCGCGCGAGGTATGTGCTCTTCCCAGGCATCGAAGCCTCCTATGCGATCGGGGCGGTGACGCCCTCGACGTACCCGGTCTCCTTGAAGGAGCATGAGATCGTGCGCTTGCCGAGGCCGGCCCGCTTCCAGCTCCACTTGTCGACGCGGAAGAACCAGCGCTCGTGCTCCATCCGGAGGCAGAGCGGGTGGCCGGCCTTCATCAACGCGCGGACATCTTGGAAGTGGTCCATCATCGAACCACGCGTGTCGTTCATGACGGTGATTGTGAATGAGAGGCGCTCCGCCCCGTAGTCGGCGGGGGAGGTGATCAAGATCTCCTTCCCTTGGGAGCCCCATGTGATGTACGCCTGCTCCGGCCGGTCAAAGCCGCCGCCGATGTCACCGTCGAGCCACATCATCGCGGCGCGGACGCCTTCGGGGTCGATCGCAGAGGAGAGGGTAGCGACATTCAGGGCGAGTGTCGCCTCGATGTCGACGGGGGCCGACTCGAGGACGTCCGCCCCGACGCGCCGGAGCTGAGAGATCGAGTAGAGGCATGGCGTGTTCCCCGGGATGAAGTGGTCGCGCCACTGGTTCTGGCCGGCGGAGGAGATCGCCTGGAGGACGATCGCATCGTCGAGGGCCTCTCCCTGCTCACGGCGACGGAGGACGTAGCCGCCGAACTCGCCCGGCGGGTAGTTGGTGTAGTCCCAGGTGACGAAGGCGACCGATGGCTCGAAGTCGCGGCGTGCTTTGACGTACGAGACCTGCGCTCCGGTGACGAGGTCGGGCGCCGAGTAGTGGACCCGGAAGTGGCGGCGGAGGCTCACCCACTTGGCGTTCGAGGCGTCCCAGACGGTGACGTCGAGGTCGTAGTCGGTGTCGTTGAGGAGCCAGCCGGCGGGGATCGTGTACGCGGAGACGGCGCTCGAGACTTGGCCGGACGACCGGATCGGCGTGGCGTGGTCTTCAAGGTAGACGGTCACCTGGAAGCGCTGCTGCGTCCCGCCGGTGACCGTCCAGGCGATGGTCGGCGCCGCCGTCCCCACCACCTGCCCCTCCGTCGGGGCGGAGATCGCGACCGTCGCGCCGGAGACCCAGTCGAACGTCTGCTGGCCGGACCAGGCGGAGTAGCCCAACGCGCCGGCGGAGAGGTCTTGGGCGCGGACGCGGACTTTGTAGGTTCCGTACGAGCCGGCCGGCATCTCCGTGGCGCCAAGCTGGTAGAAGCCCGTCTTCTCAATGGTGTTGTAGTTGAGCGTCGTGAAGTTGATGATCGAGCCGTTCGGCCGGGTAAGCTCGACCTCGCTCTGGACGTCCGCCCCCGGGACGTCATCGGGGTCAGGGTCGGAGAGGAACCACTCGAGGAGCGGCCGGCTCGTGGAGGCCGCGCCCGACGGCGGCTGGATCCCAGACGGGACGTTCGCCGGCGCGTTGATGACGAACGTGTCGGGGGCGGACCAGGAGCTCCACTGGCCATCGGAGGCCCGAGCGCGAAGCTGGTACTGGTAGGTGCCTGGCTGGATCGCACCGATCCCGGAGGAGGCGGCGGGGACGGTGAACGCGGTGCCCGGGACGGCGCTCGAGGCGACGGTGGCCGGGGAGGGTGTGGCCTGGGCGCCGAGCTTGAGGACGAGGCCATCTTGGAGGATCTGGACCTGCGCGAGGTTGGCGGAGAGCCCCTGCGGGTGGAACCAGTTGCCGCCCCACGCAATCAGGCTCGAGTCGGTGTCGACCTTCGCCGCTGGGCTGGTGGCGACCGAGACGTCGACCTGCCCGAGCGCGTTGACGGAGAAGCGGTTCCAGACAGTCCACGGGCTCCACGTCCCGGTCTGGTCGGCGACCCGGGCGCGCCATTCATAGGTGGAGCCACCGGCGAGGGCGGAGCCGCCGTACACGCGCGACCACTGGTTCGCCGCCTGCTCGCCGGAGGAGGCCGCGAACGTCGCCGCCGCCCCGCCCCAGAGGAGCGTCGTCTGGCCCAGGAGGCGGACTTCGAAGCCGTACTGCGCGAGCTTGTCGTAGATCGGCGCGACGTTGTTGGCGTCGGCGTATGTCCCTGAGAAGGTCGGCGCGGAGGTGTTGACGCTCGCCCCGTTGACCGGCGTGAGGATCGCCATCGTTGGGGCGGCGGTCGAGGTGAAGTCGGCGTACGCGGGGAAGGCGTAGTCAGATTCGAAGAGCGTGGGGGCGAGCGGGTTGGTGGGGACGCCGGACGTGGTCTGCCGCTTCCAGACGGTGGTCAGCGAGAGGTTCGGGTACTCGATCGAGCCATTGATGACGTTGAACGCGATGGCGAACCGCTGCCCCGCCTCGAGCTGTGCGGCAGTCGGGTTGCCGGACGCATCGACCAGGGGGCCAGCGTAGTCGCCGCCACCGGACGTCGGGTTGAATGGGGCGGTCTTCCCGAGGAGCGCGCCCGGCGTGCCATCGGGGAGGACGGCGTAGAGGGCGAGCGTCACCTTCGGCGAGTTGCCGTTCCGCCGCATCCACGCGCCGAGACGGGTGACCCAGCCGGCGGCGGGCGCGATGAACTGCGTGTCGACCCAGGCTCGCGTGTTGAGCGTGCCGGCCTGGACGACCGTCCCCGGGAACGTCGGCGTGGTGACTTGCGTGCCCAGGATCGCCATTACGTGAACCTCCCGGTGCGGTGGCCCACGCGGCCGTGCGCGCTGAGGATCGGGGCGACGGCCTTGCCGATGACGTACTTGCCCATCTCCTTGTCATCGACGACGACGTTGACGTTCGCCATGAGCTTGTCTTGGAGGTCGTTGGCCCACTGACGGCGGTCGTTGACGATCTGGTCACTGACGCCCTGCCAATGGGAGCGGAGGTCGTCGGCGTTGGCCATCACCTTCTTGACCATGTCGGTCGCCGAGTTCGTCAAGTCCGCAGAGGCGGCGCCGACCTTGCCGGTGGCGTCGGTGATGCCTGTCGCGTAGCCGAGGCCGGTCTGGTAGCCGAGGTCTTGCCACACCTTCGACGGAGAGGCGATCTCCGCCTCCGCTTCGGTAGCCGTCTTCGCGGCGGCGACCATCGCGTTCGCGGCGTCCTGGATGCGGCCGAGCGCCGACTCCATGCCTTTCGCAAAGCCCTCGCCGATCGCGGCGCCGGCATCGAACGCCCCTTGCGCTCCGGCGTCGAGGGCGGCCTGGACCGCAGCCATCGCGTTGGTGACCGTCGTCTGGGCCGCCGTCATCCCGCCCTGGAGCCCGGTGTTGAACTGCGTGCCGGCGTCGGTGCCCGCCGTTCCGAAGTTGGTGGCCATCGTCTGGACGGTGGTCGTCATCGTCGTCGTCGCGGTGGTGACCGTCGTGCCGATCGTGTCGAACGCCGTGGTGATCTCGGTCTGCACGGCGGCCATGCCGGTGGAGACGTCGGTTCCCAGCGTGGTCATCGCCGTCTGCATCGTGGCGTCCCAGGCCTGCGTCGCCGTAGTGATCGCGGTGCCGGCGGCAGTCAGGGCCGTGGAGATCGCCGTTGAGATCTGGTCGCTCGCGGTGGTGATGCCCGTCGCGATCTGCGTGACGATCGACTCGCCGATCCCGGAGAGCCCGCTGCCGGCCGCCGCCCCGCTGTCCCGGCCGCCACCTGGGGAGCCGCCTTGCGTGCCACCGGAGGCAAGAGCTTCGGAGAGCTTGGCGGAGATCGCAGCGCCCACCGGGGAGAAGTCGGCGGCCTGGATGCTCGCGACCAAGGAAGCGACCACGCCGGCTGCGAGGCCGCCTCCGGTGTCGGTCCCAGCGGCCTGGCCCCCGGCTGCGGGGTCGCCACCGCCGCTCATCGCCGCCCCGAGCGCCTCAGAGATCTTGGATTGGATGGCGGTGCCCACCGCGGAGAAGTCCGAGGCGGTGATCGAGCTGGCGAGGGAGGAGGCGACCGAGGCGCCGATCCCCGTAGAGCCGGCCGCCTGGCCACCGGCGGCGGGGTCACCACCACCGGCGTCCACGCCATCGAGCCCGGTGGCCAGCGCGGCGGCGAGCTTGGCCTTGACGGCGGCGCCCACCGCGTCGAAGTTCGCAGAGCCGACCGAGCTGGCGAGGCCCGCGGCGATCGAGGCACCGATCCCCACCCCGGCCTGGTCACTTTCGTCCCCACCACTCGCGGTCGCCGTGGTGATGGCCGCGGAGATCACCGCCTTGAGCGCGGCCGCCAGGCCCTCGACGCCGGGGCCGAGGCCCTGGCCGATCGCGGCGAGGAGGCGGGCACCGGAGGTCTTCGCGGTCTCGGCAACGGCGACGTCGGCCCCGGCGATCGCCGTCCCGATCGACGTGGAGACGACCGTGGAGAGGGAGTCCCAGTTCGCGACGGCGACCGAAGCGATGATCCGGTCGGCGACCGACTGGCCGAACGAGTCGGCGATCTTGACGTCGACGTTGTCGAGAGAGACGGGGACCTTGGAGCTCGGGTCCAGGGAGCCGCCGCCTTGCGCGCCGAGGCCGAGGGCGGAGGCGACGTTGTCCTTGAACTCGCCGGCCTTGCCGAGGACGGTGGTGATCGCGTCACCGACCGTCGAGACCGCCGTCGTGAGCCCACTGAAGGCGGCGGACCAGTCGATCTTGGAGACGGCGTCATAGACGGTCTGGACCGCCTTCCCGAAGTTCTCGAGCGCCGTCTGTGCGGTTGAGAACGTTGAGTCGCCGAGGCTGGTCAGGGTGGAGAAGATCGTGGACCAGTCAAGCTTGGAGGCGGTGTCGAAGATCGTCTTCACGCCGTCCCCGAAGGCCTGGACCTTGGGGAGGACGTCGGTGGCGAGCGTGCCAACAGCGGTAGTCAGCGTCGTGAAGATGCCCGACCAGTCGAGGGCGCCGATCGTCGCGAAGACGCCGGACAGCTGCGTCTGGAGGCCGGTCACCTTCCCGGCGGTCTCGACGAGCACGGTGCCGATGCTCTGGATCGCCTGGATCGGCCCGCTGAGGTCGATGTTCCCGAGCGCCTCGATGAGGGCCGAGCCGCAGGAGCCGGCGACGCCCTGGATGAAGGAGCCGATGTCAGTGAACGCCGTGGTGATCGCCGAGCCGACCTTGGAGACGACGGTCGTGGCGTCGGGGATCGTCACCTGGCCGAGCTGGCCGGTGATCGCGTCGGAGACCGAGGTCGCAACCCCCGAGATGAAGGTGCCGATCCCGGAGAGAGCGGACTCAAGCGCCGTGCCCACTTTCGAGGCGACGCCGCTGAGGTCGGGGAGGCCCATGCTCGTGGCGGCCGTCTGGAGCGCCGTCATCAAGGTCTGGCCGACCGAGGTGAGGAACGAGCCAACGTTGGAGAGCGCCGACTGGATGGCGGTCCCGACGGTGGAAGCGATCGCCGAGAGGTCTGGGGTGGGGATCGTGCCGGCCGCTGTCTTGAGCGCGTCGCTGATCGTCTGGCCCACCGTCTTGAGGAAGTCACCGACAGAGCTCAGCGCGGTGGTGATCGCGGTGCCCACCGTGGAGGCGATGGTCCCGAGGTCTGGAGCGGGGATCGTGGCGGCGGCGTCCTTGATCTTCGTCGAGATCGTGGAGGCCAGGGAGCCGAGGAAGGAGCCCAGGTTCCCGAGGCCGGTCATGATCGCCGAGCCGACGGTGGAAGCGACGGTGGGGAGGTCGATCGTGCCGAGAGCGGAGGCGGCGCCCTGGATCGCGGAGCCGATGGCGGAGCCAACCGTCCCGAGGAACGAGCCGAGGGTGCCCATCGCCGAGGAGATGCCGTTCCCGATCGTCGAGGCGACGCCGCCCCAGTCGATCGAGCCGAGGGCGCTCATGAGTTGGTCGCTGATCCCCTGGACCCAGGTCTGCAGGGACGAGGAGGCGGACTGGAGGCCGTTGAGGATCGAGGAGCCGACAGAGCTCCAGTCGACCGACTGCACGCCTTGGAGGATCGCGCCCCACAGCGTCTGGAAGTTCTGGGCCAGCCCGCCGATCGAGGCGGAAGCCGCCTCCCCGAGCTTCCCGAAGAAGGTACCGAGGTCAAGGTCTTTCAGCCCGCCGAGCGCGTCGCGGAGCGCCCCGCCGATGTTGCCGATCGTGCTCGCCGTGTTCTCGATGACGGAGGCGAAGGTGTCGATCGCGCCCTGCGCCTGAGGGAAGACGGTGTCGAGCGCCTGGACTGCGGCGTGGAAAGGGTCGATGCCCTTGGAAGTCGCGTCCTGGAACGCAGTGACGAAGCCATCTAGGCCCTTGGCAAAGCCGTCGATGCCCGACGCGAGGCCGTCAAAGCCAAAGGACTGCGCAAACCCGCTAGCGGCCTCCAAGGCAGCGGAGAAGGGGTTCAGCCCCTGGTCGGTGGCCTGCTGGAACGCGTCGCCGGCCGCCTGGACCGCGCCGGCCAGGTCGCGCGTGAAGCCGGTGATGTCGAGGCCGGTCGCTTTCTTGAGCGCGACGCCGAACGCGCCGACCCCCGCGGCGATCACGTTGAAGCCCTTAGCCTGCTTGTTGGCGAACGCCGTCTGGAACGCGTCGCCGAACTCGGTGACCGCCGCCTGCGCCGAGGCCATCGCTGCGTTCACCTTGTCGGCGAACCCGAGGAAGTTGGTCTGGTACGCGAGGATGCCGGCTCCCAGCGCGAGGCCGACGAGCCCGGCGCCGAGGCCGAACCCCTTCAAGGAGATGCCCGCCTCGTTGAGCGCCTTCCCGAAGGAGATCACCTTCGACGCGGCGAGGAGGAACGTGCCCGCGCCGGTGGCGACCAAGCCGACCGCGCCGCCGAACGTGGCGATGAATTGGAGGACCCCGTCGGGGAGCTGAGCGAAGCCGAGCGCGAGCGAGGTGCCAGCCTTCAGTGCCGATTGGATCGCGGGCTCGAGCTTCTGGCCAAGGGCGATCCCGGCGCGCTCCATCGCCGCGCCGAACGCCTTCCCGGCGAAGGCCGTCGACTGCATCTGCTTGTCGAGTGCCTCTTGGGTGGAGCCGGCGCCGTCCGAGGCGTGCGCCATCTTGTCGAGCTCGCCGTTGTAGTCGGCGACCCCGTTCTTCCCCAAGATCAGGGCGGCATTCGTCGCCTCCTGGGTGCCGAGGAGCTTGAAGAGCGCCTCCGTCGAGCCGCCGGACGCCTTGCCGAGGAACTCAAGGTAGCCGGGGAGGCCCTTCGCCTGGATCAGGGCGGAGGCCGACTCGTACCCGTACTGCTGGACGGCGGCGGTCAGGTCGGTGGTCGGGTTCAGGGCGGAGCGCATCAGGGAGGCGATCTGCGTCTCCGACTGGGACGCGTTCACGCCGTTCAGCGTCATCTGGGCGTAGGCGGCGCCGAGCTGCTCGATCGGGACGCCGAGGGAAGCGGCGATCGGGATCGTGTTGCCCATGTTGTTCGCAAGCTGGTCGAACGAGATGATGCCATCGTTGACCGTCTGGAACAGCACGTCGGACACGTGGCCAGCGTCGGAGGCCTGGAGGCCGTACGCTTTGATCACCGGGATGATCGCGTTGGTCGCCGTCTCCGTGGTGGAGAGGCCCGCGTTCGCCGCCTCCGCCGCCGCGGTCAGGACGGTGAGGCCCTCCTGGCCGGAAAAGCCCGCCGAGGCGACGTTGTAGAGACCGGCGGCGAGCTCTGTAGGCCCCTTCGCCGTGTTACCGGAGAGGTCGAGGACCTGCTGCCCAAGCCCGGCGATCTGGTCATCGCTGAGCTTGAGGATGGAGTTGACGTTCGCCATCTGCTCGCCGAAGCCGATCGCCGACTTTGAGGCGAGGCCCAGGGGCGCGAGGGCGGCGGCGCCGAGCGCGACCAGCCCGCCGCCGGCGACCGACATCTTCTTGGCGACGTCGGCGCTCTGGCCCGCGAGCCCGGCGAGGTCGCTCTTCGCCTGGTTGACCGCAGTGCCACCATTGTAGACGAGGTCGATGGCACCAACGGCGCTGCCGATGTCAGCCATCGCCCCACTCCATCTCGTCCCACATCGAGTCGGTCAGGGGGGAGAGCGTGCTGGTGGTCTCTTCGGCGTCGATGCCGAGGAAGGCGAGGAGCTCCTCACGAGAATATTTCGGCTGGGAGGTCTTCAGCCGCTCGTTCTTCCGTGGCTTGGGTGCGTCGACCAGCACGGTGGCGTCCCTCGCACGTTCGAACGCGTCGCCAAACTCGAGGACGGCGAGGTCAAAGCCCAGCCGGCTCCTCATTGGTGCGCCATCGGCTCTCATCTCGAGCAAGTCGCTCGGCCGAGAGCCCGTTAGACGAGAGAGTCGGTACAGCGACCACAGCTCCCACCGGCGGGTCGCGAAACGGGGCGAGCTTCGCCGCCACCTCGAGCCCGGTCGCGTTCTCGGCGACCATGTTGTAGACGGCCATTCGCTCGTCGATATGGAGGTCGGTCACGACGAGGACGCTGTCATCGCCCTCGGGGAGCTCCATCTCGGTCATCACCAGCCGGGGCTCGATGAAGCTGGCAACGCAGAGCGTGTTCGCGATCCGCTCGATCCGGTCGATGTTCCGCTGCCACTGCTCTGGGGTCCGCGCCTGCTCGCCCCCGGTCGCGATGTCGACGAACGCCGCGAGCACGAGGTCCTGCATCTTGGCGGGGAGGCCCATGATCGAGACTTTGTCGAGCGCCGAAAGGCGGCGGATGTGCGCGAAGCCCCCGGTCTTGGGGAGCTCCATCCACCAGCCCTCGCGCTCTTGGGCACGGCGCTCGCGAGCCTGGGACCGAGTGGGGACAGATCGGGTCGCCATGGAGAGACGCTCCTCTGCGCTTCGACGCGCGCTGAGCTTGCCAACGAGCGGCTTACGACGTGTAGGTGGTGGAGATCGCGGCCGCGGCGGTCTCGTACTGCTTCACGGAGACGATGTCGCCGGCGGTGTTCGGAATCGCCGAGATGTCAAGGTCGAGGTTGTTGAAGTCGGCGTCCGCGAGGCCGTAACCCGGGACGTTCTTGCTCTGGCAGCGCGGGAAGATGATCTGCACCATGCCGCCGTCCGGAGACTTCGACTTCGCCATGACCTTGAGCGCGAAGTCGGTCTTGACATCATTGACGTTGTGGGTCAGGGTCCGCGTCTGGGACGGCGTGGTGCCAGCGTTGACGACGGTGCCGCCGGCGATCGCGGCGATCGCGTCGACGTTCCAGATGCCGACTGTCAAGGTGAGGTCAAGCGAGTCCAACGAAGCGACCGAGGCGATCACCTGGTTGTCACCACGGTTCTGGGCTTCAGTGGTCTGCGGGTCCGAGGTCAGCGTGTTGAACCCCGGGACATCGAGCCCCGTCCCCGGCGTGCCGGCCGAGAAGGGGAACACCTTGCAGTCCTCAGCAGAGTACGGCTGCTGGCCGTGCGTTGCAAGAGGCATCTCAGAGACTCCTTCAGCCGGATCTCACGGCTGCTGAGCGGGGCCCTCTCGCCTCACCCGGTCGGGAGGGAGAGCGTCGACGAGGTCGCTGATCGGCCTGGGACGGATGGCCTCGTACGTCGTGGCCAAGTCTCCCACGCTGCGGCCTTCGCAACTGAATAATACCATTCTGTGGATGGCGCGGAACCCTTCGCGGGGCGGGCAGCACTTCCGGTTCCGGCAGGGCCAGCGGAACGCCAGAGGCGTGCCATCGTCGGCAGTCTCGACGACGCCACGGCGATCGAGGCAGGCAACAACAATCTCGCGCCCCATCAGGCGAGCTTCCGGGAGAGGGTCAGCTTCTCAAAGGAGGCGAGGAGCGCCTGCCATTGGCGCTTGGTCATCGGAGGGCGGTGCGCCTCGTCCGAGACCTCGGTGACGTCGATGAACTGCCAGCGGTCCCACTCATTGGCGAACAGGCGCTCGGCGTCGCCGTCTTCCATCATCTGGACGAAGAAGTAGGGGCCGAAGTGGTACGTCGTGGTGAAGCCGTGGGCCGGCCCCAGGATGAGCTCCGTCTTGCCGGGGATGACGCAGACGCGCTGGTAGTTCTCGAACCGGCGGAGACGCTCGAGGAGGGGTGGCGGGATCGTCTCCCGGACCAGCCCCTCCAAGAGCACGGGGTCAGACCATGGCGAGGGGTCACCGACCCACTTGACCCGCCGCATCTTACGCCTTCGCCTCGGCGGACTTCGCCGCCTGCTCCGCCTTGTGCTTGGCGGCGTCGACCAGGGAGGCGACGTCCTGGGTCGGCGCAGTGGTGACCACGACGCCGTGCGCCTCGGGGTGCGCCTCGAGCATCGTCCGCCGCGCCTTGTCATGGGAGGCGATCGCGTCGGCATCGGCCTTGGCCGCAGCGTCGATCGACTTCTTCTCCTCCGCGGTGGGGAACCGGCGGACGAAGCGGCCGTTGACGTTCTCGGTGATCATGCCAGCGTACTTCTCGGGGAGGGCCAGCCCCAGCTCCTGGTAACCGGTGACCTCTGCGACCTCATCGGGGGTGAGCTCTCGGTTCGCGGACTCAGCCATGGGAGCCTCCTAGTACGCGCGAGCCCCGGTTGCTCGGAAGCGGACGATCGCCACCACGTTGCCGGGAAACGCTTCGCTGTCTTCGATGGGCACGCGGCTGTCCATCCGGTAGGTCACGTGCTCATTCCCATTAGCAATTGTATCAAGCGTGTGGAGTGCTTGGTCTGCGAGCTTGACGGCGTCGTTGACCGCCGCCTTCCCGTTTCGGTGCGCCTCGGCGAAGAAGTAGACGGTCGGGAAGGAGTCCCAGCGACGGGCGTCGAGCCCGGCGTCGCCAGAGGGGTGGCCGTACTCTCCACCTTCGAGGATGACGATGTTGCGAAGGAGGCGGCCGCCTTTCGTGGCATCGAACGCTTCTGGCGTCGCTCCCGGGCCCGTGGGCGTGAGCCACCGGTCCCACACTTTGAAGCCCAAGCCGGCGGGTTGCGCATCCGTCAATGCTCCCACAGCGGTGAGCGCGTCGAAGATCGCTGAGGTGATCGTGCTCATTGGCCCACGAGCTGGCGAAGCTCGCCCATCACGGCCGATGAGAACTGCGCGATCGTCGGCGCGAGGATGGGGCGGGGCGCCATGCGCCGCGTCCCGAACTCGAGGAAGACGCCGTAGACCACGGTGTGGAAGACGCGGAGGACAAAAGAGGTGGCACCGATCTCGGCCACGGCGCGGAGGCCGCGGCGGGCCGCCCCAGTCCGGTCGTTCCATGGGGCGTGCTGCTTCATGTACGACTCCATCCGCCCCGCGAACTCTTTGGCCAGGGTGGCGATCGCGTCGAGGAGCCGCTTCTCCCACGATGTGAGGTGCGCGGAGAGCGTGGACGGCGGCTCCTGCCAGGAGAAGCTCATCGCGACCGACATCTCAGACCTCCAGCACGAAGCTCGCCGTCTGCACGCCGCGGGCCGGAGGCGGCACCTCTTCGATGTGGCCGGAGGCGCCGTTCGAGAGCGTGAAGGTGTCGGCCTTCGCCACGTCCCAGGGCGCGAAGGCGCTCATGGTCCCGAGGAGGCCGGAGGTTGAGAGCGCCTCCGAGCCATCGGGCTGGGCCTGCGCGTTCGCCATCTCGACGAGCACCTGGGTCGGGCCCTTGGCGATGACGGTGCCGGTCGTGTCATCGAGGCGCCAGAGCGTCAGCATCTCGGAGAGCCCTAGCTCGAGGCGGGTGGCGAAGGCGCGGAGCCGGAGGCCGTTGAGCCGGTCGACCATGGCGGGAGAGATGAAGGGCACGGCGCTCACGGGAACAGCCCCAGCACGCGCAGCGCTTCCCAGGTCGTCGGCTCGGTCTC